>CAKZOA010000228.1 GCA_937132035.1 uncultured Desulfobulbaceae bacterium | reverse complement strand
GTCCTCTGTTACGACCGCCGGGCCAAGTGCGGCTCCATACAGCGCCGCATCGCCAATCGTGCTCTGTGCATAAGCACCCAGTAGTTGGTCGCGCTGATCTGCAATACCTTACAGATTACCTTCGCTTCTTCTCCATCGAGTTCGCGCAGCCTGAAAGCGTCGGCTTGACGTTCAGCCAGCGTGTCGATACATTCGATCAGTGCCAGCATCAGTTCCTGCTGTTCGTATTTTTTCTGAGGGGTATCTCCCCAGCTGCCCGGTTTAACCTGCCAGTTTCCCTTGGCATCGAAGAAATCGGCAATCTTCTCCTCCCTGATATCGTCGAAGGTGTCAGCGCTGTTTCTGTACTTTTTGCGGAAGTGATCCATTATTTTATGCTTGAGTATGCCGGTCAACCAGGATTGGAGCGATGATTTGCCGTGGAAATTTCCGCCTTTGAAGGCAGTGAGTGCGGCGAGAAAGGTTTCCTGGACGAGCTCCTCGGCGACTGCGGCGTCGGTGACGCGAAGAAGAGCAAAACCGTAGAGGGGATCGGCATACTGATCCACCCACTGTTCCGGATCGTCTGTATCCCGGTCCGGGGGCGTATTGGTTTCGGCGGTTGTCATGGGTTTTCTTTCCTGTGTTGCGGTCCGGGCGTTTCGGCAAGCGTGCGCAGGGGGTATGTGCTGCAAGAGGCAATGTGACTCGGGCTTAATTCTACAGGCAAGTCTGTGCTTTTGTCCAGTCGGTTAATGGTTTTTGCAACATCTCGGCAACTCTTTGTTGTTTGAGGTATAGTATAATCTTTTCTGACTCCCCCTGAACCTCAGCTTACCCTATTACGGAGTGAAAAGAGCACCCCTGTCTTCCCATAGTTGGCTAGGCTGAGTTTCAAGGGTAATCAGGTTTTAGAATTAGGCCCCTTTATTCTGGACAGGCTCTGATTGGGTGGATGGGGGTGTAAGGTTTTCAGTCGCTGGACGACATACTGTACATGCCCCCTTGAGTTCCGCTTGCAAACGGACCAGGGGGAGCCTGTAGGAGAAATCGGCAACCATCAAATAAGGAAAAGGAGATCAATGTGAGTCAGAAGAAAAAACATGGTGGGGATAAATCCCTGCAGAGTGGTGATCTCGAGGAACTGGAACACTCCCTGCGTGAGATTGTCAACCTGCGCCAGCGGCAGTATGGATTTCCGCCGAAGAGCTACGACGACTGTTTTGTCGGTTCCGAAGCGGTGACGAAAATGATCGAAGCGCAACTGGCGACCGATGAGGACGATGCCCTTCGCCTTGGCAATATCCTGCTCCAGGCGGGAGTATTTCATCATGTCCACCGTGACCATGCCTTTAAAAACGAGTTTTTATTCTATCGTTTTGCCGCAGATGAAGATCACGGTAGCCTGGCCGATGAGACCAGTGAAGGCCCGGCAGTCCGGTGGTCGGATTTTCTGGGGACTCTCAGCACCGCGAGACGGGGAGAGGAGGCGTTGCAGCCGGGCATACCCGGACCCGACCCGGAGATGGGCAGCATGGAGCAGATAGACCTTGAGGCCGTGGGCATCTCTCCCCTTGATGAACACAATGCCAGGCTGCTCGACAATGTGCACCCGAAACGATGGGTCAATCCACAGCCGAAGTCCATCTATAATCTGGTGGTAATCGGTGCCGGAGCCGGCGGGCTGGTTTCCGCGGCCGGAGCGGCCGGGGTTGGCGGCCGGGTGGCCCTTGTGGAATCACATCTTCTTGGCGGCGATTGCCTCAATGTCGGCTGTGTTCCTTCCAAGGCCCTGCTGCGCAGCGCCAAAGCTGTTGCGGCAGTACGTGAAGCAGGCCGGTTCGGGGTGGCAATAGATGGTGAGGTTTCGGTAGACTTCGGTGCCGTGATGGAGCGTCTGCGCCGGCTGCGGAGTCGCATCTCGCCGGTGGACTCCGCGCAAAGGTATTCCGATCAGCTCGGTGTCGATGTTTTCATGGGCAGGGGTACTTTTACCGGCACCAACAGCCTTGAGGTGGATGGAGCCACCTTGCATTTTGCCAAAGCGGTGATCGCCACCGGCGGTACCGCCGCCATCCCCAATATTCCAGGGCTTGCCGATGTCCCCTATCTGACCAACAACTCCATCTTTAATCTGACCCGGCGGCCCCGGCGCCTCGGTGTCATCGGTGCAGGTCCCATCGGTATTGAACTGGCCCAGGCCTTCCAGCGGCTGGGATCGCAGGTCACCGTCTTTTTGCGCAGTGAACAGATCATGCCCAAAGAAGATCGCGAGGCTGCCGATATCGTCAAAGAGTCGATGATGGACGATGGTGTCACTTTTGCCTTCAACACCAGATATAAGCGTATTGAAGGCGGAGACGGTGAAGACGAAATCCGCATGGTGGTTGGCGACGATAACACCGAGAAGGCGTGGGTCTTTGATGCGCTGCTGGTTGCCACCGGCAGGAAACCCGCTATCAGCAATTTGGGGCTGGAAGAGGCCGGTGTTGAATTCGACGTGCGTGCGGGAGTGACGGTCAACGATAATCTGCAGACCACAAATGGTGATATCTATGCCGTCGGAGACGTAGCCTCCAAGTATCAGTTCACCCATATGGCCGATTTCATGGCCCGCATGGTCATCAAAAACGCCCTCTTTTTCGGGCGCGACAAAGTTTCCGACCTGCTGGTGCCCTGGGCCACCTATACCGACCCGGAGGTGGCCCATGTCGGTCTGTATGAAAAAGATCTGCAGGAAAGGGAAATAGCCTATACCACCTTTCAACGCGAGTTTGCCGAGGTCGACCGGGCCATTATCGACGGAGCGGAGAGAGGCTTTGTTAAAATTCATGTGGCCAAAGGCAAAGATCGGATACTGGGGGCGACCATCGTCGGCAGCCACGCAGGTGATATGATAAGTGAGATAAGTGTGGCCATGCAGGCAGGCATGGGGCTTGCCAGCCTGGCCGGAGTGATTCATCCGTATCCGACGCTGGCGGAGGCTATTCGCCAGTGCGGCGATGCCTATAACCGGCAGCGGCTCACCCCGACGGTCAAGGCGATTTTCCATAAACTCATGGCCCTGCGACGCTAACGGCGGCGTATCCGAGAACGTTTTCGTGCAAGGAGAAAGCATGTCACAAGTACCAGACTGCAACAATGCTGTCCATCCGGATCCCTGTATCATTGTTATTTTCGGAGCCTCCGGTGATTTGACGGCCAGAAAGCTCATGCCGTCGCTGTTTAGAATGTTCCGCAAAAACTATTTGCCGGAAAAGGTGGCTATTCTGGGCTGTGCCAGGACCGTTCTCGATGACGCTGAGTTTCGTCAGGCAATGCGGGCAAGATGCTGCGCCGGCCAAGACAACGATGAGGCGTGGGCGCTGTTTGCCGAGAAGTTGCACTACCAGCCGATTGAATACGATCAGGAAGAGAGCTACCGTCATCTCAAGAGTGCGATAACGAAACTCCAGGAAAAATTCTCCACCGGGGGCAATCTTCTCTTTGACCTTGCCGTTCCACCGCTGCTCTATAGCCAGGTAGGGGAAATGCTGGGCCGGTCCGGTCTGGCTGCAGCCGCAACGGATACGGCCTGGGTGCGCCTGGTGGTGGAAAAACCCTTCGGTCACAGTTATGAGAGCGCCCTGGAATTGGAAAATAATCTGCATGCTTCGTTCAGTGAAGAGCAGCTGTTCCGTATCGATCATTACCTGGCCAAGGAGACGGTGCAGAATATTCTGACCTTTCGGTTTGCCAATCAGATTTTTGAACCCATCTGGAACCGAACCCATATCGACTGGGTCGGTATAATCTCCTCGGAAACGCTCGGTGTCGAAAAGCGGGCCGGCTACTACGACGACTCGGGAGTGCTGCGGGATATGTTTCAAAACCATATGATGCAACTGCTCGCCCTGACCGCCATGGAGCCGCCGGCGAGTTTCAAAGCTGATGCCATTCAGAACGAAAAAGTCAAAGTGTTCACCTCCGTTCTCCCTTTCAGCGGCGCTGAGAACAACATTGTCCTGGGCCAGTATGATTCCGGGAGCGTTAATGGAGAAGCGCTTGCAGGCTACCGAGACGAGGATGGGGTCAAGGCGGACTCGCGTACCCCGACATTCGCCTTCCTCAAGCTCGACATCGACAACTGGCGCTGGCAGGGCGTACCTTTCTATCTTATCTCCGGAAAAAGACTCAAGGAAAAATGCACCCGGCTGGTGATCCGCTTCAAGGAGGCCCCCCTGGCCATGTTTAAAGGACAGATAGGCGATCATCTCTCCGGCAACCGGCTGGTGCTCTCCGTGTATCCGGAGGAGTCCATCACTCTGTCCATCCAGGCCAAGATACCCGGTCCCCGGCTCTGTCTGAGGACGGGTGATCTGCACTTTTCTTATAGTCAGGGATATGATGATTTTGTGCTGGATGCCTATGAAAAGGCGCTGCTCGATTGCATTCTGGGAGATCGCACCCTGTTTTGGCGCCAGGACGGCATCTTGGCCACCTGGAAACTGGTGACGCCTATTCTCGAAGATTGTGAGGGAGAAAGTTGTCGAATACAGCAGCTTCACCATTATGAGGCCGGCAGTTGGGGGCCGCAGGAGATATTGCCGACTATCAGGGAGATCGTCTCGTGAGCGTTTACTGTTTTCCTGAAAAAGAGGCTGCGGCAGCCGCTCTTGCAGAAAAAATTGTCAAAACAAGTACCGCTGCTCTTGAGCGGCGCCGGTGCTTCAGCCTGGTGCTCGCCGGGGGATCGACCCCCGGCGCGCTCTACGAGCTATTGGCAACCGAGCCCTGGCGAAAGAGAATAGATTGGTGCCGGGCCCATGTTTTTTTCGGTGATGAGAGGTGCGTCCCTTTCGACCACCGGTACAGCAATTACGCAATGGCCTATGGTTCTCTTCTTTCAGCGGTGCCGGTACCGCCGAACCAGGTACACAGAATTCATGGTGAGGGTGATCCAGCCAGGGAAGCCGAAACCTACGGCCATCTCATTGAGACTACTCTTTCCAGTATCTCCCCTGAGCAGCCTCTCTTCGATCTTGTCCTTTTGGGACTCGGCGCAGACGGTCACACCGCTTCGTTGTACCCAGGCGATACCGCCCTGCAGAGTTCCGGGCTGGTAACTGCCGTCGACCCCCCGAAGACAGCCTCTCCTCCGGTTCCGCGGATCAGTCTCACCCTTGAAGGGATTAAGCTTGCCCGGACTCTTTGCTTTCTTGTCCATGGTTCGAGCAAAAAAGACATTGTCCAAGCGGTGCGGGCGGACACCGAGGGGCGTTATCCTGCAGCCCTGGCTGTGGCGGAGACGGTGTCGTGGTATCTTTCGGGTATGGAGTGCGATGAGCTCTGATCACCGAATCCAGCGTCTGTCGTGGAGATTAGTGTCCTGGTATTTATTCAGGGTTGGGAGCCGGCAGGGCTGGGAGTCTTTCAGGTGAGTATTTGATCTTCATTTGCGGTGGACGACAACGGAAAAACTGTATATAACCTCTGCAACGTATTGCAAGAACACGTAATATCCCATTACTACGACAGAGAATTCAGGTCATGCACCCGGAATGTAAAGAAATCGAGGAGTTCCTCAACCAGTACCCGCCATTTGAGATGTTGCCGCAGGAAGAACTGGCCAGGGTGGCCGGCAGTCTTGAAATTTCCTATTTTCGTGCCGGCAAGGGTATTCTCGAGTATGGCGGCACCATACACAGCCTCTATATCGTTCGCAGCGGCGTCGTTGAACTGTATCGCCGCAACGGCGATCTCTACAACCGGCTCGACCGGGGCCAGTTGTTCGGACAGATGGGGCTGCTTATGAACAACAGAGTACCCTTTTCCGCCAGGGCCAGCGCCGACACCCTGGTCTATATCTTGCCGGAAGATATCTTTTACGAGCTTTACAGCCGTTATGAAGAGTTTTCCGACTTTGTCGAGGTGGAAGACAGTGCCCGCCTGCGCAATGCCGTTACCGTAGCCGCCGGCGGCAACCATTTAACCAAATCGAAGGTCAAGACGCTGCTGGGCCGCGAGGCCGTCATTCTCTCATCCAGCGATACTATTGAACATGCCGCGGTCACCATGACCGAGGCCAATCTCTCCGCTGTTCTCATTGTCGACGCCGACAGCGAGCCGGCAAATGGCCGTCATGACGATTTTGCCGGTATTCTCACCGACAGGGACCTCTGCACCCGGGTACTTGCCCGCGGGCTTTCCGGGGACACGGCAATCGCTGAGGTCATGTCTCTTGATATCGTTGCCCTGGATCATAACGATTATATATTCGAGGCGATGCTGATGATGCTGCGGCACCAGGTGCATCATCTGCCGGTTCTTCGCGACGGCGTGCCCGTCGGCATCATCGAGGTCGCCGATATCCTCCGCTATGAATCCCAAAGCAGTCTGTTGCTGGTGAGCAATATCCGCGCCCAGACAACGGTGGAAGAACTGGCCAAAACCGCCGAAGACGTTCCCGGCTGTTATGTCCGGATGGTCAACGAAGATGCCAATTCGCATATGATCGGCAGTTCCATGTCGGTAATCGGCAGAACCTTTATCCAGCGTCTCGCCGAACTGGCCGAGGAGAGGCTGGGGCCGCCCCCTGTACCCTACTGTATTATCACCCTGGGCTCCATGGCAAGGGATGAGCAGCTGATCGTCACCGACCAGGACAACGCCATCATCGTCGATGAAGCCTATGAGCCGGACCGACATGGCGAGTACTTCGACGACCTGACCTCCTTTGTCTGTGAAAGCCTTGCCCGCTGCGGCTATCCCAGGTGTACCGGTAACATAATGGCCTCTAATCCGCAGTGGCGAAAGACCCTGAGCGCCTGGAAAAGCTGCTTTCTCGACTGGATCGAGCAACCCAGCCCCGAGGCTCTGCTCAACAGCTCGATTTTTTTCGATCTTGCCGGCGTACACGGTCAGGTACCATGGGCCGAGCAACTGAAGCATTTCATCGTCGGAAGGGCGCGGGACAATCGGCGATTTCTCGCCTGCCTGGCCCGCAATGCTTTAAACCGCACACCGCCGCTTGGTTTTTTCCGGAATTTCGTCATGGAAAAGGACGGTCGCCAGCGCAATACCATCAACCTCAAACGCCGGGGAACGGCACCGCTGGCCGATATACTGCGGGTGCATGCTCTGGCCGTGGGCTCCAATGCCCACAACTCTTTCGAGCGGCTCGACGATGTCATCGCCGCCGCCATTCTGCCTCAAGGGCGGGGACCGGACCTGCGTGACGCCATGGAGTTCATTTCCATGGTCAGCATACGGCATCAGGCCCGGGATATTGAAAACGGGATCGAACCGGACAACACCATCGATCCGGGTGATCTCTCCGATTTTGAACGAAGGAATCTCAAGGATGCTTTCCAGATACTGAGCAGGGCCCAGAATTTTTTGAAATTCCGCTACACCGGCAATCGCTTCAGCTCGACTTCATAAACGATGTTCAACACTATGATAAGAGATGATAGGCTCAACGTCGACTGGAAGGTAATTCTCAAGGCCAGGAAACGGCATACCACCAATCAGCGTCTGCAGGAATTCTACGGCCGCTGCCTGGAAGTATTTTCGGGAACGCTGGCACAGACCCCTTTTGTGGCCCTCGACTTCGAGACAACCGGTTTAGATCCGAGTCGCGACGAGATCATCTCCATCGGTGCCGTACCCTTTGCTCTTGATTGCATCCGCATCAAAGAGGGGCGCCATTGGCTGGTCAGTCCTCAGCGTCGGCTCAAGGAAGATTCCGTGGTCATACATGGTATCACCCATGGGGATATTGACGGCGCTCCCGGCATAGGCCTGGTTCTCGAAGAACTTCTAGCGGTACTTTCTGGCAGTATTGTCGTCGTCCACTATCACCCCATTGAGCGCCAGTTCCTGAGCAGTGCCTTTTGTCGGCATACAGGAGAAGAGATCTCTTTCCCCGTCATCGATACCATGATGATCGAACGGAGCGTGCGGCGGCGGGCTGTGGCCACTTTGTTGCGCCGACTGCAGGGCCGCAGTCCGGTCTCCGTCAGGCTGGGCCGGAGCCGGCAGCGCTATGGGCTTCCCGCCTACCGGGCTCACCACGCATTCACCGATGCACTGGCGACGGCGGAGCTGTTTCAGGCACAGGTCGCCCACCACTACTCAGCCAGGACTCGCCTGGCTGAGCTGCTGGTATAGGAGTCACTTCAGCATTCGTGATATGGTGCCGGCTACGCCGACTCCCGGGCCCTTGAAAGCGGTCCGTAGGCCTTGTCCCGATATTTTTCGGTTCTCAATCCCAGAACCAGGCTGACGCACATCAACAGCAGGATGAAGGTGAAGGGCAGTGCCGTGGATATGGCTCCCGCCTGGAGTGCCTCAATGGCTTCGGTGCCGCCAATCCACAACAGAGCTGCGGCGATGGCGCCCTCGATGGAGGCCCAGAAGATTCTCTGCGGTACCGGCGCGTCGAGTTTGCCGCCGGCGGTGATGCTGTCGATGACCAGAGATCCGGAATCGGAAGAGGTGATGAAGAATACCAGTACCAGAATTATGCCGACGAAGCTGAGGACGGTGCCGAAGGGCAGGGAGTCGAACATCTGGAACATCGCCAGGGAGACGCTTTTCAGACCTTCTGTTCCCAATATACCGGTCTTGTTGGTTATCTGATCGATGGCCAGACCGCCGAAAACGGACATCCAGAGAATTGTCACCACCGTCGGCACAATCAGCACCGCTATCAGAAATTCCCGAATAGTTCGGCCCCGGGAAACGCGGGCGATGAACATGCCGACAAAGGGGGACCAGGAGATCCACCAGGCCCAGTAAAACACGGTCCAGCCCTGAAACCAGGCTTGATCCTCGCGTCCGTGGGGGTTGGAGAGGGGGATGATGTTTTCCACATAGGCAGTGAACGTCGTCCACACCGAGCCCATGGCGATGGCGAAGCCTGCAAGGGCGACGAAAACGAAAAGGGCGAGGGCGATGAGCATGTTGACATTGCTGAGCAGTTTGACGCCGCCCTCGATGCCGCGGACAACGGAGATTACTGCCAGCGCCGTCACCCCGATTATGATGCCGATCTGCAGATTCATGCTGGCCTCTATGCCGAAAACATGATGCATGCCGCTGGCCGCCTGCTGGGCGCCGAGGCCAAGTGAAGTTGCCAGGCCGAAAAGGGTAGCGATAACGGCGAGGGTATCGACGATATGGCCGGCCCAGCCCCAGGCCCGATCGCCCAGGATCGGATAGAAGATGGATCGTATGGACAACGGCAGCCCTTTATTGTAGGCGAAAAAGGCCAGAGATAAAGCGACGACGCCGTAAATCGCCCAGGGATGCAGGCCCCAGTGAAACATGGTTGCTCCGAGTGCCAGACGTGCCGCTTCCGGTGTATTGGCTGCAACGTTGAGAGGAGTTTTGTACCAGCCTGTGAAATATGCCACCGGCTCGGCAACGCTCCAGAACATCAGG
>CAKZOA010000227.1 GCA_937132035.1 uncultured Desulfobulbaceae bacterium | reverse complement strand
CTCTCCTTGGGTTCGTGTTGGACGTTGCTTCCTGGATGGAAGACTGACGGTTTGGAAAAACTTCTATAAAACAGGCTCCACAGGCCCGTTAATGAAGGCAGCCTGTTAACATCATAGAGATTTTCCCCAGAGAAAACGACTGAATTCCTTCAAATGTCTTTAAAGGGTCGCAAAAATAGCTCCATATGTCAAGTATTTTGACACCTTCAGTCTCTCATCTCAACCACCCTTCACTCCGCCGCAAACCTCAGCCATACTCTTTGCTCAAATGCTCAAAGATACAGACTTATCATTATATCCTGTTTATTTAGCATGACCAGCCAGTCGTCACCCCCAGTACATTTTTGATCATATCCTCAACACCACATCGACGTGGAGAGCGATCTGCTTCATTTTCTGATTGCTGACTTGGGGCCTTCCCGAAACCGCTCCCAATACAGCCGCTGCCGCAGACCAGTTACTAGAGTAGCCCAGACTAGGCTAGAGCAGGCGCACTTGCTATGGCATGGGTATAGCGAATCGATAGTCAACTCTTTACCTTAGCGCCTCTCAGTTTTTTCCGGAGATACTTTTTCAAGCTGCTTGTGCTTCTTGCTTGACAAAGGGTGGTGCCGGAGGTATTGAATGGGAAAAATAGCCCTGAGTTGGATATTTTCCTTACCTGGCAGCGGTTCCTCAGGCATGAAGGTATTAAGGGCAGCGTTTCAATCGCTCAGACAGATGAAGGAAAATTGCTGTGCCTATTTCCTGCTGTATGGATTTCTCATATCCAACCGTTTTTCCGGCAGCCTCGCCCCCAGCACTCTGCGCCGGGTTTGTCTTCCACGAACAATATCCCAAAACAATTACAGACAGCGGCCACTTCTCTTACAGCGAAGACTGGCCGTTTTTTTTTCCTTACACTGGCAGGGCGACACTCATTGAGTGACGGCGGTAAAGACATGCCCACCTCAGCTCCCACCTTACACGAGCGGCAGACCATGGACTATGACGATGAAATCCTCTTCTCGAACTTTACCTACAATCCCGATTATTATTATTTCCTCTACATAGGCGATCTCAAGGCCTATGGCCTCAACACCTTCCTTCAGGAAACGCTCAACCGGCGAGTCTACAACAAAGAGGTCCGGTTTATTGCCGTAATACCTGATATCTGCATTCAGTACAACTACGCCAACATCTTCGTCATCAATCCCGAGGCCAGGCTGGGAGCAGTCGACGAAGAACTGGGCAGGCTCAACCTCGGCGCCTTTCGCAAAAGCTGTCGCATAAAATATGATCATTTCATCTCCGCGGTTTCCGCCAGCAAAACCATCCGCGCATTGATCGACACCATCCTCAAAAAGCAGAACCAGCTCTATATAAGTCTCTATGAATCCATAGAGGAGCTGACCCTCGATGAAATCGAAGGCGTTACCATTCTCGGACCCGATAAAACCATCGCCAAAAGATTCAATTCCAAGATTTTCCAGTACCAGACACTCAATGGTATTGTCCCCATGGCCGAACACCATATCTGCGACGGGCTTGAATCTCTTCTGCAGACCACTGCCGGTCTGCGCCGGCAATGGGGTGAAGGTATCTTCATCAGCACCCCCTATTCCGCCGCCGGTTCAAATTCAGCCGTGACTCGAAACCAGGAGGAGGTGACCTCGATATTCACCGACGAAGACAGTCTCTATCTGCTGTCGCGTTACATACCTCACACCTATGATCCTACCGTTCTGGCCGTGGTCGCCAACGAAAACGATGTCTATATCGCCGGCATAGCAGATCAGGTTATCGTCGGCGGCAACCGTTTCGTCGGCTCGCTCTATCCGACGGAACTCGACGCCGCAAGCCAGCAGATTCTGAGAGACTACACCGTCAGGGTGGGCAAAATTCTTGGCCATCATGGCTATCGCGGTATCTTCGGCTGTGACTATCTCATCGACCACGACGGCAACGTCGTCTTTCTGGAAATCAATGCCCGCAAGCAAGGCACGACGCTGGAGTTCTGTCTGACCCTCGAACAGTCGCTGCCGGAAGGCAGTCCCTCTCTCATGGAACTGGAATACTTTGCCGTCACCGAAGACCGCTTCCCCAAAAACACCAGAGAGCTGTCCTCCAACCACCGCAATCTTCACTGGGGAACGTACAATTACAAGATAGATACCCAGAAGAGAACAACGGGCTACATTCCCCAGAACATCTACGAGCGTGAAACTTTTAGAAAAGTTGCCAATGGTGAACTGCTCAAAGATTTTGCCATCCTCGAACACGTGGGCACCAACTTCTATGTCATGCCCGGAACGTTTCTCGCCAGAGTCGTTTCCGTAGCCACCAACAGAGAGGAAGTCAACGAAGGATTGTGTCAAGGAGTAGGATTCATACAACAAACCATTGAAGAGGCCTAATTATCATCATGGAACCGCACATACGCAGCGATCAGGACTGTCACAACGCATTGGACCAGTACACCCTCGAACTCATCGGCAAGCTTACCGGAGATCCTCCCAGGGAGAAGGGCCAGGTACCCACGGGGGCAGTAAAGAAGGAACTTTCCCAGCTGGTTGAGAAGGCCTGTAAGAAGAATCTGACCGGTCCCATCATCAGCCTTTTCCAGGAACTCCTCAAACAGCGCCTTGCCGGCAACAGCATCCGGGACTTCGGACTGACAAAGATGGATCTGTGCAACCTGGCCTTGAAACACCAGCAGATCGACGAGCACATGGTCTCACTCGGCGGCCGTCTCACCCAGGCGCTGCCAATAGCCGGCAAGTCCAACGCCCGGGTTGAGGAATATCTTGCCCGTAAGGATACAGAGGCACCGAGCGGCATCGAGCTCTGGCCGCAGATTCAGGAAAACGGCGAACGAATTCGCACAAAGCTGAATATGAGCACCAACGAGTGGGGAAGCTACAAGGGCCAGATCCGCAACTGTATCAACACCGCCGAAGAACTGGCCGAGCTCATCGACCTGCCGGCCGAGGCCGTAGCTTCCATAGGACGGGTGACCAAAAATTTCCGCATGCGGCTCACCCCCTACTACAGCTCCCTCATCATGCCGGGAAACATCAATGACCCTGTAATGCTGCAATCCGTCCCCACCGGTGAAATGGTCGACAACGCCGGCATCGAGATTCCACCGGTGGCAGCAGATCACTCTCCGGCCCGGCTCATCGACCAGTTCTATCCGAGAGTGGTCACCATCAAGGCCACCAATATGTGCGCCATGTACTGCACCCACTGTCTGCGCATAGCCCATATCGGCAGGAAGGACAAAACCTACTCCTGGGAGGCCTACGGTGAGGCACTTGAATACATACGGAACAACGAGAACATACGGGATATCCTGGTCACCGGCGGCGACGCCTTCGTCTTGCCCAACTCCATACTCAAATGGCTGCTGGCACAACTCGACGACATCGACCACGTCAAAGTCAAACGTCTGGGCACCCGCATACCGGTGACGGCGCCCATGCGAATCGACGACGAACTCCTCGATATAATAGAAGAATCAAACGACAGAAAACCTATCCGCGTAGTCACCCAAATAAACACCGCCCAGGAAATCACCCCCCTCTCGCGCGATGCCTACCGGCGTCTGAGCAAACGTTCTTTCACCATTTTGAACCAGGCAGTACTGCTCAAGGGCATCAACGACAGCCGGGTAAAAATGTGGAAACTCTGCGAAACCATACATGAAGCCTACGTTCGCCCATACTATATCTTCAACTGCAGCTACCGGAATCCGCAGTTCAAACATTTTCGGGTACCGCTGGAGGTAGGCAGGGACATTGTCGAGTCGATGTACGGGAATATTTCAGGCGACGCCATCCCACGCTACATCGCCACAGCCGGCGGAAAAATTCCGTTGCATCGCTCCAACGTCATCTCATTCGAGGACAATGAGTACATCCTCCGTAAACCGTGGAGCGATACGGAGGTTTCCTACCCCGATGCCGACCCGGACACTTACAAGACGGACTCCTTCGCCTTTGCTACGTACCAGAGCTGATTCATGCAGCAACAGATCCTGCACTATCTTGACGACAATGAACGACAGCAGTTTCAGCTTCTGGAAAAGCTCGTCCTGCAGCCAAGCCATACCCTCTACAAAGAGGGTGTCAACCAGGTTGGCCTACTGCTTCGTCAAGTGCTTGCCGACTGCCCGCTGCAATGCACCGTTCATCAGTCGCAGGTTTGCGGCGACAACCTGATTTTTCATTCGGCTGCCGTCACTACCCGAGCACAGCGGCCGCTTGTACTGGTAGGCCACATGGATACCGTCTTCCCCCTGGAGAGCAGTTTCAACTTTTACCGGGAAGATGAAACGCATGCCTACGGACCAGGCGTCTGTGATATGAAAGGTGGGCTGGTGACTGCCGTTTTTCTGCTCAAGGCACTCAACAGCCAGCGTCTGCTGGAGAAAATCCCCATCGTCCTTATCTGCAATTCCGACGAAGAAACCGGCTCCCGTCACTCCGCTGAACTGATACGCAGCTACGGCAGAAAAGGCCTCTGCGGACTGGTGTTTGAATGCGGTGGCACCGAAGGCGAGGTGGTCACCGGGCGCAAAGGCAAATCCGGTTACCATCTCGACATATACGGCAAATCAGGTCATGCCGCCTTCACCCAGGAACTGGGCAAAACCAGCGCCGTGCTCGAACTCGCCCACAAAACCATTCATCTCGAAGAACTCAACGACCCCGACAAGGAAATCGTTGTCAATGTTGGCCTGGTGGCCGGAGGTAGTGCAGCCAATGTCGTTGCCGAGCGGGCCACGGCCGAAATAGATACACGCTACGTGACCAGCGAGGATGGTGAGATCTGCAGAAAACGTGTTGAGGAGATTGCCTCTCGATCCACTGTTAAGGGGACCACCAGTACGATATCTGCCACGCATAACAGAGTCCCTATGAAGCAGACCGAACAGAACAGGGCCCTTTACCGATTGTTCAAGCAACAGGCCGATTTCCTCGGCCTGCCGCTGCGGTCCGAACTGCGCAGCGGCGTCTCCGACGCCAATACTCTTTCGGAATGCGGCATTCCGGTACTCGACGGCCTCGGACCGATAGGCGGCCTTGACCACAGCGCCGACGAATATATGATCAAAGCCTCTCTCGTACAGCGCTGCAAACTGGCAACGCTCACCGTTATCGATATCTGGGAGAAGCAAAGGCACGGCCTGCTGCCGCATTTCGCAAACACCCAAGGGGACTGATACGGGATCAAACGCCAGAACCCCCTCGGAAACAGTGTCCGAAGGGGTTCTGGAGTAGCGTAACGTTGTGCAGGAGTTATTTAGCGAGACGTACCCATGAAGCCTGGGGGCCCTTGTCTCCCAAAGTTTCACCATACAGAACGCCATCGCCTTCGGAGAGATCTTCCATATTTATATTTTTCAGAGCGTTCTCGTGAAAATAGACATCCCGCATATCGGGAGTGGATATGAAACCGTAAGACTCATGCGGGGAAAGCTTGCGGATAGTACCAAAGCTGTTGCCATCCAGCAGCGACTCGGGAGATGTCTCGGTCTTTCGTTTTTTGCGGATGGTTTCCTTTAACTGCAGCGACAGCACATCAAATGCTTCAACCAGCAAAGGCCTGACTGCAGCCCCCTTACGTGAGACAACGAGTGTATCGTTCGGTACCGATGCAACCAATTTGATCTCAAACCCTCCTTCTTTATGATGAGTAGTCGCTTCTATAACTACTCGAAGGTGCAAAAGATAGGAAGCAAAGTTTCGAATCAGCTTTTCTTTCTCTTCTTCGATCCTTTCCTGCCAACCTTTACGCAATTCGATATTTCGGGCTTCGACCTGTAGTTCCATAGAGTCCCTCCAATTAATGCTTAAGTGATGTATGCTCCAACATCACTGCCTGTGTGCCTCCATGGCACATTTCCCAGACGGAAACTTATGAAACCGTAAAGAGCAGTCAGTACAGTCAGCACTATTCCTAATGCCTGTTTAAGAATAAGTTCCGCCCTTCTTATAAGTATATTTCCTGGAGTCCAAGAATCAAGCTCAGCCCTTTCTTTTTGGGCCATTTAGGTCTTACCTGCAACAGGCTGACAAGTAGCTTTTGCATCAAAGATCCATTTGGTGTAAAGTATTGAGCCGTTCCAGGAAAAGATGAGTGACAGAGGATGAGTCTCATGGCGGAAAAAATTGGGGTAGTACTTCTTAACATGGGCGGTCCCGAGAAACTCGAAGACGTCGCACCTTTTCTCTACAATCTCTTTTCCGATCGGGATATCATCCGGCTTGGCCCCCCTTTCATGCAGAAGCCGCTGGCCTGGTATATCGCCCGAAAACGTGCGCCCAAAAGCCGTAAAACCTACGAAAAGATAGGCGGCGGCTCCCCACTTATCCGCATCACCAACGAACAGGCAAACGCCCTCCAGCAGATGCTGGACGGTGAAGGCGATTACTCTGTGGTCACCGCCATGCGCTACTGGCGACCCACGGCAAGCGATGCTCTGCAGAGACTGTCTCAAGAGAAAGTCGGTAGAATCATCGCTCTGCCGCTCTATCCCCATTTTTCCTGTGCCACCTCGGGCTCATCGCTTGGTGACCTTAAGCGCTGTGCTGGAAGGTTGAAGATAGATACCGCTATTTCTGAAGTTCACGGCTGGCCGGATAACCGGCGCTATATCCAAAGCTTTGCAGAAAACATCCAGGAGGGTCTGGCCGGCTTCGGTTCAACGTCCGCAGGAGAGGTAGCCATTGTCTACAGCGCTCACAGCCTGCCCACCTCATTTATCGAGGAGGGTGACCCCTACCTTGAGCAGCTGCAGATCAGCATCGCCAAAATAGAAGAGATAACAGGGTACCGCGGCAGACTCTGTTTCCAGAGCAGAAGCGGCCCCGTTGAATGGCTCTCTCCCTCCACCCCGGAAATGATCGACACACTCGCCGCCGAGGGATACAAGAACATCCTCATGGTGCCGATAAGCTTCGTCTCCGATCACGTCGAAACACTCTATGAGATAAACATGCTCTACCGCGACATGGCCCGCAAAAAAGGACTGACCTGCCGGCCCTGTCCATCGCTCAACACCAAACCCCTCTTCATCCGCTCCCTCAGGGATCTGGTAATAGCCAACTCCTAACCAGCCTCCCCCTCCCCGCCGCGACCAGGCTGGAATCTTCGCATACGCACATTCATAAGAATGCCCAGGGCCAGCAAGGTGGTCAACAGCGACGAGCCACCATAGGACACCAGCGGCAGAGGAATGCCGACAACCGGCAGAAAACCGAGTATCATGAGAACGTTGATGACCGCCTGCCAGAAGATCAGCATGACGACACCATAGGCAAGCAGCATGCCGAATCTGTCTCTGGCATAGAGCGCGGTCCGCAGTCCCAGAAGCAGGATGAAAAAATAGACGCCAAGAAAGAAGAGGCTGCCGAAAAAGCCCCATTCCTCACACCAGACGGAAAAGGCGAAGTCGGTATGTCGCTCGGGAAGAAAATGCAGGTGCCCCTGGGTTCCCTCCAGATACCCTTTGCCGAACTTACCGCCGCTGCCAACGGCTATCTTCGATTGAAGGATTTGATAGCCATGCCCCATGGGATCGTTTTCGGGGTTGAGAAAAGTCTGGACCCGCTGTTTCTGATAGGGCTTGAGCAGCTTGTGCCAGGCGAAGATCACGGAAAACAGCGCCGAACCGCCCAGAATCAGATAGGTCGACATGCGCAGCTTTACAAAAACTGTCATGGAAACAAAGATTATACCCAGCATCAAGGCCGTGCCCAGATCCGGCTGCAGCAGAATCAGCAGAAAGGGTATGGCGGTGAGCACTATCGGCGGCAGCAGCTGCTTGAGCGAATAGCCGTCGAGGACCTCCTTGCGTGAATAGTAGCTGGCCAGAGAAATCACCAGCATCAGTTTGGCCGGCTCCGATGGCTGCAGGCGAAAGAAGCCAAGATCTATCCAGCGCTGCGCCCCGCCGGCGGACTTGCCCAGAAGAAAAGCGGCCAGCAGCATCAAAAGAATACATATGTAAAACGGATAATTCCAGATATGCAGTTCACTGTAGTCAAAGCTGAGCACGAAAAGTATGGCGGCGAAGCCCATAAGAAAGAAATAGCTCTGCTTGAGATAAGGCGGCGTTCCCCATTCCTTGGGCGGATACGAAGCACTGTAGAGGTTGAAAAGAGCCATGCCGCAGACCAGCAGGAGAAGAAGAAAAAAAACCCAGTCAAAATGAATGAAATGGCGTCTGTCAATGCGAAACATATCTTCTCTCTTTACCATTGATGCTGGCCGCAATGCCGGCAGGTACCGCAGTCTGAGCAGGAGGGGGCTGCATCGCTGTGATTGCCGCTGAGTTATTCATTGCTGCTTTACCTCCTCGGCGGCTTTTTGGGCAAGCCGGTCGGCAAAGTAGGTCTCCAACACCGCTTTGGCAATGGGGGAGGCGCCCGAGCTGCCGTGGAGACCGTGCTCGACCAGAACCGTTACCGCTATTTCCGGTTCGTCGGCCGGGGCATAGCAGGTGAACCAGGCGTGATCTCGAAATTTATAGGGGATTTCCTCATCCTTCAAACCTTTGTATTGGGCGATCTTCACCACCTGGGCCGTGCCGGTCTTGCCGGCAATCTCCAGCCCCTCGATCCTGGCAATCCTGGCCGTCCCCTTTTTGCCCTGGACCACATCATACATGCCCTGTCGGATGAGCGGCAGGTACTGCTGCACCCCGCCGACCTCATTAGCCAGCCGGGGTTCCAGCTTCTCAACGACGGTGCCATCGGGACGCATTACCCGCTCCACCATCTGCGGCTGATACTTCTTACCACCGTTGGCGATCATTGCCGTCATCACGGCTATCTGCAACGGTGTTACCAGATTGTATCCCTGGCCAATAGCCACCGACAGAGTCTCACCCTCATGCCACTTGCTGTCATAGCGCTCCCTTTTCCATTGTCTGGTAGGTATAAGCCCTTCCTTTTCATTTTCGACTTCCAGCCCTGTTTCCTGCCCCAGTCCGAACATCCTCGCATATTTGGCAAGGCCGTCTACACCTACCTGCTGGCCGACCTGATAGAAATAGACGTCGCAGGATTCAGCAATGGCCCGGTTCAGATTAACGGCACCATGGCCGGCATGTTTCCAGCAACGGTATATCCTGTTGCCGAAGGAGTAGTATCCGGGACAATAAAAGACGGTATCGGGATTGATCACACCGGCGCTAAGACCGGCCAGGGCGGTGATCATTTTATAGGTCGATCCTGGCGGATACAGTCCCTGCACCGTTTTATTGATAAGAGGCTTCTTGATATTGTTGAGGTAGGCGTCCCAGTTTTTCTGGGATATGCCGCCAATGAACTCTTCGAGATGAATGGTAGGCGTCGACACAAAAGTCAGCACTCGGCCGGTATTGACTTCCAGGGCGACGACGGCTCCAGCCTTATCTTCTGCATGCATCATCTCTTCGGCCACGCGCTGCAGCTTGACATCGAGCGTCAGCTGGATCTCCATGCCGGGCAGGGGATCGATGCGCTTAAGCAACTGCTGTTCGAAACCGCGGGCATTGACCTCGGAGAAATTGGTGCCCTTTTCCCCTCGCAGGTCACTCTCCCGCAGTTTCTCGAGCCCCATTTTACCGATCTGATCGCTGCCGTCATAATCAGCCTCGCCGTATCTGGCGAGCTCCTTTTTGCTGATGGCGCCGAGATAGCCGATAACATGGGCGGCCATGTCGCCGAAATGGTAGACTCTACGCGGTGTCACCTCAATACGGATACCGGAGAAATCGTGGTTATGATTTTCCAGATAGGCCAGCGTTTGCCAGTCGATATCCTCCTCCAGGCGGATGGGAATATGCAGAGGAATATTGGAGGCGTCTCGGATGCGCTCCCACAACTGCGATACATCCCGACCAAGCACATCCGCCAGTCGCTTGAGGAGCTCTTCATCGTTTCTGGTGTTTTCTCTGACCAGCAGCACGTTGAACGAAGGCCTGTTGGTCACCAGCGGGATGCCATTGCGGTCAAGTATATGTCCGCGCGGAGCCGCTAGACTGCCCACCCTTACCCGGTTGTTATAAGCTTTGTTCTGGTACTCGTCGCTATTGGCGATCTGCAGAAACCAGAGCCTGCTGAAGATAAGGGCGGTGAAGAGCAGGATAATAGCCGATGCCAGTATCAGCCGCGGGCGCAGGACATCCAGAGCACTGTCGTCATGCTCATTGATTTCATCGAGTTCGGTAAAAAGGTGTCGTTTTTCTTTCATGCTGCTAGCGAAACTGATTGGAAGATCCGCGACGAATTACCCTGTGGACAATCCTGCGCGTATTGAAAAATTCATAGAATTTATTGAGTAGAACAAACGTGGGGATGGTCGCCAGGAGCAATATCATGGTATCCTGGAAGATCTTGTCCCAGGACCATCCCGGCAGGGTTCCGGGTATCATTACCGAGTGCACAAAATAAAAGCCAATCTGCACAAGAAAATAGCTCAGCCCCACCAGCGGCACTTCGTAGGTACCTTCCTTGAGAGGACTGCTTTCGGTAAGCAGTTTGAGAGCTGCAAAAACGAGAATATTCTGCAGCGGGTAGATACCCAGATGAATCCCAGAGACTACGTCAAGCATCCATCCCAGCAGAAAGGCATACAACAGGCCGGAACCCCATCCCATTCTGTAGGCAGCAAAAGCAACGAGGATATAGAGAAAATCCGGTCTGCCCAGCCAGTCGGGAAAGAGCTGGAAAAACGTGGTCTGGGCGACGATGAGAAAGACGCCAAGGATGAGAAAAAAAATCAGCAGCATCAGCGATTCTCCCCCATCAGCCGCTTCATCTCCGCTTCCCAGGATAGTTTTTCCGTGAGATTGACAAATACCATCTCCAGGCGCTGAAAATCGACGGCTGGCGCCACTTCGATCTCCTGGAACATGCCGCGCTGTTTTTTGTGAACGGCCGAAACCCTGCCAAGCGGTATTCCGGAAGGGAACACACCGCCGATGCCGGCGGTGACTATCCTGTCGCCAACGGCAACGTCGGCCTTCTTGAGAACGTAGTGGAGAATATAGCCGCGCTGCCCCGCCCCTTTGAGTATGCCCCGAACTCTGGTCTTCTGAACCATGGCATCGATGGCACTGCTTGGAGCGTTGGCCAGGAGAACCTTGGAATAGTTTGGAGACACCTGAATAATCTGACCGACGACGCCTTTTTCATTGCGGGCAACCATGCCATCGACGATGCCGTCGTTTTCTCCACGGTCGATGATTATGGTCTGGAACCAGTAGGACGGCCCCTTGCCGACCACCCGGGCGGTGATTGACGGAAAAGGATCTTTTTCCTTGAATCTGAGTTTTTCGTAAAGACCCAGATAGGTGGAATAGGCCTCCGTGTATTCATTGAGCTTTTCGTTGTACTCTTCGAGCATAATCCGCAGGCGCCTGTTTTCATCACGGACGGTCCAGAGTGCAATATAATCATCCCAGACTCGTTGAACTCCCAGGGAAACAGAGGTGAACAGGGACTGAACGGGACCGAGGGTCTCGAGGGTTATCTGATGGAAGGGTCCGAATCTACCGCCCAAGGAGGCGGCGAAAAGAATGAGGCTGCAGACCAGGATGAGAAGGAGAACCACCTTCGTCATCGCCAGTCTCCCCAGCCCCTTTTTGGGTGTGCTTTTTTTTCTCACAACCGGTACAAGCGAACTCTTTCTGTATGAAGGGCATATTCCCCGCTACACACCGGGCGGCAGCAACGGCCACCAGGGAACGACTACAGCAGAGCCGGGGAAGAGGCACAGCCGTAGATCGCCTGCGCACAGCGTCATACCGTTGCGGCGCAGGAACTGTCTCTCCGGTGTCAACTGATAGTAACTTCCTTGAGTATATCAAGGTTGTCAAGTGCCTTACCGGACCCCAGAACCACCGATGAAAGCGGGTCCTCGGCAACTATGATGGGCATGCCCGTCTCTTCGCGCAGCGCCTTATCGAGATTTTTCAAGAGCGCACCGCCGCCGGTGAGGACAATTCCCTGATCGACAATATCAGCGGCCAGCTCCGGCGGCGTCACCTCCAGAGCAACCTTGACCGCATCGATGATAACATCGACCTGTTCGGCTATTGCCGACTGGATTTCGTCTGCGGTAATAGTCAGGGTCTTCGGGACCCCGGAAACCAGATCTCTGCCCTTGATGTCCATACTCTCATAAGGGTCTTCTGGCATGACATTGCCGATGGAGGTCTTGATCAGCTCAGCCGTTCTCTCACCAATGGCCAAATTATGCTTGCGTTTGATATACTGGAGTATGGCCTCGTCCATCTTATCTCCAGCCACCCTCACCGATTTGGCATAGACGATGCCCGCCAGCGAAATAACCGCCACCTCGGTGGTGCCTCCGCCTATGTCGACCACCATATTGGCCGTGGGTTCAGTTATGGGCAGATTGGCGCCAATTGCCGCTGCCATGGGCTCTTCAATGAGATATACCTCACGGGCGCCGGCCGACTCGGCTGACTCGCGCACGGCCCGTTTTTCAACCTGGGTTATACCCGACGGCACCGATATCATGATCCGTGGATGAACAAGGGTTCTGCGGTTATGAACCTTATTGATGAAATACCGGAGCATGGCCTCGGTAACCTCGAAATCGGCGATGACACCATCCTTGATCGGGCGGATGGCAGTAATGTTTCCCGGTGTCTTCCCCAGCATCTGCTTGGCTTCCTGCCCAACCGCCAGAACCTTGCTGCCTCTGCCGTCCTGGCGCACCGCGACGACGGAGGGCTCACGTAAAACAATGCCTTTGCCTTTGACATAGAGAACGGTATTGGCCGTGCCGAGATCGATGGCAAGGTCATTGGAGAGCCAGCCAAACAAAAAATTAAATGGTGAATACATGAACTTTTCCTCTTCGGAAAGTACCTTTCCTGGTGAATATCCGTATTTTTTCAGCAGAGACAATGCATCTCTGTCCCCTCTATCATCTCTGAAAATTTCTATTTTTCTGCTGCCTGCGCTACAGCCGATGAAGAATACCAGAGCTCCAGTGCATACGCAAGATATATGCATTTACCCGACAAGAATATATCAAAATTGATTGACACCCTCGGGAAACCCTGGTATTGATTGACGTCAAAATTCCACAGGGGTTTTCTTGTGGGGCTATAGCTCAGCTGGGAGAGCGCTTGACTGGCAGTCAAGAGGTCGTCAGTTCGATCCTGACTAGCTCCACCAATATACTGAAGCACTTACAGAAATCACTCTGTAAGTGCTTTTTTTTTGCAGTGATTATGCAGTGAATTGCTAAAAATACTACACTTCAGTTTCCAGCAAGAGACAAAAACAGGCTTTATATGTAAAAATCCACCCTCAGTCTAACTCATTTCATTTTCAACTTAATCAGACAGTCGCCTGCTAAAGATTGTCATGGACTCCGCGCAACAAACTCTTTATTTTCTATTATTGTTAGGTTTCAGGGAAAGCATAACTTACTGGATACAAGAAACATTTCAATGTAAAGCGTAGATTGAATTTTGAAACCTTCAAGATGGCAATATTCATAACTGCGCTGGCCACCACAGGAATATGCTCTGGTTAGGTGCTATCGTTTTTTCTTACTTTTCATGACTGATTTAACCATCTTTCCAAATTCCTTATCCTTCTTTCTTTTTTCGGAATAAGACATTTCATAAAAAGCTGATTCAGTTTTCATTTTTACATAGTTTTTGTACCGGTGTTCATCCAGTTCATCGGCTTTTATTGCTGCCAATATTGCACATCCCTTTTCATTGGTATGAGAACAATCCCGAAATTGACAGTGCTCTGCCAGTTCTAATATTTCCGAAAATGTCTCGTCGATACCAGCACCAATAGACATATTTCCGAGTTCCCTCATTCCCGGAGTGTCTATCAGTAAGGCACCATTATCCAACTGTACAAGTTCCCGGCTCGTCGTAGTGTGTCTTCCTTTACTTTGTTTTTTACTGACAGCTTGGGTTTCGAATTGTTCACTGCCGATGATGCTGTTGAGAAGGGTCGTTTTACCTACTCCTGATGAACCGAGCAGACAATATGTCTTTCCAGGTGATAAAAAGCTTTTTATCGCTGTGATATTTTCCCGGGTTAAATTACTAAAAGCCAGTACTGAAGTATGAGGGGTAATGCTAATAATATTCTTCTTGATTTCTTCGACTTCATCGGGTGAGACAAGATCGCACTTGCTCAGTAATATTAACGGAGTAATCTGGTTTTCATTTACCATGGCCAGATATCGTTCCAATCTTCTGAGATTGAAATTGTAGTCTACGGATTGCATAATGAAGGCAAAATCTATATTTGCTGCTATGAGCTGAAAATCCACCAGTTTCCCGGCTGTTTTTCGTTTTAATAAGGTTCTTCTTGGTAACACTCCATGGATGATTGCGTGGGAGTCATCGTCATAAAAATCTGCATATATCCAATCCCCGGTCGTTGGCAGATCAAACGGAGAGCCTGACGCATAGAGCAGATTCCCGGAACACTCCGCAAAAACTTCTCCATCGCCCTTTGTTATCACATAGCTGTCTTTGTGCACTGCAACGACACGGGCAACCTCATGAGCAGCTATTTTGCCAACATCAACTTGATTATGAAACCAGTCGCCATACCCTATATTTTCCAGTTTATCCACGGCTCAATTCATAACTTAATTAAATTAACTTTTCAGCTTTCCAGGGCCTCGCACAGCTTCTCTCCCAGGTCTTTCTTTAAAAACGGTTTTTGGATGAAATGCACGCCTTCGTCCAGCACGCCGTGGTGGGCGATGACGTTCGCGGTGTAGCCGGACATAAACAGACGCTTGAGATCCGGGAAGTAAGAGAGGAGGTTTTTGGCTAACTCTTTGCCATTCATCTCCGGCATCACCACATCGGTCATCAACAGATCTATCCGGCCCCGATATTCATGAGCCAGGCGGATAGCTTCGCCGGGGGTAGCGGCGGCCACTACAGTATATCCCAGCCTTTCCAGCATCGTGGTGGTCATTTTCAAAATAGCTGACTCGTCCTCCACCAGAAGGATGGTCTCGTTTCCGTGTCCGACGGGTAGGTCATGCGTCTTTTCCGCCACTTCGACTGATTTCGAAACATATACCGGTAAGTATATTTTAAAGGTCGTTCCTTGACCCGGTTCGCTATATACATTAATGAAACCGTTGTTCTGCTTGACCATGCCAAAGACTGAGGCCAGCCCCAGACCGGTACCTTGGCCCTGCTCCTTGGTAGTAAAAAAAGGTTCAAAGACTTGACTCAGTGTTTTTTTATCCATGCCACAGCCGTCGTCGCTAACCTCGAGCAGTACATATTCTCCAGGTAGAGCCTCCAGATGGTCGTGGCAATAGTCGTCATCAAAAGTTTTTGCTTCTGTTTCTATGGTGATCTTACCAACTCCGTCAATGGCGTCCCGGGCGTTAACAGAGAGGTTGGCGAGGAGTTGGTCGATCTGCGAGGGGTCGATTTTGACCGGCTGGATGTTCCTTCCGGGGTGCCAGAGCAGATCGATATTCTCACCAACCAAACGGCGGAGCATATTGATCACCCCCTTTACTGTGTCGTTTATATCTATGACCTTGGGAGCAATGGTCTGCTTGCGGGCAAAGGCCAGCAGCTGTCGTGTCAGGTCGGCCGAACGCTCACCGGCCTGGTGAACGCTCTGCAGGTTGGTATAAAGTGGTGAGGCAGGATCTGTCTCCTCAAGAGCCATCTCGGTATGGCCGAGAATTACTCCCAGCATGTTGTTGAAGTCATGAGCGACGCCGCCGGCCAGCCGGCCGATAGATTCCATTTTCTGGGCCTGACGGAGTTGGTCTTCCAGAACCTTGCGCTCACTGATATCCAAATTGACGACGATGGCACCATCCACTTGCCCATTACCATCCACCACCGGCGCAGTGTAATTGAAGATGGTCTTTCGTTTACCGTCAAAGGTCTCGATTTCGAGTAACTCGTCAACAATAGTTTCCCCGCTTCGGATTGTTTTTGCCAGCGCCCACTCGTCAGCAAGGACTGGTTTTCGAGACGGCAGATGCCAGGCTTTGAAAATGCCGTACTCGGAAATAGTCACCGTGGGCTCGGCGCCCCAGATCTCGATCCCCTTGCGATTGCCCTGCAGCAAGGTGCCTTCTTTGTCTGCAAACCACAAGCCAATAGGGAGAATCTCGAAGATTCTTTGCAATTGACTCTCCCGTTTGCGCAACTCTTCCTCAGTCCGCTTGCGCTCGGTAATGTCATGGATAACGCCTGAAACTTTGACGGGTTGTCCTGACCCATCAGTTTCAATTTCTGCAATTGAAGCAATGGTTTTTGTTTTGCCAGTGTCTTTGGTTATGATATCAAATTCCAGATTGTATGGTTTCCCTTTTTCAACCAAATCCACCATCGCTTGATGGACCCTTTCCCACTCAATGACGCAGCTTTCCACTTCTTCGGTGCTGAAACTGTCTTTGTCCGGATCAAAACCGTAGATTTTTTTTGCTTCATCAGAACCCCAGAATTCGGTGGTTTTCAGGTCGTATTCCCAATTCCCCACCTTCGCCTGTGCCTGTGCCTTTTTGTAGCGTGATTCACTCTGTTTGAGACGTTCTCGCTGGTTTTTGCTGTCAGTAATATCCACATGGGTCCCAACAACTCTGACAGGTTTACCGTTTGCATCTTTGTAGATGTTAGACCTGGACAGGATATGAACCCAATGTCCCTCTTTATGTTGCATCTCGAATTCTACTTCAAACCGCTTACGCTTCGCTTCCAAGACTTCCTTCAATATCTGCCAGGATTTTTCCACATCTTCGGGTCTGCAAAGCTTTTCCCACACCGAAAAATCATTAGGCAGTTCTTCAGGTTCATAGCCAAGCATGCGCTTCCACCCAGGAGAATAGTAAATTTCCCTAGTTTCTAAATCCCATTCATAAATACCATCTCTGCTGGCATCCATGGCTAAATTAAACCGTTCCTCGCTCTGCTTCAGTGCTTTTTCAGTATGCTTTTTGTCAGTGATATCCTGAAAAGAACCATGCACTTTGACAATCTCGTTTTTGTCATTTTTTACTGGCTTGCCGGTCGTTCTAACCCAAAGACGTTTTCCTTTCTTGGTGATGATCTCCATCTCTTCATCGTAGGGAGTACCCTCTTTTAGACAGGCGCTGAAGACCTGTTTGATCTTTTTTTGCCATTCTGGAGCATAGAAATTTACCGCTTCCTGCACAGGCGGAGCATAACCGTGAGGTACCTCATGAATATCTGCCACAGCGTCCGACCACATGCAGATATTATTTGTCAAATCAACGCTCCATCCGCCGAATTTGGCTGTTTCACTGGCGATCTGAAGCAGTTCATAGTTTGTTTTCAGTTCATTCTCCGCCTGCTTGCGATCGGTAATGTCATCAAATATACAGTGGGTCTGTTGAAAATTACCTTCTTCATCCTTGCTTATTTTCCCGGTGAAAGAAACCAGAACCAGGTCACCGTCTTTCTTGACCATTTCAAACTCAACACCCAGAATCTCACCAATTGCCTTAAACCGTGGAAAATTTCCTTTAAAATGATCCCGCCAGTCCGGATGTAAGAAATTTGCAAAGGGCTTACCAATGACCTCTTCCTTTTCATATCCTAAGGCGTCAAGCCAGGTTTTGTTGACATCTATGAAATGACCATTTTTGTCCAGTGATTGATAACCGAGTGGTGCTTTATCATAAAGCAGCCGTAACTGGCTTTCTCTAGACCTGTAGTCGGATTCAATTTTTTCAAGTTCCTGCACCCGTCTTTCCAACTCTTCATAGGTGGGCTTAACTTTCATTTTCATCGACCCGACAAGGCTCATATGTATTTGTTTTTTTATGGGAAAACAAAAAAATTTCCCAAAATAATCCATCCAATTCAATAACCACTACAAATACCTTCTTTAGGCAGCTTTCGCTATCTTTTTACCAATGAAGCCAGAATCCCATGTTCCGACCTATCAAGCGGAAGAGATGCCTTCTGGAAAAGTGAATAAAATGCTGGCGCGGTCATCAAGAGACAATTTCAGAGGATACGCCCCCTAGACAGGCAAATTTGGTGGTGGGTAGAATACTTCCACCTTCGATTGGCCAATCTAAAAACGGAAGTTACGCGATCAGGATGATATGTTTCCCGATGCTCTTCAGTGCCAACAATGCTGGAGATCATGCACCAACCAGGAAGGACGAAATTTGTGATGCTCAGTAATTATGGTGCGAGATCAGCTATGGTGTGTCTTTTCTTCTCTATCTGTTTTTGTTGGTGCGATTTTCCCTTAAAAGTCTATTTTGAACCTTAAAAAGATGGGTTTAAGGTAAGATACAGCCTAATGTTGATGATATTATTGTGTCAAATCAACAACATGCCTTGGTCCGACCCCATCTTATAAAGAACCGGCTGATTTTCTATAGGAAAATTGCGATCAGGGAGCATAGAAATTGTTCATTTGTATATCGTTAAACTTCATTCATCGATCTCTTTTAACTGAAATCACGTCTCCTTCCCGATAAGACTTGCCTACCAGGCAAACGGCAGGCAAAGATGCAATAACATGAAAATGCATCAGCTACTTCTCATTATAGCAAACTAAAACAATCATTTTGTCATTAACCCATTATTAGCGCCGGCAAGAATTAGAAAATCCAGCCATGGGGCCCGCATCGACACTCAGGAACGGGCGGGTGAAAGAAAGTATTTACGAAAAAGTATAAATTTGAATAAGATAGCAAGAACCTGAGTGTTCCATAGTCAGGAGGGCTTTATACTGTGTTTTAATCCAGTTAATAAAACGCGGAGGAAAACACATGAAAGCCAAAATAGATTCAATGACCTCACATGAATGGCTGCTTTTAATAATTCTGTCAATGGTATGGGGAGGTTCATTTTTCTGCAATTTCGTATTCTCTGGCAGGTATCTATGGCCGCCGTTTTACACTCTTAGGCATAAAGCCTGTGGTTACGGCGACCGGACAGGTTACAGCATCCAGTCTGATTCTTCTCCCTCTGGCCCTTTTCTATGATCAACCTTTTGCACTGCGGATACCCGGCTTCGAGATATGGCTGGCAATTCTTGGCTTGGCTGTAATCTCAACTGCGTTTGCCTATATTCTTTACTTCCGTATATTATCAACTGCGGGAGCGACAAATCTGCTTCTTGTAACACTGCTCATACCTGTCAGTGCAACCTTACTGGGAACAGCAATTTTGGGAGAACAACTTGAACTTAAGCATATGGTGGGAATGGGACTGATAAGTATTGGCCTGTTGACCATGGATGGCCGTTTGTTTCCTGCAATTCTCAGCAGCGCTAAGAAACGACAGGCAACTGGGAATCATTGATTGAGAGTTGAATATGAAATCAGAAAAATTCTCTACGGATAAGGCCAGGTGGCAGGCAGTGAGAGAGAGCAATGCTGACGCTGATGGTGCATTTTATTATGCAGTTATAACAACGGGTGTTTACTGTCGGCCCAGCTGCAATGCAAAGCTGCCTAATCGTGATAATGTGGAGTATTTCACAACCTGCGACGACGCCGAATCGGCAGGGTATCGAGCCTGCAGAAAATGTAGACCAGCGGCAACGTCAAAGGTTGTAGAAACTGAACAGAAGATCATTCATGCCTGCAGGATTATGGAAGAAAACGAAAGCTCTATCAAACTCGACGAATTAGCCGCGCAGGTAAATTTAAGCCCTTATCATTTTCATCGGCTATTTAAAAAGATCGTAGGCGTCACTCCCAAGCAGTATGCAAGCAGGCAGCAAGCACTCCGTTTTTTTAAAAATCTCAAATCTAGCTCATCGGTCACCGAGGCGATATATCGGGCAGGCTATGGTTCCAGTGGCACTGCCTACGATAAGAAACGAGATCAACTGGCAATGAAGCCCTCCGTATATCGTAAGGGAGCAGAAGGAGTAACTATAACCTACGGACTTGCCACGTGTTTTCTTGGCTGGGTAATCGTTGCGGCAACTGATCGAGGAATCTGTCTCATTGAGTTCGGTGATGACCCGGATACTCTTCCGGAACTCGTTCATACCAGATTTCCAAATGCTCAGATCAGCAAGGCTGATAGTGGATTTAAAACACTTCTCGAAGAAGTAGTCGATTTTATAGAATCACCGAAAGATACTTTTCAACTTCCGCTTGATATTCAAGGTACCGCTTTTCAACAACAGGTTTGGACGGTTTTAAGACAAATCAAACCGGGAGAATCAATGAGCTATACCGAAGTGGCTGAGCGGATTGGTAAGCCGAAAGCGGTTCGTGCTGTAGCTTCTGCATGCGCTTCAAATAAACTTGCTGTAGCCGTTCCCTGTCACAGAGTTGTGTCGAAAACTGGAAAAACGGGTGGTTACCGATGGGGAACAGAAAGAAAAAGGAGGTTGCTTGAGTCGGAACAGGATCAGAGCTGAATTAAGATACTTAATGACAGCACGTTAAGGCTCCTATCGGTGAGGTGACTTATATACCCAAAAAACCTTGCAAGAAAAAAGCCATTCCTATTCCGACGCTTTCTGAGCAGCCTTGAAAGCAGCATAGGGGCTGGCGATAGATGTGCCTGCATAGGATAGATCGTTAAAGTTGGCCAGGGCTGGTTCATAGCGTTCGACAAAATTCCCGTAGTTGCTGTCCTGCCAACGGCTTCTGTCCGGATTCAAGCCGCCCACAGCGATTACCGAGTCATATCCAGCCGGATACACAGGTTCGCCGGTCGGCTCGTTGCCTGCGGCTGCATAAAGCGTTATACCGTTTTGGCTGGCAGACTCCATGGCGGTTTCCATAAATTGACTGGCGATTTCCGATCCCCAGCTCATACTGATTATTTTTACGCCGGAGTCGGCGGCATATTTGAGGGCTCGCAGGATGGTGTCTGAGCTGGTCATGCCGTTTTTGTCGAAGGTACGAATCGCCAGTACCTGAATTCCGCTTTCGGCAGCATTCGCGCCAAGAGGAGTAACGGCACCAGCCGCTATAAGAGCGGTCAGGGTGCCGTGTCCCGTTGGATCGCTGATTTCCGCGTTTGGATCAATTGCATCGTAGGTGCCTCGAATAAAAGGATAGTCTACATAATCAGGATCAAGGCCGGAGTCGAGTACGGCAATCGCGGTCTCACCAGGAGCCAGGCTGAGGTTTATTCCTTCACCGATTTCGCTTAAAGGAAGGATGTTGCTCTCGATGGTCGGAAATGCCAGATTGGGTTCGGAAGCCATAATGCCCTCATGTGCCTGTGCAATTCTCATAGCTTCTTCAACCGGCATGTCATCGCCTAGTTTAATGCGATATAAACCGGGTGGATCGATCACTTCAATCACGGTTCCATTGAGCCTCTGAAGTAGTGTGTTTAAATCATTGATAGTGGAATCTTGCTTAAAGCCTACAAGTATCTCTCCACGGATATATTTTATACCACTCTCGCCTTCAACAACATCTAGCACCTTTCCTGAAGAGGATAGGGGACGGGCTGAAGATGCCTTGCCTTCCGGAAAAATTCGTATGGAGGAGAGTTGAAAAAGATCACCGAGAGGACTTTTCTCCACTCTCCATTCAAGCATATGACTGTGTGGGCTTGCCAGTTGGTCGATTAGCCAGCCGATCTCAACGTTTTTCCAGGTACCGGATATGCGCTGCAGCTGAATCGATGGATCGATGAACACTTCCACCCCACGCTGTTCAAAGAGCTGCAGTACCGCAAAAATAGGCTCATGCTCAGCTTTAAGCCAGGCGCGTTCGCCTTCTATTCGCAACGATGCCGCCGAAAGCATCAGTGGAAAAAACAGAACTGCAATGAACAACGATGCATATCGACAGATCTTTAGTGTAATGCACCTACTTCGTTTCAACGGGTGAGTGTAGGAAAATTTCATGACGTCATCTTAAGGTCCAACCGGTTATCGCATACTTCTCTTCAAGCGTATCTGTTCAGGGCCTTAAGCCAGGTGGGCAAAGTCAATCACCCTTATATATTGAAAAAACTCACCGGCTCAATTGCCGATCAGCTTCCCCACCGGGCACCGTGCAGCGTGTTCATCATTCCAGGATACGGCCCAGAATATTTAAAGAAAAGCTTTCCTGGACAGGGGGGACAATGAAACGGTTGCTGTGTTGCTGTTGGTGGTGTTTTTTGTCACTTCTGCCGACTCGGCTACTTTCGTATTGGCCATTATGACCTCTGGCGGGCTGGAAACGCCATCGCCGCTGAAGGAGCTGGTCTGGGGAGGCACGGTTTCAACCACGGCGGCAGTGCTACTTTTCTCGGGCGGACTTGAGGCGCTTCAGCGTATGGCCATCGCTGCGGCGCTGCCCTTTACGGCTATTATGCTTCTCATGTGCTACAGTTTGCTCAAGGGTGTGCGGTACGAATTTTTGTATGAACGTGATGAAAAGAATTCGCCTCGTAATTGACATCGTGGAAAATCCTTGCTTTCCTGGTAGTCGACCGGATAGCGCGGTCAGGTTTGGCCGGGAAACCGTTTCTTTAAGCACTCCTTACAAAGCGACTACTTATCACCCACTGTTTCCAGCGCTGTATCAACGATAGATTGGGGTTGTTGCCCAGGGTATCGACAATGGCCAGGAGCCGTGGCCTGGCAGAGGAAGGCAACATCTTCAGAAACGAGTCGAGATCATCCCGAACAAGAGCCTGTTTGTAGGCAAGTATCAATGAGCTAGCGGTCCTGATGCCATGACGTCGGAGAAGGTCTCGCGTACCAGGGGCATCGCCTCTGTCATCTCCGGATCGGACTTTATTGTCCTCGCATCCAAGCTGGGTATAAAGAATTGCCTGATCAACCCAGTCGACGACACGGTCCGCGGGTATTTTGGTGTTAAGCAGCAGGTCCACCATATCGACACTCGCCATATTGGGGACATTTTCAATATCTTCTTCTTCAAGCCTGGCCTGGTGCCAGACAGTGAGACCGTCGAGATCGCTCACCGGCATCACGCTTCGCAGGCTGGGCACAAAATATCTGGCGCCGGTGATTGTTCTAAAGGCCGAAGTGATAACCTGCCAGGCTACCGGAGGGAACGCGCCGACGACGAAACTCACCACGACAAGGCCGGCCCCGTCAGCAGTCGAGATGTTCCATTGGGTCGGCAGCCCCTCGGCAATCTCCAGGACTACCCAGGTACCCAGAATCGCAAGCAGTATACGCATAACAACTGCTATGTAGGCGCTAGCCCGCAGGTCCTTTTGTACATAACGGCGAAACAGAGACTGGAGGGAGAAGAAATACGCGCCGAGAAAAGCAAAGTGGACCGGAACCGACTGCACATGAAGTACCAGGCTAAGCCGAAGGTCCTCGCCAGCGGCTGTGTCGATGGCCGACAAATCCCAGGGAGTCAATGTAAGCAGCCAGCCGAGTCCTATGAGCAGCGAAGCCACCACCACCGGAATTGCCGTTTCAGGCGAGAAGTAACCTCCTACGTCGGAGGTGTAGCGGGCCATCTTATGCTCCACCTTAACGTTGTTCTTCGTGGTAATGTGCAACAGATTCTCCGTCATTTCTTCTGGTATTGGCCCATAAACCGCCTCAAATTTTTGCACATAGGAGAGAACTCGCATACGCCGCTCAAGCTCTGATTCCTCCACCTCACCGTCTGGGCCCAAGTATGACTGGTGATCGAACAAACCGAGCCGCGCAAGGTTAGTGAAAAACTCCTGGAGCAGACTCGATTTTCTGCTGGCGATGAAGAGGTAGTACATCACCGCAGGCAGCAGACAGGCGATGGCAAGGAAGACTATCCGCAGGATTATGATCTGCACCTGCAGGGGGAAAAACACTACCGCTCCAACCAAAAGCAGCAGAACGGGCATGACAATAAACAAGATGATGGCAACCTGTTTCTTAATAGAGGCATTCACCACATCCTGCTTTACCCAGGCAAAAACAAGGGCCGCTACGGCCATAGTCAGGCCAATGGCAAAAATATACCTGTTGTTGATCACGAACTCACGGGCCGTTTGGTTGTTCCAGACAAATAGCATCCCAAGGAATCCATATATCAGGAAACCAAAAATCAGATCTCCCAGTCTGCGCCCGTGTTTTGTTTTCCCCCCGTCCGCTGAGGAGTGTCCAGCCGCCTGCTCAGGTTGCGCCCCTGTTTTCATGTGGTATCTCCGCGAGGTTAGCTGAAACGTTCAAGATGGTTCAGCATCAATGGGTACACGTCTCTGCTCGCCTGCTCTCCGAAAATACAGTCAATATGACCGTAGTTGGCAAGTAGGTGCCGCTGGTACAGCGCACTGCCGTTGGCTTTACGCAACTCCTCATAGGACTGCGCGGTGGATTCCGGCAGGTAACAGCTGTTTTCGGCACCGTGGATGAAGGTGATGGGAAATGCCAGCCGCTTGAGCTGCGGCAGGTACACGTCTTCGCCGTCTCTATTCACAATCCTGCCCTTTCGCACCATTGTCGCCAGATGATCGAGGGCATCAATTGTCGCAACCCCGAACAGCTCGTGCAGGGTTTCGTGGGTGGCCCTGTTGAGGTTATCATGCTCGTAAAGCAGACCATATAAAAAGGTTATGCGATGACAGACAGGGCTCTTGCACTGTTCCTCATAGGCCAGGGGCTGCAAGGCGACCAGTTTGTTGAACAGTTTCTCGGTCCAGTCGTCGTGGGTGTCTGCATAGGCCGTCAGCGAGTTTACCCCGAGAAAACGCAAGGCGTCAGGGAGGTATAGGCCGGACTTCAGAGCCGTTACCGGCGGTGTCAGAACGTGCGGGCCAATCTGTGAGCAGATGGCGGAGTGAACCCCTTTAAGGCCGGCAAGCATAGCCATAAAAAAAGTCGTCGAACCAAAGCAGTGAACCAGTGCATGCAGACCATCCACGCCGGTCTCCAGTAGAATTTTGTCCACTGCCGCTGGATAATCCTGCAGGGCGATGTCATCACCAGTGTGCGGCCTGTGCGACGCATCAAGTTCGATGCTTGAGCGATAATCAAGCAGCCAGAGGTCATAACCGTGGGCGAAAAGGAACTCACAGAGGTTGGTGTCAATGGAATCGAGGCTGAAAATTCGACTAGAGACGCCAAGGCCGTGACTGAGCAATACAGGGCCTTTGCTGCCACCCCGATAACGGGTCAGCCGCAGTATTGTCCCATCCTGTGCGGTTATCCCGTGTATTTCAGGAGCTGAAAGTCGAAGCTGACGCTGCTTTCGAGCCGGTGCATCCGGGTTAAACAGCGTCGGCCGGGCAAACACCCCGCCGTAGATGTCAAAAAGAGAGCCGGTAAAAAAGTGGCCAAACTCCGCCACCAATTGGAGCCTGCGTGCCGGATCAGTCTCCCCTGTTACCTGCAGAGTACCAAGCTGCCGCAACAGATCTTCGGTAAGGATGCGCAGGATCCCCCTGCCCAGCTGCTGCCTGCCGTCTTCCGAGAAGATGGTTACAAAGAGTGTGGTCGTATCCGCGTAAAGATCGGCTCCCTGGTCTTGATGAATTGTCTTCTTCCCATGGAACTGATATTTCTTTCCATCTTCTGAAGTAAGAGTCATGGTGTATACCATCTCTTTGGTTTGAATCCTATCAGGCGATGCACTGAGCAGTTGAAAGTCACCATCACTAACCATAAGCGGTGCGGTCGAGAGCGCCGGCAACGATACAGTCCCGGACAGCATTGCACTGTGCGGCTCGTCCCTAAGCATCGTGATCAGATCATCAGTCGTCACAGTCAGTATGAAGGAGCAGTCGGATCCCGTCCTACGCGCCTTTTTCTCTGCCTGTTCAAAATCAAGAACTTCGCCGATAAGCACATGCCCCGTCATGCGTTCGGTAAAGCGCAGTCCCGGCTTCACCGGATGCTCAGGTGGCAGCGGACGCGGCATAGTGCTCCAATCTATCTGCCAGCCCTGCGCCTTAGCCAACAGCTCGACATTGCGTTCGGCAAGAGCTGAGATGGTAAGCAACGGATTGACTCCCAGAGGACGTGGAATTATCGCCCCGTCCATGACATAGAGTCCGGGGTGTACACTGTCATCGCCGCTGCTGTTGAAAACCTGACCGATGTGGTTGACCACCCCATGGGCACCATTCTCAGCCATAATGCTGCCTCCAAGAGGGTGAACGGTGATCAGATCGTGACCGAGAACCGGATTCCAGGTCGGATTGGGAACATAGGTGCCGCCAATTGCCGCAGTCGCCTCTTTGAGTTTTTTGTTAATACGGGTAAAAAGGCTCTGCTCTCCGACCTCCGGCCAGTGAACCCTGACCTTGTCGTCCTCGAGTACAAGCTGTCCCGCACCGTCATCATGGGCCATGACCAGAAAAGTCTGGGTGTGGTTGATGGCGCCGCGGTAGGCACCGTTCACCAGGCTGTCGACCTCCCGCGTCTTCTCCTGGACAATATCCCCGACGTCGGTATCCGTACCGGCAGCTCTTGCAGCCGCTGCAAAGGCGGCGGGCATAATGGAAGACAGAGCTCCGGGGATTGCGCCCTCTTCGATGACCATTCCCTTCTCCAGATCCGGTTGATTACGAAGGTCAATGATACCGCTTATCGTTGGTCCCACAGGCATCATCTGCTCAGGCTCCCGGCTGCCAAAACCGATACCGTGTACCGGAGAGTCTGCGTTGTAGGCAAAACCCAGCACATCACCGTTGCCGGTAAAATTATGACCAAGTCTGTTCGATAGAGAAAGACCCCTGGCGGCAGAGCGCAGCAGTATCTCAGTGGAACCGAGTGTTCCCGCAGCCAGTATCACATGATCTGCGGTAATGAATCTTTCAGGTGCCGAGAACTTGTCTGCTCCTCCATCAATTACTCGGTAATACACACGCCATTCACCGACACTCGCTTCAACCCGCAGGACCTCAACGCAGGTGAAAATCTCGGCACCATACTCCCGGGAATCAGGGAGATAGTTCATGAGAACCGTATTCTTGGAACCATGGTTACACCCGGACACACAGTCTCCACAGAGGTTGCAGCCTTTCTGCTCGACCCCGGTCGCGTTCGGCCCGTCTTTAAACGTCACGGCAATAGGTGGATGGTACACCTTCCCCCCCACCTTTTTGCTCGAGGCCTGCAGCTGCTCAAATTTGGTAAGAACGGGACTGTCTGCTGGATATGGTACAGCCTCAAGCTTTTGTAGAGCTCTTTTGAAACCCCTTCGGAGTCCGTCGGCGTCTTCCCTCAGTTTTTGAGGCCACCTGGCATCCTCAAACACCCGAGGTTCCGGCTCCAGCGCTACGTTGGCGTTCACTAATGATGTCCCGCCAAGACCGCAGCCAAGAAATACATTGATATCTTCGTTGACCCTGAAATCGTACAGTCCTGCCGGGTTGCCCAGCAGTTTCCTGGGGAGGTCGACTTGAAAATCACCTGCAGCCGAGAGTTCATCATCCGGATATTCACCGGGAAGAATCTCCCTGCCTCTTTCCAGTACACAAATCTTTTGTCCGGCTCGAGCAAGCCTTGAGGCGGCAATTGAGCCCCCATAACCCGAGCCGACGACAACAGCGGTATAGTGCTGTTTCATTTCCGCAATGGGAGAAGATATTCTTTTCATGCCAGACCTCCAGATAAAAGACCAGGGGTATGTCAGCGCTCAAATCAGGCAAGCTGCAGCGTTGATTTGGTGAGTTCGTCGCCATCGTAGCCGATCGCCTTCACTTCGATGACCTTGCGATTCTCCCAGTCGACATCTACCCGGCAAAAGTTGTCTTTTTGAGTAAAATTGGTCGCCTGATAGTCCATGGTTAATCCTTTTTCTTTATCAACAATGAAGGTGTCATTCTCCTGATGGGAATCATGCACATAGTTGCTTGGTTCACCATCAGCAAACCAAAACGGCCAGTAAAAGGCTGAACTGACGATGGAGAAAGCTTTAATTTTCCTGGCTTCTGAATTGCCGTCAAACCTGATTTCAGCAACATTTGAGCAGTGAATATCACCCGAGAGGAAGACCACATTCTGAATGTTATGCTCGAGGATTGTTGAAAGAATCCGTCGCCTGGTCGCCGGAAAGGCAGGCCAGGAATCGCTTTTCTCTTTCTGCTTGTCGCCCCGTGCCGTCACCACCGGATTGGGCACGAACACACAGGGAGAGACGATAAATTTGGGACGTGGATCATTTTTCAATCTGCGCAGCCAGTCGAGCAGATATTCGAGTTGCCCGGGCTCATTCTTCGGATCTTGCGAGGGCCGTCCAAGGAGATGGTTGTCCTCAAGTCCTGCGTCATCATCTTTGAACCGCTGTGTTCGCTGATCAAGAACAAAAAAGGGATAGTCGCCAACGGAAAAGGAGTAAAAGACCCGGCCCTCATAATTACGGGGACCATGACTCCACTGATAGCTCATATAGGCGCCCATCGCCAGATTAAACAGTACCCGCTTGCTTCTGCTGCTGCTGATTCGGTCCTGGGTCCAGTTGTCCTCGATTTCATGGTCATCAAGAATCATGTACGTCGGCAGCTGATTCATCAACGTGCGAAGGTTAGGCGTGCTAAAGGCTTCATGGTACCTCGACTGAAATTCCGCAAAGGTATCGGCAAGCCCCACCGGCACATGTCGGTTCAGCATGTCCGCATAGACCTGGTCTCCCACCATGAGGCTCAACTGTGGTTTCCGCCCGAATCGGGTTTTGGAAATCTGATCGATCATGGACTTGAAAATCCGGCCGGAGAGCTTTTTCTTCCAGAAGAGACCGGGATAATGACAGGAGCCGAACATAAAACTGAGTCCATTGCCGTTTCCAGGAAAGGTTCTGAAACTTGCCTCACTCATCTTTTCCGGAAGATTGATGAGGTCATCAACCCATACTGTTGCCGGGGGAAGCCGTTTGAGAAGCTCTTCATCCGAAACGTTCGTTTCATTAGGATATGCATCATCAAGTGTAAGGGTACCCAATCGCACGGTGTATTTTGTATTTGGTTTCAGTTCGAATGGCGGTCCGCCACCAGTGGTCGGGTCAATGCCGATGTTGTAGGTTCCCGTACGATCAAATTCCCGGTGCAGCCGGAAATAGGCTGTGTTTCCCGCTGAGTAGACAGGCTGCTTCTGTCTGTCAAGAATGGTGATGATACCGATTGTTCGCCTGTTTTCGGAGAGTGTTATTCCCTGATCGTTTGGATCGCCGGCCTGTACCCAAAGACGGCATGAGGTAGAGGTTGTGTGACCGACAATGGGACCGAGAAATGGTGAACGAATACTGCTCATGGCATACCTCCTCGCGAAATTTGTACACTCTGTCACAAAAGAGCGTAGATCAGCCCTTGGTTTGGAAGCTTCAAAAATGATCAACCTCTCTGTGCAATTTCATGCGCAGAGAGGATTGCCGCCAGCCACCTGCATTAGTTTGATGGCGGAGCTATCTTCTCCATCAAATTGATAGAAACGTGTGGCCAGCGTATCAGGCCGTCGCGACCGTCACGTCGCTGGAAGAAATCAAGAAAAATAAACTGCGAATAGGCAAGTTGCAGACGCTGTTCACCAAAAGGACCTTCTTCGTCCAATTCCATGATCCAGAAGGTGCTGCGCATAAGTGCCGCGTCAGCCTGGCGCTCGATAAACGGAATATTGCTGATTCCACCCTCCATCACGTCGGTGTCTAAAACGAGCTCTGTTGTTCGTTGTATCTTGGAGGCCTCACCATCTACTCCGAGCTTGATAAGGTTATTAACGTTCAAAGGGTGAAAGCCGGGAAACGGTGCGCTTTCCTGGCCTAAGAACGGGTTGTCTATATAGTGCCGATACGGGGCGAGATAGTCTCGTTCGGCCTCAATGGGGAAGTCCGATTTCACGGCATCTACAATATCGAAGGTTGAGGCACCTTCGGGCAAGGCGCTGAGCTCTGGAATCGTTGGCGGTCCGTCAAACTCAGTAAATTTGCCAACTGCATTGGCCGCATTGCCGTGTGGGATAGTCGCCAGACGCGCTATGGTAAAGTCCTGCACGGTCTGTTCTTTCATGTGCAGGAAAAAACCCGGCTCATGGTGTATTGGGAGTTCATCATCGAGAGCCTTGCCGCTTCCGGCGTCGTCATCGGCTTTTATCTGTCTGATTTGCTGGGTATAATCGAGGGCGGCTACAGACTGGTCGGTATTTTCGCCGCTGCCAAAATTGATTCCGCGGTTTGGAACTTTGTCATCAACGGTGTCAAAATGCAAAACTTCGTTATATTGGTTCATTAAAACCCGATAAGGTGGTCCGTCTTCATCCCGCATAAAGGGTAACGCGATGATATTCCAGCCACGGCCATTCAGCGGGCTGCCCCCTTGGCCAAAAAAGCGGTTAGGGCCCTCGGGGTCGTTTCGACGATCAGAAACCCGAATATTTGCCCAAGTGCCGGGCAGCATTTTGAAGGGGCCGAGGTTTGGATCACCTACAACGGCTGGTGCAATGCGACGTTTATCTTTTAGATTGTACTGCAGGAAGTCTGGTCCAGTTTTAGAAACGTTTTCACTTTTCATACCATGGTCCTCCGAGCTGAGATTAAGGAAGTAATCTTTTAGGGGGGCGGTACTACAAATCCACTCTCAATTGGAACCAATGGGGAAACAATAATCACAGCACCCGCTCCAGTCGACTTCTCAATAATTGCTACTGGTGGTTGCTTCTACCATAGCAAAACGGAAGAATACTTTGCGGACCCAAAGAGGACCAATCCTGTTATAAAAGAGTGGAAACTCACTCAAGCTGGCTAAAGAAATTTGCAGGAGAAAGATATGAGTGTTCAGAGAAGAAAATACGGTCCTGATTTCAAACGCAATGCTGTTCGACTACCTGAAGAACCAGGGCGATCGGTGAAAGACGTTGCGGGTGACCATGGCATCTCTAAAAACCTGCTTTATACATGGCGAAGCGAACTGAGAGCCAAAGAGGAACTTGCCTTTTCGGGAAATGGTCGTGAGGGCCTGACGGATCAAGAAAAAAGGATCAGAGAACTGGAAAAGAAGATCAAAGGCATTGAGATAGAATGAGGTATCCTAAAAAAGCTCTATCTATCTTCAGCGCTCATAAGGTGATGGTCGGTAGTCCGCTGGTTGCTGGGGACCTGCGCGATGAAGATGTATTCTCGAAAGTGAGCCGGCTTCGTGTCGCACGCATTATGGAGGAGATGGGGCTACGCTGCAAAGCGACAAAGAAATTTGGATTCTTCCAAAATGAGCCTACTTAAGCCTCAAGATGACGGAAGACAGAAAGGGCTGCTGGCCAAGGAGGTTGCTCGTGTAGGTGGCTGAATATTACCGTTTACCATTGCGGCGAAGGCAGCAATCCAGGGTAAGTATAGGAGAGGGTGCCAGACCCGTTTGCCTGGATGCCGGATCAGATACCAATACGACGAATCAAGTCCAGAGTTACGGTAGATGGTAAATCCCGGGAGAAATTGTACCCGCCACATGCAGCTGCATAATTCAACGTAAAAAAGAAGCAAAGTACGCTTGAGACGGAAGATCCAAAATACCGTTCTGCCTATGGTGGTTGCAGTGCCTGGGCCATGCTTGAGGGAGAGAAGGTGGATGTCGATCCAGAGCGGTACAAAAGGATAGATGGCGTTGTTAATCTGTTCTATAACACTTTCTTCACAGAGGGGATCAGATACTTGTACACTATATTACCTGCCGGGTTGTATAGGATAATAGAGCTTTTCTCCTCTTTTTACGATATGGACCGGCTCTGTTTCGTCGCTTCACTTTGGAAGTATGCAGTCGGCAGCAAAATGGGCTGGAAAAATGGCCAATAAGAAGGTAGGCTTGCCATGAGTTGGAAGATGACGACATAGAATTTCGGAAAGCCTCTCCAGAGAGAATGACTGCGGTTGTTCTTGCCGGGGATCTTTTCCCCGCACGCGCCTTACGCCGATGCCGTTCGCTTTAGGCACCACCGATTGCATGACAAAAATACTTAAAGAAAATCTTGGAGCTAAACTATTTCTCATGCTCACTGCCGTCGTTATCCTGGCGGTGGTGCCCATTACCTGGTCATCTCTGCACACTCTCAGCGACTACGGCGACAGGGCTCTTGAAATTCACAGCGACCATATCACCCACCAGACACTGTCTTCACTTCAGATAATTGCCCGGGAGAAGGCCAGTCATTATCAAAATCATTTCGACCGGATTGCCGCCTCGGCCGCCATGCTGGGAAGTCAGGCAACGGCCATCTACAACGATCTCAACCTCTATGCCGGCACTCCCCTCTATCACAACGATCTTTTTCGCTCGTCTCTTACCGGCAATTATATCAATGATCTCAAAGCACCGGTGACCACAGTTTATTGGGGAGACTCACAGATTTCCCAGCCAGTCCGCGAAGAACTGCGGGCTTTGACCCATATGACACCGCTGTTTAGGAGGGTGCTCACGGAAAACCCCGAAGTCCTTGCCAGTCACTCAATTACCACTTCCGGTATCGGACTGTACTGCACCGAAAGAGAACACTACAAAAAGGCAGCCTCCGAAATTCCGCCATCGTCGGTTTTCGACCTCCGCGACGGCGAACCGATGACAATCTTTACCGCCAGCGAAGAACGCACTGAAAATGTGCGCTGGACAAACGTCTACAAAGACGATGTCGTTGACGGGTTCATGCTCACCGCCAGTGCGCCGATCTATGATGATACCGGCCAATTTCGTGGAATAACCGGCATCGATATTCCCCTGACAGACGTCGTTGACGACATACTCACCCCCGACAATGATGGAGATGAAAAATGGCTGTTGTTTTCCTTCCTGCTGGATAGTGACGGCAGGGTAATCGCTTTCCCCGAAAAGTATTTCGCACTTTTCGGCATCGAGCATTTCCCTTCGAAATATCGGTATTCCAGCGATCGACTGACTCTTTTACTCGGCCAATCACAATCCGGGAAGGTCAGAAACCTTACAACGTCTCTGCTCGAAGAGAAGGAGCAGCAACGGATAGTAACGCTGGAAGGCGAGAACTACTATGTGGTCACCAGCAGAATGCCAAAACATCAGTGGATCTTCGGCGTTGTCGCTCGGCAAAGCGACATGCTGGAAACGGTGACGGCAGGTCGTGACGAACTCGACCAGACAATAGGGAAACTGGCCATCCGCAGCGTCGTCTTTTCCCTTGCCACCATCGGCATTTCCATTGTCATCATATTTCTGCTGATTAAACACCTGATTACTCCGCTGCGGAGACTTTCTCTTGCAACTCAACAGGTGACGGCCGGCAATTTAGACGTCCACTGTCCTGTGACAACCAACGATGAACCGGGTACTCTCGCGGCATCCTTCAACTCCATGGTGATAGAGCTGCGCGCCGCCCAAAAACAGCAGCAGACGTACTTCGGCTATCTGGAAGAAGAAGTGGCAAAGCGAAGCGAGGAAGTATTGCTTCAAAAGCGGGAACTCGAGAAAACCGTCACCAGACTGGAAGACGAGATAGAACGCAGGCAGATTGTCTCCGAGGCTCTTCACTTGAGTAGACAGAAGTACCGCGACACCATCGAATCCTCCCTGGCGGGCGTATATATTGTCGAGGACTTCAAACTCAGCTACGTCAACTCCTCATTTGCCGAGAAATTATTTCACACCTCAAAAATGACACTCATCGGGAAAAATCCGCTCGAACTGGTCATCCCCGAGGAACGTGGCAAAGTCGAGGCAAATATCAAGCTGCGGCAGCAGGGCGTCAACATTCCGCCGTATGTCCTCGAGTGCCTCCGTCCCGACGGTACACGCTTTTTTGGTGAAGTCTGGTCGAAGGCCACCACCTGGAAAGACAAGAAGGTAGTGGTCGGTACGATTACCGACGTCACCGGTTTGCGCCAAAAAGAGCTGAAACTGCAAGAACAGGGTGAGGAGCTGCAGAAATCGCTCCAGGAAAAAGAAGTGCTCCTGCGGGAAATCCACCATCGCACTAAAAACAACATGCTCATCATCATCTCCATGCTCGAGCTGCAACGAATGGAGCTCGATGGAGAGCAGCAGCGTACCATTTTCCAGGAAATGGAAAACCGTATCCGCTCAATGGCGCTTGTCCATGAAAAGCTCTACACCGCCCAGAATCTCAATCGCATAGACATGGGCTCCTACCTCAATGATATCGCCAGGTCGCTGCTCTCTTCCATGGTGATCGACAGCACAATAGACCTCGACCTGCGGGCCGAGCCGATATCCATCGATATCGATCATGCCGTGCCCATAGGTCTTGTAGCCAACGAAATCATCACCAATGCCATCAAACACGCCTTCCCAAAGGGTCGCAGTGGCACAATCACCGTTACCGCCAAACGCTCTGACAACAATCATCTTCACCTGATCATTGCCGATAACGGCATCGGCCTGCCGGAAGACATCGATATCCTGGCGACCTCCTCCTTTGGCACTGGCATTATCATCGCCGGTCTGGTAAAGATGCAGCTCAAAGGCGAAATCGAGGTAGAACGCGACAGGGGTACGACATACCACATCCGTTTTCTCGACCCCATACTGCACAAACGCTTATGACCTCAAGAAAACCAAAGGTGCTGGTCGTCGAAGATGAGATCCTGGTCGGCGTCATGCTGGCCCGAAAACTGGAGTCCTTCGGCTACACGGTCGGCGAGGTGATTATCAACGGTGAAGAAGCGGTTGAGGTCGCCGGTCGAGAACGCCCCGATGTAATACTCATGGACATTGCCCTCTCCGGCAACCTCAACGGATTGGAGGCTGCCAGACAAATACGTGATTTCTACGGCATCCCCATCGTCATCTTCACCGGCTACGATACGGAAAAACTCTCCCGTGAGGTGAAAGACATTGAGCCGGTCGCCGTTGTTTCCAAGCTTGACAATATCGAAGAAGTCCTTCGGGCCATCAAAAAGGCCGTTGGCGCTTAACATCGGGGCATTTCCTATCGCCCTGTGACCGTGGCAAATACGTCATGGCACATACCACCGACATTTGCCATCGTTTGAAAAGAAATGCCTGCAGCCAAAAGGCCTGGCGGAACCCAAGAAAACACTCAAAAACAGCATGATACTGCTCAAAGCCCTCGCCATCCTTTTGCTGATATACATCCTGTTATGCCTGGCTCTGGTTGGATGTCAGCGCCAGGTTGTCTACTATCCGAGCAAGGCCACTGAAGAACAACTTGATAATGAGGCGAGAAAGAAGGGCATGGTAAGGTGGCGCGGCGAAGACGGCACTTCCGTGGGCTGGAAGACGGCAGCTGCCGGAGACGGTTCCAGGGCGGTGGTGGTTTTCCACGGCAATGCCGGCTACGCTCTGCATCGCACCTATATCGCCGACGGCTTCGAGGCCCTGGAGGAAGAACACGCCTGGAGCGTATATCTTTTTGAATATCCCGGCTATGGTGCCAGGCCCGGTCAGCCTTCGCAAAGCACTTTTCAGACAACGGCGGCAGCAGCGATATCAAGCCTTTTCGACGATTACGAGAAGCTGTTCGTGGTGGGAGAGTCCATCGGCACCGGAGTGGCCACCCATCTCGCCGAACGTTTTTCCGAAAGGATCGATGGCCTCCTGTTAATCACCCCCTTTACCAGCCTGGTAGATGTCGGCAAAAAACACTATCCCATCTTCCCAATCGACCTGTTGCTGCGCGAGCGTTACGACAACCGCTCGGCCCTGCGCCATTACCAGGGTCCAGTGGCCTTTCTCATCGCCGGCAATGATGAAATTATCCCCAACTCGCTGAGCTACAAACTCTACGAGGGGTATGATGGATTCAAGCGCATGTGGATTCAGGAGGGACAGGGGCACAATACCCTTAAATTTGCGCCATCGGCTCCCTGGTGGCAGGAAATGGCTGGGTTCCTGTTACATCCCAGATCCGCCTCGGGAAGAGATTAGGTGTTGCCCGCCGCCGCCAGACTCCTGGACAGAATTGTCATTCGCATGGCCCGCAGACACCTGCGCGGTATCACGGACAGCAATGGCAGAGTGCAGGAAGCGCACTCCATTCTGTCAGAAGATGATTATTTCGGCGATGACACTCCACCCGTGGCCAATATGCAATTCATGGACAGCAGCCACTTTACCTGCGACTCGCCCCACGCCGGCGTATCACCCTCATGCCGTCGTATATACGGTCGATTCTACGCCGCCGGCAACGGACTCTCCAACCGGCCTACCGTCATTTTGCTGCACGGTTGGAACGGCGAAATGTGTTACCGCCTGCTGTTTCCCTACCTCGCGCGCAGATTCCGGAATGCTGGCATCAATACCCTGATGTTCGAGCTGCCCTGCCACGGCGAACGGCGGGCAGGCTCCGGAATCGGCAGCGACTTTCTCTCCGCCGATCTGGCAGCCGTGGCCGAATCAGGCCGGCAGGCCATCGCCGACACACGGGCTCTGCTTGGCTGGCTGCGCCAGGAGGGCTCCGGCCCGTTGGGCATCTGGGGCATTTCCCTGGGAGCATGGATTGCGGGACTGGTCGCCTGTCACGATCAACAATTGTCAGCGGCGGTACTGATGGCTCCTCTCTGCCGAATCGACCGAGCCATTGAAGAGCTCGACTTCTGCGCGCCGCTGCGTCACAGTCTCAAGGACAGCGACCTTGCCTTTACCCGTGTCAACCTCGCCTGGCATCGTCCCCTGCCAGAGCCCGCCAGGATATTCCTCGCCGCCGGTCTCCATGACCAGTTCATTCCCCTCCGGCATATCGATGAACTGGCTGCGGCCTGGGGTCATCCGTGTCTTCAGCGTTTCCGACACGGCCATATAAGCATGCTTTTTTGCCGCCAGGCGATGTTGCGCTCTCAGACCTTTCTCCGCGATTCCCTCTATCACAGACTCCGGTATTGAACGGCGCCTTCCCGGCCAGGCCTACAAAACTGCATGGTGTGAAAGAAGCGGCCCGGGTCATTGTCCGGCTGGATAGACCACCAGGTGCCGTTTCGGTTCACAGCCAACACTGGTCGAATGCAGACCGCGATCGGTTATCATACGATGCTGAATCTCGCGCAGTGCCGATTTACGCGGAGACAGAGCCACCTCAACGCCTTTCTCATCCACCCGGTTTATGGCGGTTTTGGTCTCCACCAGCGCCTGTCGCAGTTCCTTGTCCCCGACTCCTGCCACAATATTGAAGAGCTTTCGCAGGAGGCGGCGAATTTCGGCCGTGGTATTGCGTTTAATAAGATGTACCTGCGCCCCGCTATGTCGTGATATCAGCTTCAGATCAGGATCGCTGCCCCGGGACCGAAGGGCGATGACAACGTCGGCCCTCTCGGCTTTGGCGACAAAACGCACCTGTAGCCGTAACTCCCGGTTGACCCGCTCCACAAGATCCTTCTGGACCCCATGCAGGTAAATTGCCAGCGGCCCGGGCGTCAGGGCAGGAACCTCCGCCACGGCCCCCTTATTTCGCCGAGCCGGCTCGCCTGACTCATTCTCCGCAACCGGAGACGATTGCTGCTTTACCTTTACCTGACCGTCCACCCCCAGTCTTCGCCTTTCGTAATCGGGAAGAAAGCCGCGCAGCAAGGTATCAACGGCACTGGTCGTATCTTTATGGATATTGACTTCGTCCCTGCTGGTCATCTCGATGAGAATATCAAAGGTCGGCGGTGCCTTTCGCTCACTGACCGTCTTTGAGGTACGCCGTCGGCGAGCCTCTTCATCTCCGAGGGTGACCACCTGCACCCCGCCGACCAGGTCGGCCAGCAATGGGTTCATGATGAGGTTTTCCAGTGTATTGCCGTGGGCCGTGCCGATGAGCTGGACACCCCGCTCGGCGATGGTCCTGGCGGCAGCTGCTTCCGCCTCCGTACCAATCTCGTCGACGATGATCACCTCCGGCATATGGTTTTCGACGGCCTCGATCATCACCGCGTGCTGATTTCCCGGCCTGGGCACCTGCATCCTCCGGGCCGCGCCTATCCCCGCGTGCGGAATGTCACCGTCCCCGGCTATCTCATTGGAGGTATCGATGACAATGACCCGTTTCTCGAGATCATCGGCAAGCACCCTGGCCACTTCCCTCAATTTGGTCGTCTTGCCTACTCCCGGATGGCCGACGAAAAGAATGTTTTTCCCTGACTCAATGAGATCCCGTAATATCTCGATGGTGCCGTAAACCGCCCGGCCCAGGCGAATGGTTAATCCGATAATTTCGCCTTTACGGTTGCGGATGGCCGATATGCGGTGCAGCGTCCGTTCGATGCCGGCACGGTTGTCCTCGGTAAACTCGCCGATCAGCCCGACAATATGGGTAAGATCATCGTTGCTGACCGGGTGGCTGTCGAGGGCAACGACACCGTTGTCAAATCGAGCTTCGGGCTGTCGCCCTAAGTCCATCACCACCTCAATGAGCCTGTTGACATCCATTCCAACCAGACGTGTCTGCAGATTCAAAGGCAAAATGGAGATCAATAATCCAGCATCATCTATAGCTATTGAACTCCTGTTGCAGTTTTCCACCATATTCCTTTTCACTCCAATGCTCGGGGGATCTTGGAGAAAGCAAGCCTGCTCATAGGCAAAAATATAATACATATTTCCCGGGTGTAATCTACAAGAAGAAACATTTGCCACAAGGAGCCACAGACCGTCAGGTGTCGAAGGCATACGCCTGATCGAAGTTGGCAAAGATATCAGGAAAACGGTCATAACCATGTTGACAAAACCGGACTACGCGGTTGCCGCTCCCCCTGGGGGGGGGCACTGAAACGCAACGCTGGGCAAAAGGGCGGGGATATTTCGACCTGCTGCTGACGGATGTGGTCATACCGGAAATAAAAGGCAGGGTACTGACAGAGGCGCTGCAGCCCATCCTGCCGCAACTGAAATGTCTTTAAATGTCAGGCTATACACCAACGTCATCGCCCCAAAAGGTGTCCTTCACCAGAACATCCATTTTCTGCAGAAACCCTTTTCCAAAAACACCTTGGCCCGCAAAATCAAGAAAGCCTTGGAAAACGGCGGGAAGGTTAAAAAACAAGGCCCTTTCTCAGTTTTGGCACTCGGCTATAAAGCCGACATTCCTTGTGTCGGTCAACGCCGGTCAAGTTCATCCCTGACGGCCCTCAACAGTTCATCCATGGAGAAAGGCTTCTGCACATATTCGCCGCCGCCCATGCTCTGTATTTCGTAGACCCGTTCCGATTCGGAGTAGCCGCTGGTGATAATGGCTTTCAGGTTGGCGTCGAGTTCCCGGCAACGGCGAAAGGTCTGCAGTCCGTCCCAGCCCCCCGGCATTATCATATCCAGAACCAACAAATCGACGGGATTGTCCCGTACATATGCTGCCGCCTTTTCTCCGCTGGAAACAGTAACCACGTTATAGCCAACGGAGCCGAGCATGGACCTGGCAATATCACGCTGCTCGGCAATATCATCGACCACCAGGACAGTCTCATCACCGCCACGGACCGAGACCGCCTCAAGATGCTGATGACCGAGCCCTTCGCGGGTCGACGGCAGATAAACCCTCAAGGTTGTACCGACCCCTTCCCTGCTTTCGAGGTCTATATAGCCGTCATGGTCCTTGATAGTTGCCCATATCACCGACATGCCCAGGCCGGTGCCGCTGCGCCCGAGAGATTTTTTGGAATAGAAGGGTTCGAAGACCCTGGCCAGATCCTCCTTCGATATCCCCGTACCCTCATCGTTGATGGCAAGGCACACGTATTCCCCCTCGCCTACGGTTTCATACCCCTGAAGAGGGGTGTCCAAGAAGACATTGGCTGTTTGCAGGATAATTTTTCCATCGGAGTCCATGGACTCGAAGCTGTTCTGGAGAATGTTCATAACGACCTTGGAGAGATGAACGGCAGACCCCTTGATATTAAGCAGATCCTCTGCCAGCCTCACTTCAACGGCGATAGTGGCATAATCCGTTTGTATCTTCTGGAATTCAACGGATTCCAGATAGTCTTTGACAATGTCGTTGAGATTGCACACCTCGCTTTTATCGACATTGCGCCTGGCCAGGGTCAGAAGATCGTGGACGATGGCGGCGGCCCTTTTACCCGACTTCTGAATGATGGCAATCTTATCATAGAGCGGACTTTCTCGGCCTACCTCCCGCATCAGCAAGTCAGGATAACTCACTAATCCGCTTAGTATGTTGTTGAGGTCATGCGCTATTCCGGCAGCAAGATTTCCGACCACTTCCATTTTCTGCGCCTGCAGCAGTTCTCTCTCAAGCTGTTTTTTCTCGGTAATGTCTTTGAGTATGCCCTGAGTACCCAAAAAGGTCTCAGTGGAAACAACGTTGTCTTTATAAATACCCTGGCTCGACAAACCGAAATAGCGTTTCTCCCCTTTGTAATCAGCCCCCCTGGCAGGAAAGCGCAGAGTAAGTTCCATATCCCGGGTTGACCGGTCTTCGGTCCTTCTTTCGTTTATCCTGTAGCGGACCCGTCCCTGGTCCTCGGGGACCACCAGCTCAAAAATTGATCTGCCGAGCAGTTCCTTGGGTTTTTGACCGTAGACCGTCACAGCCTGACTTATATAGATGATACGGGCCTCCCGGTCGAGCCGGAAGACAATATCCGGTATGGTGCGCAGTATCGCCTGCAGCGAGTGCCGGCTAGACTGTAGCTGGCTCAAGGCCTCCGCAGTTTCTTTTCTGGCTTCCAGTTGGAAATAGTGAAAGCGCAGCAAAAGACCGACCACACAGTTGACCGCCAGCACCACCATCGGCAGCAGAGGAGAGAAAAGATAGCCGTAGACACTATAGACGCTTATCGCAAGTGTAGCAATGGCGGCGGCCACGGTACCTGTCAACAGGGTCGACCACAACGGCGGCAGGACGACAATGACGATCACCACCAACAGCATCAGCAGCAGACTGAGTGCTATCTCCACATTGCGAAAATAGGCCTGGCGGACGGTCATTGTCTCCGAGAGAAGGGTTTCTATCGAATACTTGTGAATTTCCAGCAGGGAGGCCCCGTTGGAAAAAACGGTATGGAAAGTCTGGCCGATACCGGAAGCACCAATGCCCACAAGGACGATTCTGTCTTTAAAGTCTGCAATCTCCACCTTGCCGCGAAGTACATCAATGGCTGAAACGGTGATATCTCCATCGAGTTTGAGGGGCCTGAGAATATAGCGCCCTCCCATATCCACTTTGAACCGCCGCTCCAGAAGCGAAAAAACCGGCGTATTGAAAATGCTCCTATACTGGACCAGTTTATCATGCTGGAGATATTCCATAACCACAGCAAGGGCAAAAGAAGGATAGGCTTGTTGCTGCCATTCCATCAAGAGCGGCAGGCGACGCAGAATACCATCGCGGTCGGCGGCGCCATTGAGAAATCCGGATCTGGCCGCACTTTGCCCCAACACTTCGTAATTACAAAGAACATCGCTAGGCTGATAGAGTTGGAGGTGATGGTGGCGCTCGTCCTGCCGTAAACGGTTGAGTATCGTTACCGCTTCGATGTCACACGTTGTGCGCGGCCCCCGTCCTTTGAAGACAAATTCGTAGCCCAGAACGTGGGGACCGGAGGAAAGCACCTCGGCAAGACGCAAATCATGATTCTTGAACTCCGGTGGAATCGATGAAATGTCGACGGTATAACCGTGTTCATCTTCGAGTGCCTGCTGCCAAAGAACGGGCGAGGTCCGATCCCTTTCCGGGAAAAGGATATTGACCCCCACCACCGCCGGCCCGGCGGAGCCTATTTTTTCCAGCACCTCAGCAAGTCTGTGCCGCGGCCAGGGCCACTGACCGTAGGCCTCAAGACTGGCATCGTCTATTTCGACAACTGTTACCCTGGAGTGTTTGGCTTCAGCCGGTGAGCATTTGAGGATAAGGTCCATGACCCTATGGTCGAAAACAAGGAGGGCATTCGGATACAGGGCATAGAGAACCGCCAGAGTCGCCGTCACCAGGGAACAGCCGATCATAAGCAGAATTCCCAGTCCCACTCGTTTGCGCAGGTTTGACAGGGCCGGATAAAAAGATGGTCGCATCTTCACAATATAGAACTGTAATGAAGTGGTCCAAGAGCCGAGTTTCGAGGAGGACGGCTCCTGTAATTACCTCACTACAACCTCCACCCTCCTGTTCCTCAGTTCCCTGACATTGTCTCCTGTTTCCACCAGAGGGTTCGATTCGCCGTGAGAGGTAGAGCGGATGTAGTCTCGGTGTACCCCTTTGTCGACAAGCAACCGGCTGACGGCTTCGGCTCTTCCCTTGGCCAGTCTGCGGTTGTGGCTCGTGTCTCCAACGGTATCGGTATGGCCCACCACGCTTATGGACTCTGAACTCCGACGCTCGATGGCGGCAAGAACCTCGACGAGGCGGGCAGTTGAATCGGCGGTAAGTTTCGTCGTGCCAAATTCAAAATAGAGGATAAAATGGACGGGTTTCATCGGCAAATTTTTTAGAACCTCACCGAAAACCGACTCAATTTCCTCGGAGGAGAGCTCCTCGGGCGGACTTGGCCGCGAAGTTCTACTGCTGACCACGGTTGCTTCTCCGGCGCGAACAATTTCCACGGTGCCGGCATCGGTGCTCACCGTCATCGCCCCTGCACCGCCATCATCCTCTGGCAGCAATACCACGGTGGTCTTACGGCTACAACCGCTGAGACACAGAGACGCTGCGACCACTAGGGTTCCGAGAAAATACAACACTTTCCCGTTCTTTATCATGCATCCTCCGACAGGTTTTTCCCCTGAAAATCACTTAATCTCTACGGCAAATTTCGTCCCCCTTACACCCAGTGTGGCTTCCGGTGTTTCAAGACGTACCTTCTCCGGAGCAAGCTTGGCTATCTGGCCTGTAATGAAAGAAAAAGTTCCTTTGAACATTCTTGCCACAAAAGAAAGCTCGTCTTCAGCCGGATGGAAAAGAAACTCTTCCACCTGCAGTTCACTCTCCGGACCGATTGCAACGACACTATCATCATCAAAAATGAGCCCGACGCTTCCCTTCGATCCGGTCCTGACCAAATCGCCTGTGAACATCTTCATGTTGGCCACCGCCGGAATACTCCGGCCAGCGCTTTCTATGGTGGCCTCACCCCTGACGGAATCGACAAAGGCAATGGAATCACGGCTTGCCAGGCAGATTGCCGGTAGACCAGCAAGAAGA
>CAKZOA010000226.1 GCA_937132035.1 uncultured Desulfobulbaceae bacterium | reverse complement strand
GGGGGCGGCGGGTCATGGTGGAATTCGTCAGCGCCAATCCCACCGGTCCCCTCAGCATTGGCCACGGCCGGCAGGCGATTCTGGGTGATTCCATTGCCAGACTCCTCGAGAAGACCGGGCACCAGGTGTACCGCGAATATTACTACAACGATGCCGGCAGACAGATGCGAGTGCTCGGGGAATCGACCAGGGCCAGGTATCTCGAGGGACTCGGCCTGGACTTCACCTTTCCCGAGGACGGCTACCAGGGCGAGTACATCGGCGATATCGCCCGCACCCTGATCGATGAACAGGGAGACGCCCTCAAGGACCATGAGGATGTGACGCCTTTCAAGGAAAAAGCCGAGGAGCATATCTTCGCCGATATTTCAGCCACCCTCGGGCGAATGGGCATCGTCTTCGACAATTACTTCAACGAGCAGTCTCTCTACCGCGACGGTCACATCGATGATGTCGTCGAGGAGTTGAGGAACAAGGACCTGGTCTATGAAAAAGAAGGGGCCAGCTGGTTCAAGACCACCGAGTTTGGCCAGGAGCAGGACCGGGTGATCATCAAATCCAGCGGCGAGCCGACCTACCGGCTGCCGGACATTGCCTATCACCGCGAAAAATTCAGGAGAAACTTCGACTGGCTCATCGATATTTTCGGTGCCGACCATATAGCAACCGTGCCCGACGTTCTTGCCGGAGTAAAAGCACTGGGCTACGACGATTCCAAGGTCAAGGTTCTGTTGCACCAGTTTGTCACCCTGACCCGTGATGGCAAGCAGGTGAAGATGTCGACCCGCAAGGCAACTTTCGTGACGGTGGATGAGCTCCTCGACATGGTCGGGGACGATGTTGCCAGGTTCTTTTTCATGATGCGCAAGGCCGACAGCCAGCTGGAGTTCGATCTCGGTCTGGCGACCCAGGAGAGCCAGGAAAACCCGGTGTATTATGTGCAGTACGGTCATGCCCGGCTCTGTTCCATACTGCGTCAGGCCGAAGAAAAGGGCATACAGCTGCCGGCTCATGAGGAAATCGATATGTCATTGCTCAACGAGGCCGAGGATCTGGTGCTGCTCAAAAGCATGGCCGCCTTTCCAGGCTTGATCGAAAGCGCCGCTCTGGAGCTCGCGCCCCACCGGGTAATTTTTTATCTTATTGAACTTGCCGGACAGTTTCATAGCTATTATAACAAGCATAAAGTTCTCTCCGAGGATGCGGCGCTGACCAGGGCCAGGCTGGTGCTGGTATCGGCTCTGCTCAGGGTTTTCGGTAACGGCTTGCGCTATGTAGGCCTTTCGGCGCCCGAAAAAATGTAGGAAATGGCCCATGGCCGCGGGAAAAAGAAAGCAGGTTAAAAAGTATAGATTTGAACTTACCCGAGCCTCGATCGGCGGCATCGCCGTCGTTTGCTTCTGTATATTTCTATGGCTGTTTCTGCTGGGAGTCTGGACCGGACAGTCGCTGCTCACTCCCTCGCTTTTGGATCCGGTTGATGCAAACGGTCTGCAGCAGGTCGTCGATCTGACAGAACAGAAAAAGCATCGTCCTCAAGAGTAAATATGGATGGAGTATGTATGGATTTCTGTATGAAAAGAGATGACGGACACGAGGGCGGCAGAGGCCGGACTGCTGCAGTCGACGATGCGTTTTTCCACTGCCGGCGGCCAAAAAATCTTTCCTGTACTAACTGAAAAGTTACGAGTATGATACGCTACGCCCGAATGGAGGATGTGAGGGAAATTCACTCACTTCTGAACAGTTATGCCAAGCAGGGACTGCTGCTGGCCTGCTCCATCAGCTCGCTCTATGATCGCCTGCGCGACTTTGTCGTTTACGTCGACAGGGAAAACGTCATAATGGGGGTCTGTGCTCTACACATTACCTGGGAGAACCTGGCGGAGATACGCTCTCTTGCCGTTCGCGAGCAGCACTGGGGAAGTGGCATAGGCGCGAAACTGGTGAAGCAGTGCCTCATGGAGGCCGATATGCTTGGTATTTCCAGTATTTTTACCCTTACCTACCAGCCCGGGTTTTTTCGCAAACTGGGATTTGCCGACATTGACAAACGGGATCTGCCGCACAAGATATGGAGCGACTGCATCAACTGCTCCAATTTTCCCGATTGCGATGAAGAAGCGCTGATGTACAACCGGGAGATGTAGGCGTCGGGTCTACCGGTTATGCTTGCGCTAAGACAACAACTCTATGAGATGACATAACAATATGATAGGAAAAGTTCTGACCAAGGTGTTTGGCAGCAAGAATGAACGGGACCTGAAGAAACTGCAGCCGGTGGTCGATCAGATCAATCAGCTCGAAGAATCGGTACGCGCTCTCGATGACCAGGCCCTGGCCGCCAAGACGGTGGAGTTCAAGGAACGTCACGCCGCCGGCGAAACGCTCGACAAACTGCTGCCCGAGTCTTTTGCCGTCATTCGCGAGGCGGCACGGAGGATTTTGGGAGAGAGGCACTACGACGTGCAGCTCATCGGCGGTATGATACTGCACCAGGGCAAGATAGCCGAGATGAAGACCGGTGAGGGCAAGACCCTGACCTCGACCCTGGCCGTTTATCTCAACGCCCTGTCCGGCAGAGGCGTGCATGTGGTTACCGTCAACGATTATCTGGCCAGCCGTGATGCCGAATGGATGGGCCAGGTCTACCGTTTTCTCGGTCTCACCGTCGGCAAGATCGTCCATGGCATGGAGGATCAGGACCGCCGGCAGGCCTATGCCGCCGACGTCACCTACGGCACCAACAATGAGTTCGGTTTCGATTATCTGCGCGACAATATGAAATTCGATATCAAGGATTTCTGTCAGCGAGACTTCAACTACGCCATAGTCGACGAAGTCGACTCCATTCTCATCGACGAGGCGAGAACGCCGCTGATCATTTCGGGTCCCGCGGAAACGTCGACGGAGATGTACGACCAGGTCGACAAGCTGATTAAAAAATTCAAAAAGGATGAACATTACAACCTTGATGAAAAGTCGCGCCAGGTATCGTTGACGGAAGAAGGCATCGGTCTGGGTGAAAAACTGCTCAAGGTGGACAACCTCTACGATCCCAGTGCCATCGAGTATCTCCATCATCTCAACCAGGCGCTCAAGGCCCATGTGGTTTTTAAAAAGGACGTCGATTACATCGTCAAGAACGGCCAGGTAGTCATCGTCGATGAGTTTACCGGTCGTACCATGGAGGGAAGACGCTACAGCGACGGCCTGCACCAGGCCCTGGAGGCCAAGGAACACGTTAAGATCGAACGGGAAAACCAGACCTATGCCTCCATCACCTTCCAGAATTACTTCAGGATGTACGACAAGCTTGCCGGCATGACCGGTACCGCCGATACCGAGGCGCCCGAATTCAAGAAGATCTACAATCTCAACGTGGCCATAATGCCGACCAATATGCCGATGGTCAGAATCGATTATGCCGATGTCATCTACAAGAACGAGAAGGCCAAGTATCGTGCCATCGTCGAGGAGATAAAGGAAAAGCACGAGGCCGGACAGCCGGTGCTGGTGGGCACGATTTCCATCGATATTTCCGAGAAAATCTCGATAATGCTGCAAAAGAAAAACATTCCTCACGAAGTGCTCAATGCCAAGCATCATGAGCGTGAGGCCGAGATCATCGCCGATGCGGGCCAGAAGGGCAAGGTCACCATCGCCACCAACATGGCCGGCCGTGGTACCGACATCAAACTGGGCGAAGGCGTTATCGACGCCGGCGGCCTGCACATACTCGGCACCTCGCGCCACGAATCGCGGCGCATCGACAACCAGCTACGCGGTCGTTCCGGCCGGCAGGGCGACCCGGGGTCCTCGCGCTTTTTCCTCTCGCTCGAAGATGACCTGCTGCGCATTTTCGGCTCCGGTAGAATTACCGGCGTCATGGATAAGCTCGGTATGGAGGAAGACGAGCCGATCGAGCACTCGATGATCTCCAAAGCTATAGAAAACGCTCAGAAGAAGGTCGAGGGCCACAACTTCGATATCCGCAAGCACCTGCTTGAATACGATGACGTCATGAACAAGCAGCGTGAGATCATCTACCAGCAGCGACGGGAGGTACTCGGCAGCGAGATGGTCACCGAGGTGCTGGAAGACATGATGGCCGAGCTCATCGATGGAGTCGTCGCCGAATTTTCCCAGGAGAAACTGGAGTCGGAAGACTGGAGCTGGGAAGGATTTGAAGAGCGGATGATGGAATATTTTCATATCCAGCCCAACTGGACAGAAGAGGACCGGACCGGTCTCGAAGACAACTCCTTCAGGGAGAAGATCCAGAATCTGGTCGACCAGGCCTATGCCGCTCAGCTGGAGGCCAACGGCGAGGAGGCCCAGCGTCACCTGGAACGGGTCATCCTGCTGCAGATGGTAGACAATCACTGGAAGGACCATCTGCTTTCCATGGACCACCTCAAGGAGGGGATCGGCCTGCGCGGCTATGGCCAGAAGAATCCCCTGGACGAGTATAAAAAAGAAGGTTTCAAACTTTTCAACAGCATGATCGATACCGTCAAGATCCAGACGGTTTCAACGCTGATGCGCGTACGGGTGGTCAAGGAGCAGGACGTCGAGAAATACGAAGAAGAGCAACGCCGCAAGAAGGAACAGCAGATGCGGCTCAACAAGGGGCCGGCCGGCGAAGAGGACAAGGAGCAGCAGACCGTCAAGCGCGAAGGTGACAAAGTGGGCAGGAACGATCCCTGCCCCTGCGGCTCAGGCAAAAAGTATAAAAAATGCCACGGCAAGCCGATGTAGAGGGTAGAGGCATTCAACCTGAGGCCACCTTGAAAAATGGCCTTTTCACTCAATCTCTTTGTTGTGTCAGGGAATTTTATCCTCGGAATATTAAGGATATGCCTCCGGTAGAATTTTCTGCCACGCCTCGACCTTGAGTGAAAATCCCTATTATTCAAGGTACCCCTGAGATACCAGGCTATCCAAACAGATTGGAAGGCTTCATGATATTCTGCTCCATATGCCTGAGTTCGTCGATGCCGGAGACGATTATTTCCGGATCGGGGCTCAGCTGGTCATGGGGCAGCTTTTCGGCATAATCCATGTTGCTGAGCAGATACTTCATGCAGTTGATCCGGGCCATCTTCTTGTTGTCGGAGCGGACGATGGTCCATGGGGCTATGGTCCTGTTGGTTTCTGAGAGCATCTGGAATTTGCGTACGGAGTACTGGTCCCAGTATTTTTGGGCCAGGTTATCCACCGGTGAGATCTTGTAGTGCTTCAAAGGGTCCGTCTTCCTCGAGTCGAAACGTTTCTTCTGTTCTTCCTTTGAAACCGAAAAATAGAATTTGAACACTTTGATGCCATCCTTGACCAGCAGTCTCTCAAGCATGGGCACGTCCTTGAGAAAGCGCTTGTTCTGCTCGTCGCTGCAAAATCCCATAACCGGTTCGACCATGGCCCGGTTGTACCAGCTGCGATCGAAGAGGACAATCTCTCCGGCTGCCGGCAGGTGGGGGATATAGCGCTGGAAATACCACTGGCTGCTCTCCGTCTCGTTGGGTTTGGTCAGGGCCACTACACGGGCGTGGCGGGGGTTGAGGTGTTCAATGAACCTCTTGATGGTGCCGCCCTTGCCGGCGGCGTCCCGACCTTCAAAGATCGCCAGTACCCGCAGGCCGTTCTTCTTCATGTGCATCTGCAGCTTCATCAGCTCGATCTGCATCTTTTTCAGCTCGATTTCATAGGCCAGGTGCCACTCCTTGACCCAGACCGCCCGCTTCTTCTTGCTCTCCTTTTTATCCATGTTCTTAAAGGCGGTGCCTTCCCGCAGCCGGATATCCTCGGGAATATCGACAGTCTTGATGTCTTGCGGCTTTTTATCTTTTTTGGCTGGGCTCATGATAACTCCGCGGTAGAGGGTAATGGTGAGCACCGGCGAAATCTACAGGGGCTCTCTCGCCTATAGTGCTTTGCCCGACAGGTGTAAGGCAGTGCCTGCTGATGCCGGGTGGACAGGGTGTTACGGCTACGTTCTGGCGTGCGGCACCAGCGGTGGTGGTATCCGGCAAAAGTGAATCAACGCAGCGCCGTGCCGTATTTTTTCTTCTCAAGCTTCATGTTTTTCAACTCGACGTCGCCGCGAATGACGATATCGGGATCCGGTGAATAGGTGAGCGATCTGCTGCGGCCGAGGTAGCGTACCGAGCTGAGAATAAGCTTCATCGTCTCTCGGCGGGCCAGATGCTTGTTGTCGGAGCGTACCACCCACCATTTCGAGCTGTCGGTGTGGGTTTTTTGCAGAAGCACCCGCTTTTTCTCGGTGAATTCGTCCCACAGGTCCTGGGCCTGCAGATCGACCTCGCTGAGTTTCCACTGGCGCAGGGGGTCGTTGAGGCGCCGCTCGAAACGTTTGGCCTGCTCCTCCCTGGAGACCGAGAAGTAGAGTTTGAGCAGGATGGTCTTGCCGCCGTCGAGCATGAAGTTCTCCTCGTAGGGGATGACTTTTTTCAGGAAACGGCGATATTGTTCCTCGTTGCAGAAACCCATTATCGGCTCGACCATGGCCCGGTTGTACCAGCTTCGGTCGAAAAGGACGATTTCTCCGGCGTGAGGAAACTGCTCTATGTACCTCTTCATATGCAGCTCGGTCTTCTGCACTTCGCTGGGTTTGCCCAGGGCACAGACGCGGTAGCGCTTTTCGTTCATATACCTGGTGACCCGGCGGATAGTGCCCCCCTTGCCGGAGGCGTCGCGGCCATCGAAGAGGATGATCATCTTCTTACCGGTTTTTTCCAGATGGGCCTGCATTTTTATCAGCTCAGCCTGATAGGGCTTGAGTTCTTCGGAATAGTAATGCTTGAGAAGGGCGGCTCGGAGGATTTCCTTCTTGTCCTCCCTGTCGAGGACGCGGGCAATTTTATCGGCGTGTTTATCCGGGGTGTCGTGCTGGAGATTATGGTCGAATTTCTCCAGCAGACGGCGGATGGTGGCTGTGGCCCCCCTACCGAACGCCTCTTCGGGCGACAGTGTATTTTTGTGTTTCATAGTGATGCCTTGCCGGTGCGATAGGAAATATGCAAGTTCATATGATATCAGGGAGATGGAGATAAATGCAAACCATTACGTCTACTTTTTGATGAATACTTATGCCAGAGAGTAAAGTATCACGATATTGCAAGGAGATACGATTTTACCAAGGTGAGTAGTGATCTCTTCTCAGTGGTATCTTCTCACTAGTAATTCGTAAGGTTTTGTCTTTGTGTGCCACTTAAATTTAACGTGCAGCGGATCGGAAGAGATCTTTTCACGGGACGTCATGAACCTATCCCTGGTAGGCAGAGTGCCAGGGCTCATCAGCTCTTGCCGCGACCATTTTGCCTTGTGGCGGGGTGGTAGCGCACCTCTAATGTGTCTTTCTGCCCTGCCGGTACATCTGGCAATAGATTTCCGGCAGTGAAGCGCGTCGCAGACCGGCAATTGTCGCGTCGATATCGTAGGCGATACGGTGATGTCGGACTGTAAGACCATCTGCATCAAGGCGGAGACTGGCACAGGAAGCACTGGGGTTGCCGTCGAACATTCTGCCGACGCTGCCGGGATTGATAAAGTGAACGTTGGAGATACATTTGTGGAAGGGATCATGAGAGTGGCCGCAGACGACGATGTCGGCTGTTGTCTGCCGGGCCAGCTCTGTGAATCTTTCCTCGGCGGTATCGGTGAAGAGAAACTCGTGATTTTTTGCCGGGCTGCCGTGAAATATGCCGATTCTCCAGTCTCTTGGCAGCTTCGCATCCCCGGCTTCAAGCGTGAAGGAGGCCTTTTTATCGAAAGATTTGAGCAGGCGGGAGCTGGGCTGATCGAGTGTCTCAGCGGTCCAGGTATACATAACTCTTTTTTCAGGATTGGAGGGCTT
>CAKZOA010000225.1 GCA_937132035.1 uncultured Desulfobulbaceae bacterium | reverse complement strand
GCTTAACTTTCCCCTTAAGCAGCAACATTACTGTTTCCCGCCCCAGGGATCAGACAGCAACCTTTTCTCCCCTAAACATTCATGCAGACAGAGCAATAGATCAGCGTTGGTGTTTACTCTCAGAAAGTTACAATTCTTGTCGACTGCTGCCGTCCAGGCTGCAGACGCCCGTGAAAAGAGCACCCCTGTCTTCCCATAAGCGGCTAGGCTGAGTTTCAGGGGTAATCAGGTTCCGAAAAAATTCTCGTTGTGTTTTTCATGAAAAATTGCGACGAGAAAGTGTAATACCCTCATTGCACTTATAGCCGCACACGTTCAGACTTCAATAGCGTTCATATTTGGATTTTTTTGACCTACACAGACATATGTTCTGTTTTTTTGTGATTAGGAAGAATTTATTTCTGGACAAACCGCGAACAGCTGAATATATCTACAACAGGAGGGAAATTTATGATGCTGGATAAAAAAAGTCTTAAAATACTTAGGATTCTGCAAGAAAAAGCGAGAATCCCCAATACCGAGGTTTCCAGACTGGTTGGGCTTGCCCCTTCGGCGGTACTCGAGCGCATCCGAAAGATGGAGGGACAGGGGATAATCGACGGCTATGAAGTCCGGCTCAATCCCGAAAGGTTTTCCAGAAATCAGGTTGCCTTCATCCAGGTTTTCTGCAACTGTCTCGAAGACGAAAACAATGCCGTCGGCGATTCTCTTGCCGCCATAGAAGAGATCCAGGAGGTTCACTTCTTAGCGGGTGAAGACAGCTATCTTGTCAAGCTGCGTGTTGCCGACACAGCAGAGTTGAACGACATGCTCCGCAATAAAATCATGACGTTGAAAGGAGTGATTTCGACAAAAACCTCCCCCGTTCTGGAAACCTATAAAGAAACAGCCAGAATTCCCATACGTTAACTACAAAAGCAGGATGCCACAATGCCAATATCAGCTACCTTCCAAAGAGCGCTTTATCCTCAACTCGACACTATAGCATCACATTTCGGAACCCCTTTTCATATCTACGATGAAGCGGGTATCCGTCAGACCTGCAGAGGGTTGAAAAAGGCCTTTGCAGGAATTGAAGAATTCAAGGAGTATTTCGCCGTCAAGGCTCTGCCCAACCCCAGCATCCTGCAGATCATGCGAGAGGAGGGCTTTGGCTTTGACTGCAGTTCGGTCACCGAGCTGGTGATGAGCAGAGAGTTGGGTGCCAGGGGGCAGGACATCATGTATACCTCCAACAATACCAGTTCGCGGGAGTTTCATCTCGCCCAAGAGCAAGGTGGCTGCATCCTCAACCTCGATGATATCGCCCTGCTCGATAAGGTGCCACAACTGCCCAGGCAGATCTGTTTTCGTTATAACCCAGGCAACAGCCGCAGAGGCAATGAGATCATCGGCACCCCGGAGGAGGCCAAATACGGGGTGAGTCGCGATCAGATAGTCGACGCCTATCGCCGCGCCAAGAAAGGCGGTGTCGAACGATTTGGCATTCATACCATGCTGGCCTCCAATGAACTCAACTACACCTACATGGTCCAGACCTCGCACATGCTCCTCAATCTTGCAGAGGAGATCGAGGAAGCACTCGGCCTCCGCTTCGACTTTATCAACATAGGTGGCGGACTGGGTATCCCCTACAGGCCCGAAGATGCCCCCTTTGATCTGAAAAGCATGGCTGCAGAGATAACCTCCCAATTTCTGGAATACAAACAACGCCGCGGCTATATGCCGGCCCTGTACATGGAAAGCGGCAGATACATGACCGGACCGCACGGCGTATTGGTAACCCGGGCCATCAACAGAAAAGAAATCTACCGGACCTACATCGGCGTAGACGCCTGCATGACTGCGCTTATGCGTCCGGCAATGTATGGTGCCTATCATCATATCGACGTGCTCGGCAAGGAGAGTGGCGCACCTCAGGAAGTGGTTGACGTCGTCGGCTCACTCTGCGAGAATAATGACAAGTTTGCCATTCAGCGGCAACTGCCGGTCATCGATGACGGAGATATACTTATCATTCAGGACACCGGTGCCCACGGCCATGCCATGGGATTCAACTACAATGGTAAACTTCGACCACAGGAACTCATTTTGCGGGAAAACGGCAGCGTCGAGATGATCCGACGTGCGGAAACCGAAGACGATTATTTCCGAACCCTGCAGTTCGACCGCAATGTCCTGGAGCTTTAACGTCACAGTGGCAATACTGCCCTCTTAACAGCCAGACCCTCTCATGAGCATAGATATAGATTTCTTTCTCACCACCGTCGAAGAGGCAGTCGCCGGCAAGAAGGTGCCGGTGGTCGACCTCATCGCCGTCCAGACACGAGACCCCTACAAGGTGCTGACAGCGACGATTCTTTCAGCCCGCACCAAGGACGAAACAACCTCAGAGGCAGCCCACAGACTCTTCCGCAAGGCACCGAGTACAGAGATGCTGGCCAGGCTCTCGCAGGAGGAGCTCGAACGGCTGATCTACCCGGTGGGCTTTTACCGCAACAAGGCCAAATTCCTCAAAGCACTGCCGGCGGCACTGGAGAAATACCAGGGCCAGGTACCGGACACCATGGACGAACTTTTGAGCCTTCCCGGAGTGGGACGTAAAACCGCCAATCTGGTACTTTGCGTCGCCTTCCGCAAACCGGCCATATGCGTCGACACCCATGTGCACCGGATCATGAATATCTGGGGCTATGTCGACACCACAACACCGGAACAGACCGAGAAGGAACTGCGCCGCAAGCTGCCCCGCAGACACTGGATACCCGTCAATTCACTGCTGGTGGCCTTCGGCCAGTCCATCTGCCGGCCGGTGGGACCTCGCTGTGATATCTGTCCTCTTGACCAGCTCTGCCCCAAGAAGGGCGTCACACCGCGGCGGGTTTTCACGGCCACCGTCGATCAGGGTGCGCTTCAAACCTTCGTCTCCTGGAATGTCAACGGCATTCGCGCCATTGAAAAAAAAGGGTTCACCGATATAGTCGCAGACCTCGGCGTTGACATACTCGCTCTTCAGGAAACCAAAGCCCAGCCGGACCAGCTTTCAGAGCAGCTGAAAAACATAGAAGGCTATCACGCATACTGGCACAGCGCTGAGAAGAAAGGCTATTCCGGTGTCGCCATCTACACCAGAACAGAACCGGTCGATGTCATCGAGGGCATAGGTTCGCAGACCTATGACTGCGAAGGCCGGGTGTTGACCCTTGAATACAAGGACTTTTATTTCATCAACATCTACTTCCCAAACAGTGGTTCGGAACTGAAAAGGCTGGATTTCAAGCTGGATTTCAACAGACGGTTGCAGATCTTCGTCGAGGAGCTGGCACAAAAAAAGAGTGTTGTCATCTGCGGCGATTACAATGTCGCCCATAAAGAAATAGACCTGAAAAATCCCAAGGCCAATGTCAAAAACGCCGGTTTCACTCCCGAAGAACGTGCCTGGATGGATGCTTTTCTCGCTGCCGGATTCATCGACACCTTCCGCTTATTCAACAGTGAAGGCGGCAACTACACCTGGTGGAGCTACCGGTTCAATGCCAGAGCCAAAAACATCGGCTGGCGTATAGATTATTTCTGTGTCGACAGCAAAAGCCGACACCGGGTAGCGGATGCGCAAATCCTTCCGGAAATCGTGGGCTCTGATCACTGCCCTGTACTGCTGCGCTATCATACAAAAAACTGACCGGCACAGTTCGTGTCCAAACGAGATAAGAGATATTTCTGAGGCAATTTCTTAAATTTATAAAAGAGACGCCGTAGATATCTATTGGCTGCAGGCCTGCAAGCAGCGTGAACTGCTATTCGTTGTATTTCCGCATCACGAAAAAGATCAGTGTTGGTCATGAATAAATCCTGAAGTAGCCGCCTTGCCGCAGCAGTACCTGTTACCTGCTCGACCAACCAATCGGTCATCGCCCCCTCATCTCTGTATGTCCTGATTTTAACGGTATCCGGAAAACGCTTACGGACCGGGTCCGGTTTCTGAAATTTTTCACTGATCATAAGCTTCGGTATCGACCGTAATACTGGAAGATTTGGTTGCGGTTGCAACTTTCGACGTGGACTCCTTCAGCCCGCCATCATGTTTTGCTCTTCGCAGAACATCCTATTTCATGCCTTGCTTTTTGGCTACTTCCTTCTCCCCATGCACCCTTCATAACTGACCAAAAACTACGCCCAATAATCGGCGGTGTGCCGAATATTGGTCTTAAAAAGCTGGTGTCAGAACAAGACGTTCGCAGATATACTTCATAATTACAGGGTGCTATCTCCAGCATAAAGGTTTGGCTTGGTAATTGCTTAGGAAAGATAAAACTCCCTGGAGCAACACAGAGGTGACTTATGGATGTGGAATTGAAATATGGCAAGGGAATGATATCTGTCCATTTGCCTGAGTCGGCTGAAAGTCGGATACTTGAACCGAATGAAATGCCTTCGCTGCCTTCGATTCCGGATGCTCTGAAGGAGGCGCTGTCCGATCTGGCTGAAAAAGACAGAAACACCTTACCAGGCGTCCACTGTGGTAGCGTAGCTATCGCCATACCTGATGAAACCAGACCATTACCAGTTGGGGAATTATTGCCTGTTCTTCTGGATTGGCTTTTTGCTCATCTGCCGGATATCGATCCTGCCAAGGTACTTATAGTCATTGGAGGGGGACTGCATCCTCCTCTCGATGATGAGGCTGCACGTCAGCTTATATCACCGGATGTTACACGAGGCTGCCGTGTTCTTTCTCATGATGCCAACAATAGCCCCATGGATGATTTCGGTCGCACTAGCTGGGGGACTCCGGTTCTTGTTAACAGGGAGTATAACCAGGCCGATTACAAAATTGTTATCGGCCAGATAGATCCACACCAATTCGTTGGATTTACAGGTGGCTCGAAAGGCGTGGTAATCGGCTGTGGTGGAGCAGCAACGATAGAACATAACCATGGCCTAATGTTTCAGGACAATGCAGTGGTGGGGGTGCTTAATGGCAATCCTGTCAGAGAGGATATCAACGAAGCCGGTGAGATTATTGGTGTTGATCTGGCTGTTAATTGTGTGCTGTCGCCAAGTAAGGAAGTAGTTGAGGTGATGGTCGGCAGGCCCTTGGATACACTGCGTAAAGGAGCGAAAATCTGTGCCGATCTTTACGGTGTCTACATTGACCGTAAATTTGACATTTTAATAGCCAGTTGCGGAGGCTACCCTAAGGATATTTGCCTGTATCAGGCACAGAAAGGGCTCAATATGGCTTCCATGGCAGTTAAAAAAGGAGGAAAGATCCTCTTGCTCGCCGCTTCGACTAAAGGAGTTGGCGATGATGTCTATTTTGATTATGTGTCCCAGTTCACCAGTCCCGAGGAAGTGCTTGCTGATTTTAAAAAACAGGGATTCAGGATGGGTGCACATAAGGCCTACCTTTTTGGTAGCACTTTGAGCCAGTACGACGTGGCAATCTGTTCCGAGATGGACCCAGGCATTTTGCAAAAATGTCATCTGCGTGCCGCAGATCCTTCGCGAGTTATAGCTGAGTGGATTGAAACATTTCCCGGAAGACCGAAAATTGGCATCATTCCAAACGCGAATACAACCTATTTCTATGGAATGAGTACTTCATCAGCGACCTGAGATGTGTATTGTAACCTGCAACTCGGCAACAGCAGCAAGTCGAATAAATAGAGATCTATCACCTCCTGGAGAAGGTAACTGGTGAGGGATTTTTGCTTGAGGTAAGCGGACGGATCGAAAATGCTTTTTTGTAAAAGGAAAACAGGTAAGGTCCTGTTTTTTATCGATTCTATTTTTAATAATATTAGGAGGAACACATGGCTATCGATTTTTTAGTTCATGAAGCTGCGGATGGCGTAGGCGTAGCGGTGGTGGAGGGCTTGGCCTCCAACCAGGAAATAACCGGATGGGTTATGAAAGAAGATGAAACCATTAATGTCAAGATCATCAGTGATATCCCTATCGGGCACAAAGTGGCGCTGAAGGATTTCGCTGTTGGCGATACCGTCATTAAGTACAACACGGATATAGGCAAGGTGGTTGCTCCCATCAAGAAAGGCGAACATCTGCATGTTCATAACGTTAAGACAAAGAGGTGGTAGATAATGGATAATACAATTTTCGGATACCGACGTGAAAACGGTCGAGTGGGAGTGCGCAACCATGTTGTCATCCTGCCATTGGATGATCTTTCCAACGCTGCTTGCGAAGCAGTCGCCAATAACGTCAAAGGAACACTCGCAATACCCCATGCATATGGACGGTTACAATTTGGAGAAGATCTTGACCTCCATTTCCGCACACTGATCGGAGTGGGTTGCAACCCGAACGTAGCAGCCGTTATCGTAATTGGCATCGAGCCGGTCTGGACCGATCGGATTGTTCAGGGTATAGCCGAGACAGGCAAACCTGTGGCAGGCTTTGCCATTGAAAAGAACGGGGATCTTAACACAATTTGCGCTGCATCCCGAAAGGCGATGGAGTTTATGCAGAAAACCAGTGAATATCAGCGGACCGAATGTGATGTCAGTGAACTGTGGGTCTCAACTAAATGCGGTGAATCCGATACCACATCCGGTATCGCCACCAATCCCACCGTCGGCGATGCCTATGACAAGCTCTACGAAAAAGGCAACACCCTTCTGTTCGGCGAAACCACTGAGCTGACCGGTGGCGAGCATCTCGTCCTTGAACGTTGTGCCAACGATCAGGTTCGCAAGGACTTCCAGTTCTATTTCGACCGTTATATGAAAGTCGTTGACGATCACAAAACCAATGACTTGTCAGATTCCCAGCCGACCAAAGGGAACATCGAGGGCGGCCTGACTACTATTGAAGAAAAGGCGCTTGGCAATATCCAGAAAATCGGCCGTAAGGCTCCAATTGTCGGCTGCCTGGAGAAAGCCGTCGCTCCTACTGGCCCCGGCCTCTGGTTTCAGGATTCTTCTTCGGCTGCGGCAGAACAGGTCACCCTGTGCGCCGCTTCCGGATTTGTCGTACATTTCTTTCCCACCGGTCAGGGCAATATTATCGGCAACCCGATACTGCCGGTTATAAAGCTCTGCTCCAACCCTCGCACCTTGCGAACCATGAGTGAGCATTTCGACGTTGATGTTTCCGGTTTGCTCCGACGGGAAATTGATCTCGACCAGGCTGGAGACAAGCTTTTGAATATGATGATTCGTACTGCCAACGGTCGCATGACTGCAGCCGAGGTGCTTGGACATCGTGAATTTATTATGACCAAGCTATACGAGAGCGCGTAAACATCCACCAAATCATCTGAAATGCGTAAAAATGCCGGTGGGCAATAAAGCTGACCGGCGTTGCGCCCCATGAGGAGGTTATTATATGAAATTCGTATCCAGTATGTTGTCCTGCTTGGCTGTCCTTGGACTGTTAACCGTTCCTGCTGTAGCAGAGTTTCCCGAAAAACCGATCACCTATTCTATTCCGTTTGGCCCTGGCGGGCAGTCCGATCTGGAAGCACGCCGGCAGCAGCCACTCCTCGAAAACATTCTTGGAGAAAAAGTCATTGTTCAATATAAACCCGGCGGAGGGGGTTCAGTCGGCTGGGCCGAACTGATGAATAAAAAGCCGAATGGCTATTTCATATCCGGTATCAATATTCCTCATATTATTCTCCAGCCCCTTGCTCGAGGAAACGCCGGTTACACTACCGAACAAATAGAACCGATCGCTTTTTTCCAGGCCACACCTATCGGCTTGGCGGTATTGAAGGACTCAGAGTTCAAAACCCTCGATGACCTGATTGCCTACGCCAAGGCTAACCCTGGTGCTCTTATAGTGGGTGGTTCAGGGACGTGGTCCGGACATCACATTGCGAATTTGCAGTTTGGAAAGATGGCGGGTGTTAACATGACCTACATACCTTCAAAAGGCGCTGCCGATTCAGTGGCTCAGTTTTTAGGTGGACATGTTAAAGCGTTGTGGGCCAACAGCAACGATCTGGTACAACATGAGGATAAAATCAGAGTGCTCGGTTTTGGTACCAAGAAACCGTTTGTGGCGATGCCGGACGTCCCTACCTTTGAAAGTCAGGGATTCAAACTCTATGCATCAATTGATCGCGGCGCCGGTGCCCCTCCAGGAACCCCGGCTGAAGTGATCAGCGTATTGGAAAAGGCTTTTCTGCAGATCGCCAACGACCCAAAAATTCAACAACAAATGATTAAAGACGGTTTCCAGCCGTTGTCCATGGGCAATGCTGAGTCAAAAGAGTATATCGCCGAAATGGTTGAACAATGGGCTCCAATTGTAAAGGAATTCAAAGAATAAAACTGCAGCAAAGTTTATACCGCTCTCCCTTTTCTTCACGTCTTTTGGCGTGGAGAAAAGGACTCGTGTTTGAAGCCTTTCTGAAGATCTTCTAGGACGACATATGGACGCCATACTTCACGGACTGCTAACCGTTTTTATACCGACTAATTTCCTCTTCCTCTTCTTGGGGGTTTTTATGGGGATCGTTTTCGGTTCTCTTCCCGGTCTTACGGCGACCATGGGATTGGCCCTGCTGGTGCCGTTCACCTTTACCATGAGTCCTGCCGCAGGTCTGATTATGCTGGCTGGAATCTACGTTGGTGCGATGTATGGGGATGCTATTCCGGCAGTCCTGATCAACACACCCGGGACTCCCGCGGCAATTGCCACCACTTTTGATGGATTCCCGCTGACCCAGAAAGGAATGGCGCAGCACGGTCTGGTTGCTGCTGCTTTTGCCTCAAGTTGTGGTTCTCTAGTCGCTAACGGTGTGCTTATCACTGCCGCACCACCCCTTGCGGCATTTTCTTTAAAGTTTGGGCCGCCGGAATACTTCTGGCTCGGGGTTTTCGGCTTGACCATTATTGCCTCGCTTTCTTCAGGATCCATGGTGAAGGGGTTTCTGGCCGGCACGGTCGGATTGATTCTTAGTGCTGTCGGCATGGCGCCAATCGGTGGCGACGTCCGCCTGACCTTCGGCTTTCCCGAGTTACAGGCCGGCATTGAACTGATTGTTGCGCTTATCGGCTTCTTCTGTCTTCCCGAGATTCTATCGAGTGTCATCGGCAAACGCCGCGCAGCATATTCCGACAAGCCGGTTACTCCGAAGCTCGCTGTTATCGGCGAAGTAATCGTTTCACTGATAAAAAAGCCCGTACTGATGCTTCGCTCCTCGGCAATTGGCACAATTATCGGTTTCGCCCCTGGAGCAGGCGGAAATATCGCCAGTATGGTCAGTTATAATGAAGCCGTTCGTTGGGATCCCAACCCTGAAGAGTACGGCAAGGGAACAATAAAGGGAGTAGCTGCATCTGAAGCGGCAAACAGCGCCATGGCGCCCGGCTCACTCATCCCTTTGCTCACTCTTGGTATCCCGGGATCACCACCGGCAGCGGTGATTCTCGGTGCTCTGATGCTGCATGGCATGCGCCCCGGTGTTGAGTTGTTTACCAGCTATGCCGAAGTCACCTATGCCTTTATCATGGCCCTGCTCGTCGCCGCGTTTTTAGTGACCTTCATCGGCTCTTTCGGCTCCTATGTGTTTGCTCAGATAATCAACATTCCTTCACGCTTTCTCGCACCAGGGATTATCTTTATGACAGTATTGGGCAGTTTTGCCATCAGAAACAATATCCTCGATGTCTGGATCATGTTTGTCTTCGGTATAGTCGGTTTTATCAGCAACAAGCTCAAGTTTCATCCGGCACCGATTGTTCTTGGCCTTATACTTGGTCCTTTTGTTGAGGAAGGTCTCGTTAAATCGATGCTTGCCGGTCAGGCTTCCGGTTCCATTATAAGCTATATGGTCCTGCGACCTATCAGCATGGTACTGATCGCCATGAGTCTGCTCAGTGTGTTCTGGCCGTTCTATGCGGACTGGAAAGCGAAAAGGAAAAAGAGCCAATGAAAGATAATCTTGCAGAAAAGAGAACTAAAGTGCGTTTAAACGGCGATCTCATAACTAGCATTTCTACAGCGGTACTGGCTTTAATTGTTTTCAGTGTCACCAGAGATCTTTCCCGTCTTGGAGTGGTCTTTGTTAACTACGTTCTCGTTATGATGGCTGTTCTCAGTCTGGTTGTTTTTATCAAGGCATTTATAAAACCGGAGAGAGTCATTTTTTTTGAGTCTGTTATCGAGCGCAATAATGTTCTGGCAGGCACCAGTATTCTGCTCCTCTATCTTATATTTTTACCTTTTGCGGGCTTTTTGCCGTCGAGTTATATCTTTTATTTTGCGTTTAATACCTATCTTGCTGACGAACATCGGTTTTCAAAACGCAATCTTTTCCAATCAATGCTGATCAGCATCATTGTGGTAACAGCCTTTTATTTTATTTTTGGTAATTTACTCGGTGTCCCTTTGCCTGAAGGAAGTTGGTTTGACGGTGAGTAGTATTTTTGCAGATTCAACCCGGAAATTGCATGAAAGATAATGGCGAAAGGATTAACTGTTAAGCAAAGCGATCAGGGATTTAAAACGATCACTTCCATTACCCAGACCAGGACTTTTAATTTCATTTCGTAATGCAGCCCTATTAGAGCCTGGCAGTCTCATTCCCTCCCAGGGAAGCACAACGTTAAGCAAAACTGCAATACGTCTCAAATGGATATTTGACGAGAGAGAAGCTGGCGAAATTGCTCCATCATAGTTTCTGGAGTCCAATAATCCACCATCATGCTGTTATTGGAAGTCTGCCGAGTTGATGCCCAGTTTCTTAATACGGTATTGTAAGGTGGATCGGTGCATGCCGAGAAGTTTGGCGGCGCCGTTTTTACCGCCTATCACCCCGTTGGTCGTCTTCAGGGCACGCATAATGTGGTTGCGCTCAGCCTGGTCCAGAGTGGTGAACCCTTCCCCCTGCGGTAAGCCGGACAAGATTGCAGGAATCGTCATTTCAATATCACCTTTCCGTATGCGAGATCCGGGTTGCATTATTATCAGACGCTTGACCATGTTTTTCAATTCGCGGACATTGCCGGGCCAATGATAGCTGCACAGTAAATCAAGGGCATGGTCGCTGTAGACTGGAGGTGGCCGATGCAGTCGGTCCGATTCGCTGGCGTTGATGTTGTTGATGAGCAGCGGAATATCTTCTCTGCGTTGCCGGAGCGGGGGGACATGAATCGTTACTGTTTCGAGGCGATAGAAGAGATCCTGGCGGAATTCTCCTTCCAGGATGCGGTGCTGTAGATCCTTGTTGGTAGCGGCAATAACACGAGAATCGACTTCTGTCGGAACAGATTCGCCTACCCGCTCAAATTTTCGTTCCTGCAGGACCTGCAGTAATTTTGCCTGCATATCTGTCGATAAATCACCAATCTCATCGAGAAAGATTGTTCCTCCTTCCGCGAGTTCAAATCGACCGGACCGTTTTTGCTCCGCACCGGTAAATGCACCTTTGGCATGACCGAAAAGTTCACTCTCAAAAAGAGAGTTGGTCAATCCGGGACAGTTGGTTTTGACAAAAAGATGTTCGCAGCGGTTGCTTCTGTCATGCAGCATACGAGCGAGAAAATCTTTTCCAGTGCCCGTTTCACCGGTGATGAGTACGGTCTCATCAGTGTCGGCGACCTGATCGATAAGGTGTATTATCTGCTGCATTTGCGGTGAGGCAAAGAAAAATCCTTCGCTTGAATATTCACGGTTGTGTGTCAGGAGGAATTGTTTCTCTTTCTGCAATAGCATGTTCGACTGCTTGAGTGCCGTGTATGCCATCATGTTGTCAACGGCTATGGCGATCTGTTGAGATACTGCCTTGAGCACTTCGGTGAGTTCCGAGATAGCTTGCGGAGCTTTGCGGAAACTGAGGTGGATGGTTCCAAGCAAGCGGTCACGAATAATCATTGGAAAAACCATGGTGGATGTCAGCCCGGCCTTTACCAGTTCTCCAACAGACTTCAAGTCGGTGTAACGGGCGAGATCGTCAAAAACCACGGGTTGCCTGGATTGGACGACCATTCGGGCAATATCTCCATGAGCGAGAGGTCGGGATTCGTGGGCGACGACTCCTCCAGGCTGGATGCCGTCGGCTGCTGCAAAATAGGCAATCGAGCGAGCTTCACTGTCATACAAAATTATACACATCCGGTCATAGGCAAAGTGACGGTGTAATTCTTGTGAAAGGGCCAAGAAAAGGTCCGGCCTGGTCTTGCAGGTGGCAATAGCGTTGTTGATTTCAAGAAGAATTTTGTAGCGTGTTTCTGTATTCCATTGCATGAGCTGTTTGTCTCCCAAGATGTATATTATCTGCTTCACTTTCAATTGATATGCGCAATTTGACGAAAAAACAAGACCAATAATGGGCGTCGTGACGAATATTGGTCACAAAAGGGCAAGATGCTCAGAAAGTATATAGGCAAATGCTGCATGATTCCAAAATCTTGATTGTAATATGGTTGAATGGCCCAGTAATTGCTCCACAAAAAAGAGAATCGATGCAATCGGGAAGGTGTAAAAATGTGGAGTTAGAGGGGGGACGGTCCGCTGGATCGGTTACATTATCACTCTCGAGCTTTAGGGTAGGGGTGCTTTAAATCGATTAAGCGATTCTCTATTTTCTATTCCATACTGTTGCAGGCGCCACCTAGAAGTTAGAGCTGAAAAAGCGAAGACATCCTGACGGATTGTTTTTTAAAGCTGTACGTGGAACAGCCATTAAACCTTTTAACTTTTTGCCGGCATCGATTGACGGAACTCGTGCGGAACTGTGCGATTTGATCTTCGCTCTGGTGTCGAAAAGATCACTTGTCTTCGACACCATCAGATAGGAAGACAATGGTTTGCTCAGTTCACAGATAATGAGAGGCAAAATAGTCTGCTAATTTTCTGCGAAGCTGCCGAATCAACACGAGATTGTATTTTTATTTACCCTGAAAGACGGAGGAGTTTATGGCTTACGGCTATAATGGAAAGATTCTGTATCTGGACTTAACGACAAGAACTCACGAGATCAAAACTCCAGATGAGCGATGGTATCGAACCTATTTCGGTGGTTCCGGAATAATTGGACAAAAACTGCTCAGTGAAATTCGTCCTGAAGCTGATCCTCTCGGACCGGAAAACATTCTTGTTTTCGCCTGCAGCGTGGTAACCGGAGCTCCCATTTCGGGCTTTAACCGGTATGCGGTTGGAGCGAAATCTCCTCTTACAGGCGGATTTGCCAGGACTGAAGCGGCAGGTTATTTTGGACCGGAACTCAAATTCGCCGGTTTCGATGCTGTAGTTATTACCGGAGTTGCTACTGAGCCGGTGTATGTCTTGATCAACGACGATACGATTGAATTCAGAGATGCTGCTCAGATATGGGGGTTGGACAATTGGGAAACCCTCGAACGCATCAGGGAAGACACAGGTGAGTCGAAAATACGCGTAGTCAGCATCGGGCCGGCCGGTGAACGCCTTGTTCCTTTTGCCTGTTTACAGAACGACCTGGAGCATTTCAACGGCCGCACCGGCATGGGCGCGGTCATGGGTTCCAAGAACCTCAAGGCTATTGCCGTTCGAGGAACAGGCAAACTGGAAATGGCGGACATGGATAAGGTGAAAGAGATTGCCCGCTGGCACAGAGAGCGAATAAAGTCTCATCCGCCCAATGTCGGTTTGAAAAAATTTGGTACACCGGGACTGGTGCAGGGTGTCAATGCCGCAGGGTTTTTGCCGACCCGTAATTTTAAAGAAGGCCAATTTGAAGGAGCGGAGAAACTCTCTGCTGAGAATTATCATAAAACCATCTTTTCATCACCCGGCACATGTTGGAACTGCGCTGTAGCCTGTAAGCGCAGAGTGGAACTTGATGATGCCGATTACCCACTCGACAAGCGCTTTGGTGGTACCGAATATGAAGCAATCGCTGCTCTTGGACCAATGCTTGCCATTGATCATCTGCCGGCAATTGCCTACGGCAATCAGCTTTGCAATCTTCAGGGCCTCGATGTTATTTCTACCGGGTCTGTTATAGCTTTCGCCATGGAATGTTTTGAAAATGGCATTCTGACCACAAGCGATACCGAAGGAAGGTCTATAAAATTTGGTGATGCCGATGCCATGGTATGGCTGATTGGGCGAATAGCCGCTCGGGAAGGCATTGGCGAAGTACTCAGTCTGGGAGTGAAGAAGGCGTCGGAACGCATCGGTCGAGGCGCGGAAAAATATGCCTTCCATATCAAAGGTCAAGAGATGGCCTTTCATGATGGTCGTGGGAAGACTGGTATGGGATTGGGATTTGCTCTTTCGCCGACCGGAGCTGATCATATTGAAACGCCGCATGATGTCGCTTTCCAGGGAGAAGGTATCAGCAAGCTCTATCCTCTGGGCCTCTTTGATCCAGTGGATCCTGTCAAAACCGATGCCGCCAAAGTCCGCTTTTTCTATATCGGTCAGAAAGCCTGGGGTATTAACAACCTGCTCGGGCTCTGCAATTTCTGTTCTGTTCCTATTCATGCGATGACCTTTGGCAAGCTGGTGGAGGCCGTTCAGGCCATCACAGGTTGGGATACCAGTCTGTATGAGATCGTTCTTGGTGTCGAGCGCGCAAATGTTATGGCAAGGGTGTTTAATAACCGTTGTGGTTTTACCCCCGACGACGACACTCTTATTAGACGCTGGTTTGAGAAAATGCCAAGCGGACCTTTGAAAGGTATGCGTTTTGATCCGGCGGCATTCAAGGGCTGGATAGAACTGTATTACCAAATGTCCGGTTGGGACAGCGAAGGGAGGCCGACCGACGGGAAGCTGATTGAACTTGGTTTGGACTGGCTCATGAATGAGCAAGTATCCTAACAAGCCTGCCCTGGAGTTGCTGGTTTTCACAGTAACATCTGGACACTGAAAAATGGATGGCAGTTTGGAAACCCGTATATGAAGCAGACGTCGTAACAGCGACGCTGCAAGAACGAATTACATAACTGAGGAGTGTCACCATGTCTATTGGATTTGTAGGAGTTGGCTTGATGGGCGGGCCTTTGGCTCGGAACCTTATACGTGCCGGCAAGGAAGTTCTTGTATTTGATCTCAGCGAGAGCGCGGTTACGCAGACATTGGATGCCGGCACTAGCGGCAAAGCTGCCGCCGGTGTGGATGACCTGGCTGGTTGTGAGCTGGTTTTTACAAGTTTACCGATGCCTGATCATGTCGAAGGCGTCATGCTTGGTGAAGGCGGTCTTTTGAGTAAAATGCAGGCGGGTACAGTTCATGTGGAACTCAGTACTATTGACCCGCAAACCTCTGTGAAACTCCAAACTGCAGCAAAGGAAAAAGGGATAGGATTTCTGCAGTGTACCTTGGGAAAAACACCCGCACATGCCGAAAAAGCCGAAGAACCAATGTTTGTCGGCGGAGACAAGGGGCTATTCGATAAACTGCAGGACATCTGGCCCATCATCGGTCAACCCGCCTACTACATGGGGGGAGTGGAAGCCTCCTGCGCGGTTAAGCTTATCAGCAACATGGTAGGCATGGCTAATCTTGCTGTAATGGCAGAGGGTATCCGGGCAGGTGAAAAAGCCGGAATAGACCGAAAAATGCTGATCGAGCTGCTTCAGGACACCGGTGCGCGAAGCTTTCAGATGGATGTCCGCGGTCCCTGGATTGCCGCAGATGATTTTAAGAATCGTTTCGGCCTCGATCTGGCCCTGAAGGATGTTCGGCTTGGCTGTGAGATGGCCAGAGCCTGGGGACTTGATCTCAAGGCCATGGAAGCGGCACTTGAGCTGTATAAAAAAGCCTCAGCAGAGGGATTTGGTAAAGAGGATTGCAACGCCGTTTATAAGGTTATCGGTAGTTAGTTTTATTTCAGGACTTTTTCTATTGGAAGAAGATTTAAAGAGCATTTTCATAAAAGGCGGTGGAGAAATGGCTACTCAACCTGGAGAGTTCGGAAATATAAGATTGACCCGAATTGCAATTACAATATCTGCGGTCTCTTTTGGCCTCTATGTACTTAATGTCCTCATCGGCAAGGCAAATATTGTTTATGGGTTGAAAATTTTTCATTTTGGGAACGTCGGTGAGTTTCTCATTCTCCTTGTAGCATCTGTAGCGTTTATAGCAGTCGCTTTATATGAAGAGGCGACAGCGAAGTCAACCATGCATCTAGAGCAAAAAGAGGT
>CAKZOA010000224.1 GCA_937132035.1 uncultured Desulfobulbaceae bacterium | reverse complement strand
TCACCGATCGTAAGGAGAGCCTTGAGTGGTTCGCCGGGCAGGACTCCATGGATCTTGCCATACTCAACGCCGGAACCTGCGAGTACATTGACCTACCTGACTTCGACAGCGCCCTGGTAAGCAGGGTAATGCGGACCAATGTCGAGTCCCTGGCGATCTCCATCGAAGGGGTGCTGCCACTGCTGCGGAAAGGCACCCGTCCCCATCTGGTAGGCGTCGGTTCCTCCGCCGCCTACCTGCATCTGCCTCGGGCCGAAGCCTACGGCGGTTCCAAAGCGGCAGTTGCCTACATCATCAATACCCTGAGAATTTCCCTTCAAACCGAAAACATCGATGTCAGTCTGGTGTGTCCGGGGTTTGTCAAAACACCTCTTACCGACAAAAATGATTTCAAAATGATTTCTCTTATCAGCACCGCGGAAGCAAGCAGATATATGCGCAGCGGCATTTCCAGGAGAAAGCGGGAGATTCATTTTCCCAGAAAATTTACCTGGACAATGAAGCTGCTCTCCTGCCTGCCCTGTGCTGTCTGGGAGAAAATTGCCAGGAGGATGGCCGGATAATGAAAAAAATAGCTATAATCGGATCGGGAATATCAGGGTTGACCTGCGCCTATCACCTGGCAGGGAATTTCGATATATCGGTATTTGAGAAAGCCGACTACATAGGCGGCCATACGCATACGGTGCATGTCACAACCGCGGAGGAGGAAGTCGATATCGATACCGGCTTTATCGTCTTCAACGATCGCACCTACCCAAACTTCATCAAACTCATGGATGAAATTGGTGTTGAATACCAGCCCACGGAAATGAGCTTTTCCGTGAGAAACGACGCCTGCAATCTGGAATACAACGGCCACAGCCTCTCTACGCTCTTCGCCCAGCAATCCAATATTTTTCGTCTGCGCTTTTTGTTGATGCTCAATGAAATTGTCCGCTTCAACAGAGATGTCCGCCGCGAACTGCAGGCGCAGAGCCACACCACCATTGGTGAATATCTCGCAGTCCAGAAATTCTCCCTGCTCTTTCAGCAAAATTATCTGCTGCCGATGATCTCCGCTATCTGGTCCATGGGCCTGCAGAAAAGCAACGATTTTCCTCTGCAGTTTTTTGCCAGATTCTTCGCCAACCACGGCCTGCTCGATATTACCGGCAGACCTCAGTGGTATACGATAAAGGGCGGATCGAGCAACTATATCACCCCCCTGACCCGCTTTTTTTCCGACAGGATACGTCTGAATACGCCGGTAACCAAAGTCATCAGAGGCGATGACTCCCTTTCCGTCATCACCGATAAGGGGTCGGAGCGTTTCGATGAAGTCATTTTCGCCTGTCACGGAGATCAGGCGCTGAAGCTTCTCGCAGAACCGACAACGGATGAAAAGAATATCCTCAGAAATTTTCTCTTCAGCGACAATCGCGTTATTCTCCATACCGACGCCTCTGTTTTACCAAGACGAAAACGCGCCTGGGCCAGCTGGAACTATCGCGTCATCGGGGAGGAAAAGTCCCGGCCCACACTGACCTACAACATGAACATCCTCCAGCGTCTGCAGACGAAAAACACCTACCTGGTCAGCCTCAACCAGGATATTGAGGACAAAGCCATACTCCAGGAATTCAACTATAGCCATCCCGTCTACTCAAGTGAGTCCATAGCCGCCCAGCAGCAATGGCAGACCATCTCGGGCAGAGACCGGATTCACTTCTGCGGCGCCTACTGGCAGAACGGCTTTCACGAAGACGGTGTCGACAGCGCCCTCCGTGTATGCTCCATGTTCAAGGAGACCGCCTGATGCACTCCGCTCTGTACACCGGGACGGTCGCTCATCGACGACATATTCCCCGGGCCCACTTTTTCTCCTATCCGTTTTTCATGTATTTTTTCAACCTTGCAGAGCTCGAGCGGCCGCTGCACTGTGGCCGCTGGTTTTCCACCAGCCGCTGGGCACTGAGTCGCTTCCATCGAGCGGACTACTACGGGGATGCAAAGGAAAGCCTCTGTCAGGCTGTCGCCAGACGCATGGAGGAGATCACCGGCCATCCGGTCGCAGGCGATGTGTATGGGCTCTTGAACATGCGAACTCTCGGTCTCTATTTCAGTCCGGTGAATTTCTATTACGGGTTCGATCATCGGGGGCGATTGAGTCATTTTCTCGCCGAAGTTTCCAACACGCCATGGAACGAACGTCATCAATATGGCCATTTTTTCGGCGATGCCGATCTCAGCTTTTCCCATAGCAAAGAGTTCAAAGTATCCCCCTTCAATCCCGTAGAGCAGCACTATACCTGGCGTTTGAGTGCCCCCACGGAAAAGTTGAACATCACCATTGAGGTCGCCGACGACAGAGGCCACGTCTTCGATGCTACCCTCAATTTCACAAAAAGGCCTCTTAATAGAAAAATTCTGAGAAACCACCTGCTGCGTATACCGATGATGACAGCCTATATTCTGTCGCGTATCTACTGGCAGGCTTTGAAGATATATTTAAAGAAAATTCCGTACATTCCCTATCGGAGGCAGACCACATGAACAGCGCAACTCTAGGAGAATACCGGGTAGGACGACTGCCGCTGACACTGGCGCATAATTCCACTCGCGGACTTGTCTTCAAGATGATGGAAAAGCTCGAATATGGCCAGATCACCGTTCATGATTCGGGAAAAACTTTTACCTTTGGCCATGACTCCGAGTTGCAGGCGCAAATAACCGTTCATTCGCCTTCATTGTATACAAAGATTCTGCTGGGCGGCTCCATCGGTGCAGGAGAAGCCTACTTCGAAGGTCTCTGGGACGCAGACAATCTTACCGCCGTCATCCGCATACTTGTGCTTAACATGGAATTGCTGGAGCGCATGGAAAAAGGCCTTGCCCTGCTGCTTACCCCTCTGCGTCTGGTTTCCCACCGAATTAGAAATAACAGCCGAAACGGGGCCAAAAGAAATATCCTCGCCCACTACGATCTTGGCAACGACATGTACGCCTCGTTCCTCGACGATGCCATGATGTACTCCTCGGCGATTTACCCCTCGCCGGAAAGCAGTCTGGAGGAGGCTTCGAAAAACAAACTGGACATCATCTGTACGAAACTGCAACTGCACCCTGGTGATCACGTCATCGAAATCGGTACCGGCTGGGGGGGGGTTGCCATTCATGCCGCCCGCCATTACGGCTGC
>CAKZOA010000223.1 GCA_937132035.1 uncultured Desulfobulbaceae bacterium | reverse complement strand
GCCGATCTCAACGCCTTGCAACGGCACCGTTTCCAAGGCCAGCGTACGAAGCGAATTTCGGAAATTTGGAAAGAGGTTTTCGGGGAGGCTGCCAACCGCGTCCGGGTCGTCATCACCGGAAATATCCAGCAACTGCAGATTTCGATGGACAATCCCGAGGTGGCCGATGCGGTGGACTACGTGGCCGCATGCTCTTACTGGGGCTTCGGACTGGGTCGCCGCATCGCAGCCTCCGGCATATCGGTGCCCGAATTGACCAAAGATGATATCTTCCGCATGTTGCGCAAGGATATTGAGGAGAAGATCGGCCCCAAGGCACGGCAGCAGGCAGAGGTCGCCCGGCAGTTAGGGAAAGAACTTATTTTATATGAAGGTGGCCAGCACCTCTCCGCGTACGGTGGCGGCTATGGAAGGATGTCTGAAGAGGATCTTGAGCATTTTGAGGCTCTTTGCCTGGCCTGCCAGCGCGATCCGCGTATGGGAGAGCTCATGCAGCTCGACTTCGACAAATGGTTCGACGCGGGTGCCAGTCTCTATACCGTTTTTTCTCATATTACACCTGCTTCCGGAAGGTATGCCTGGGGCATGCAGGAGTATCTCGGACAACCTCTGAATGAGGCCGTGAAGCTGGCAGCGCTGTTGGAATATATGAAGACACCCAAAAGATAGGACTCATTTGAAAACCAGACAGGGTGAAAGGCGGTAGCGAAATACATAAAAGCCAGCGGTGAATTCTGGATACTCCGCATACCCCGGCGAGCGGGGTGCTTGGTTTCCTATCTGCCTGTTTGAGGACGATTTTGGTCATGCATCCTCCTATATCCTTCAGAAAATATCCTGTCCGTTGTTTCCATGTGACATGGGAATGCGCTCTGGCATATTCCATATGTGCTGCCCCCGGCATACTCAAAGAATGACCAAGAGAGAAAACCTTACTCTGATCGAAAAGGATTTACGAGGTTCGCAGGCACTTTGGGTGTATGCCTGGCATGGGTGTGATGACAGATTATTCGTGCGGTATGAGTAAGTGCGATTTTGTCCTATCGATTTAAAACTCGATTTCAATTTCCTGGTTGGGGTGTCAGAATATGAATTTCCGTTTCAACGGATGATCAAGTTTTTCTCTGCATTTCAGCACCCGCTTCCGTCTATGGTTACCCTTCTTTCATATATTTTATCATGATTAACTCAAATGCCTGACGGTGCATGGTGAAACCACCGGCATCCTCAAAACCTATTTTCCTGTAGAAATTCTGGGCTGCCTCATCAGCTTGAGTCGAGGTCATGATTGCCGGATAATTTCTTCCTTCCGTAATCTCTTCGAGTTTCTGTATCATCCTGCTTGCCCGATGCACGTGCCGAAACCCTTCCTCAACCCAGATATAGTTGATGAACGGTAAATAGTCCCAGAACCATGAAAAACGAAGGATTCCGGTTATCTGCCCGCCATCATCGGTTACGATCACCTCGCCCAGCTTGATCTTAGTCTCAATAACATCTGCACCAATCGCGAGTTCGTTTTTTGTGATTTGATCCAGATCTTCTTTCCCGGCTAATCGAATATCTGTTGATTGATTCATTTTCTCCTCGGCTAAACGTTTAGATAATCGGACCTACTACTCACGGTTTGATCGATATTTTGGTTAAGTTTTGTATCTTTGATTTTGGAAAGCATGTATTTGATCTTTCTTACTTAAATGCTTGCGGGCAGGATCTTCATTCATCCATTCATGAAAATCTTGTGCACCATTCGGGATTAATACTTTTTCAGGGTCAAATTCAGCTTCAGATTCAGATATTGGTGAGATTCAAACAAGGAGAAGAGCCAATATGCAATATCCGAGGCTGAATGAAATGACACCCAAATGTAATGTACAATCAAAAAAAATAAATGCGATTGATAAACTGTCACCCATTTCAATAAACGGATATCCCTCTGTGAAATAATATATTTTTGCATACCGGTATTGCTATTCATTTTACGTTAACCCGCTTCGATCAGTTCGGAGCCTGGGATGATTCTCCCAGTGGTTCTTCAGGAATGAGGTCGACTACACGAGCACCTTTACAAAGAGGATATTCGTCCAGGAAATTCATGATAAGCGGCTTCATGATGTCCATTGAGTCGCCGTAGATATAAAGCGCAGTTTCGGTTGGCCCCTGCCAATGTGACTCAATTTCCCCATGACCTTCCAGCCGTTTATCTCTCTCAGAGATAACCACGTTGCTGTCTGACTGCTGATACACCTCGTCGGGCAGATTCATACCGTCGAGATAGATCGCGAACCCCCCGCGCACTCCAAATGGAATCTCTTGCACGATCTCATCACCCCCCAAAAAAACCTGAATCTTTGACCCCTTTGGAGCGCCGCATTTTACAAGAACCTCCATTAGAAAGGGAACGCTTTTGTCGGGAGATGATAGAGACATATATAATTCAATATACTCGATCTCACCCTCCTTCGTTTGCATCGTCCCGGCCCCTTCGGTCTGTCCGTAACCCTTGGCCTTCAGAGCTTCGTCGAGAGATTCTTCGTATCGCTCTCCTCGATCAATCGGC
>CAKZOA010000222.1 GCA_937132035.1 uncultured Desulfobulbaceae bacterium | reverse complement strand
GCGGTGGAGTACAGATAGCAACGAGGGGCGGGAAACGCCCCTGGGGTTTTTACAATTTGCCAATTGGAGTTACAACCGGGCTACTCGAATTCTGCCGGCGGTATTCAGAATCACATCCCTCATATTACCTCGCGGTCCCTCTAGACGTATCCTGCCGGCCTTTACGCCGGTGACAGGGCGGAAGCGGCCGCGGTTTGCTGAAAACGTGGTTTTGACCATTTCGACACCATCGCCATACCGATAATCCACCAATATCTCTTCGCCGCTTTGCCGTACCCAGTCCTTTTTTTTCCCTCCTCCGGCGCCGTCATCTACAAAAATTCTGTAGCCTCCTGTAGACACCGTAAAAACAACACACTGATTTCGTTTGATCGCCTCCACCTGCGCATGTCGCATGTTGGCGTACAGTTCCCGCACTTCCTTTTTAAAAGAAGCCGACTCCCGCATTTTCGTCAAAGACGGATAGGAGACAGCAACCAGAGTGGCCATTACGGCACAACAGACAGTCACCTCGACTAAGGAAAAGCCCTTGTGATTCATTTTTCCCTCCTCTAAAGATAGTAGTGAAGTATCAACAATCTGATCTTTACAGTGAGGTATAGCAGTCCATTCCTATATTTTTCTTACAATGAATATTCTTTGATTTTGCTGAGAAGATTAGGATAACTGATTTCAAGAAGCAGTGCCGCCTGCGACTTATTGCCCCCTGTTTCCGCCAGGGCCTTGCCTATCATTGCCGCTTCGAGCTTTTTTTGAGCATCTTTTAAGGAAAAACCGGCAATTGAAAGCCCCTCCCTTTCTTCAGGTCGTGTATTGGCCATCGTCGGGGGAAGATGAGCGACATCTATGGTACTTCCTTCGGTGAGTACGAGGCCGCGCTGGATGACATTTTCCAGTTCCCTGATATTGCCTGGCCACTGATACCGCAACAGATACTTCATTGCCTCAACGCTCACCCCTGTGACTTCCTTGTTGAGTTGGCCATTGTACTTGCTGATAAAGAAATCACAGAGAAGGGGAATATCCTCCAGCCTCTCCCGCAAAGGAGGCAAAGGGACACTAAGAATATTCAGTCGGTAATACAGATCCTCACGAAACCGCCCTTTCAGCACTTCATCATGGAGATCCTTGGCGGTGGCGGCAATGATCCTGACATCGATTGGTTTCACCCTAGAAGCCCCCAGGGGGCGGATCTCATTTTCCTGTAAAACCCGCAATAACTTGACCTGCATCGCCTGCGGCAACTCGCCAATCTCGTCAAGAAACAGGGTGCTGGCATTGGCTGCTGCAAAAAGCCCCTCTTTATCTCGATCTGCTCCCGTAAAAGAGCCCTTGAGATAGCCGAAAAGTTCACTCTCCAAAAGTTCTCCGGGGATACTGCCGCAATTAATGGCGAAAAATGGTTTGGCCTTACGAGGCGAACTTACATGTATCCCCCTGGCAACAAGCTCTTTACCGGTACCTGACTCGCCGGTAATGAGCACGGTGGTTGCATAGGGAGAAACCTTCTCGGCAATATCGAGAACATTTTTTAAAGCCCGGCTTTCACCAATTATCCGGGTAAAGCCATCGTTTCGTTTTTCCAGGACCTTCTTCAGCAAACGATTTTCCTGCTTGAGAGACTCCCGTTCTTCGGCCTTTTTCAAGGTAAGCAGAACCTCGTCTCTTTTGAAAGGTTTGGAGATGAAGTCATAGGCTCCCTTTTTCATGGCATCAAGAGCGAGGTCGACGCTACCATAGGCCGACATCATAATAACTGTGGTGTTTTCGAGAACATTTTCATTATGCTGGAGGAACTGCAGCCCGTCCATCTCAGGCATGCGGATATCACACAAAATATAGTCATACTCATGAGTTTGCATCATTTCGGTTGCTTCCAATCCATTTCCGGCTACCGAAACGGTATAGTCATACTTGGAGAGCATAGCCTCAAGCATGTGACGCATATTTTCTTCATCATCAATAATCAGGAGATCTTTTTTGCTCAATTTTGTACGACCTTATAATGGGTTTTGCTGATTACGCACGAAACTCAGCCTGGCCTCTAGCAAGGGGATCGGGTTGCTCATTTCGCGGATGTCTGCAGCCTGGACGGCTGCAGCCAAGCCCCCATGGACGGG
>CAKZOA010000221.1 GCA_937132035.1 uncultured Desulfobulbaceae bacterium | reverse complement strand
TGATCGATTGAGGAATGACGTCTCGGCCTTTATCATCAAATACAAGCAGGTGAATATGCTTTGAGGTAACTGTAAAATTCAGAACAACCAAACCATACCGCTTTCTAATTTCATAAAACCAGTGGAGCCATCTCTGCCGATCTATTTTCAATTTGAGCAGAAATTTCTCTTATGGCACCGATGTGTGATATGCCATATTTTCCCAGGTAAATAGTGCCTCTTGGCTCTTGTTATAATCTGTCTTATCCCAAGTAGTTCAATATCTGCGTTTTTTCCTCTAAAAATCGCAACATTAACCGTAAATTTGGGTGTTCATCAAAAGGTAACGTCAGTAAAACAAGAGCTTAGCGTGGCCAGACCCCGTCTTCCGCCCCGTCTTCCGCCCGTCTTCCCCGACCCCGTCTTCCGGCTTCATTTTTACTACTCCATTGACGGGGTCTGCCACTCCATGGTAGGCGACGCCGAGGGGCTGGCGCGACTGGTGACTGTGATCCGGACATGGGCTGCTGGTGCCGCTGCAGGTACAGACTCTGGAGGCCGACACGAGATTATTTCTCTCCCGTAACTCGCCAGACAATATTGCCGACATCATCGGCAACCAAAAGCGCTCCCCGACTGTCAACGGCCACCCCAACCGGCCGTCCAAGGGCTTTGCCATCGCCGCTGAGGAAGCCGTTGAGCACATCGATGGGCTGTCCGGCCGGCCGGCCTTTCTCGAATGGAACGAAAATGACTTTATAACCGCTGTGGGGTTGACGGTTCCAGGAACCGTGCTGGCCTATGAACATCCCCTGACTGAATGGCGCCGGCAGGTTGGCATTTTCACTCGTGGCGAGCCCGAGGCTTGCGGTATGTGGTCCAAGGGCGTAATCGGGAACCAGGGCACGATCGACAAGAGCAGGCCGTTGCGGCGAAACCCTCGTGTCGACATGGTCACCAAAATAACTGTATGGCCAGCCATAGAAGGCGCCGTCGCGCACAGAGGTCAAAAAGTCGGGAACGAGATCGCTGCCCAGTTCATCGCGTTCGTTGACAGTAGTCCAGAGAGTACCTGTTACCGGCTCAATTACCAGACCATTGGGATTGCGCAGTCCAGAGGCAAATATCCGATGCTTGCCGGTTTTCAGATCAAGCAGCCAGATAGCCGCCCGCCCCTCTTCTTCGGCCATTCCGTTTTCTCCATGGTCGCTGTTAGAGCCCACGGTGATGTAGAGTTTTCTGCCGTCGTCAGTGGCAAGTATATTTCTGGTCCAGTGTCGGTTGATAGGCCCTGCTGGTAGCTCAATGACGGCTGTAGGCTCAGCATCGATACGGGTGGTCCCCTGACTATAGGGAAATCGGACGACACCGTTGGTATTGGCAACATAGAGGTGATCCTCAACCAGAGCCATGCCAAAGGGAGAGTGGAGCCCATCGAGAAAGACGGTGCGCATATCGACCACACCATCGCCATCGGTATCGCGCAGCAGTGTTATACGGTCGGCGCTGGGTACTGCGGCACCCGCCTTCTTTTTCATTTTTTTCATCATCCAGGCCTTGATCGTGCCTGTTTTACCGGCCTTTGCCGGAGCATTGCTTTCAGCAACAAGGATGTCGCCGTTCGGAAGTACGTAGAGCCAACGGGGGTGATCCAGTCCGGAGGCGAAAGCACGGACATCGGTACCCGCTGCGGCAGTCGGTTTTTGCCCTTCAGGCCAGCCGACCGCCTTGGCAACGTTTATTGTGGGGATGAGACGATTCTCCGGTTGCGGCAATACCGGATTTTCTCCCGTACCTGCCGATACCGGCAAATCTGCTCTGTGAGAACAGCCAGCGATAACAAGAAGAAGAAAGAGATGGAAAAGAACGACTGGTGTTTTCATAATTTTTCTCCCGGAATTTTTCTTGGAACTCAGTCGAGAACAGCTCAGCACCGGCTGTAGTCTCGTCGCTCACATGCTCAGATATGCCCAGTTTTTTGCAGGTATTGCATGCAGCCTCAGTACTAGATTTGACGATGCGAAAGGCGGAAAAATAACCATTCCGAAGGCAGCGAATTCACTCCCTGAGTACGCTTACCTCGTATACCTCATGCAGATGCTTTTCGGGAAACCTCAGGTTTCGCCTCATATGGTCGAGGACCTGCGCGTGAACAGCTTCGTCAGCAGCGGTGGCGTCAGTCGAAAAAACCGAGGCGTTGAAGCCGACAATCGACTCGCCATTATACTTCCTGCCAGAGAAACGCACGTTCTGCTCCACCACTCGAATAGAGTCGAGACGGCTGAGCTCTTTCTCTAGCTGGCTGGCAAGTTCCGTGCTCAGGCTCGCCCGACGCAGAAAGTGGGGTTGACTGTACTGCCACACCAACATGGCCAGGATGGCTGCCGTGACAACAGCCAGGCTTCCATACTGCACTCTCTTTCTACCTTTTAAAAACCGTACCCCCTGACGTCTCACTCCTCCGTAGCAGTAAAACACCAGTGTCGCCGTCAGATGAATCCCCAGCAACTGCAGCACTATCCTGAAAGCACTGGCGGTAACCACCTCCCACTCCCGCATATGCAGTCCCACCCCCATCAGACCGAGCGGCGGCGCCAGAGACGCTGCTACCATCATCCCCACCGCAGCCCCGGAAACCAGATCGTCACGTTCGGACTGGCAAATATTGACCGCACCGGCAAATCCCCCTATCAGCGGCAGCAGAATGGCTACCTCGGCCACCTGACTTACCTCGATCATAAGAGGCGTCATTATTCGTTGATCGAATAAGAGTGCCATCAAGTAGCTCGCCGCCAGACCAGTGCCGATTGCCAGCATATATCGCGCGAGACTGGCTCGCAGCAACGACCAGCTGCCGGCGGCAGTGGCTAGCGCCGCATTCATCGCCGGACCTGCCAGTGGCGCTATGAGCATGGCCGCCACCAGAAGATAGACGGTTGCCGTGTACAGCCCTATCCAGACTATGATGCCGGCTGCGAAAGAGTAGCCCACAAGACCAAAAAGAGAACCGATGCTTTGAATGCCGCCCAGGTAGATTTCAATTGCACTTTTGGGCTTGACATCAGTTACCTGGGCAGGGGCTTCGTCTTGAGGTGGGTACAGCGAAATGACACCGCGTGGAATGAGGTTGACTTCGATTTCGTCAACTGACTCTATGTCGCCCAAAAAATTATTGAGCGTATCATTCGGCAGGAAGAGAATGAAGACATCTTTTTCAGTGCCAGGAAAAAATATGGTGTTCCTGCCCCTGTATTTTCCGGCGGCCTCTCGTATTATCTTTTCATTGCCTGCAGGTATCTGTAGAATAAGTTGCCGCATCTTTCTTCTCCTTGCTCGTACGGGAAGCAACTGCAAGATTCCGTTGAAACACGTCGTTTATGATCTTCTTCCGCCTGCCGACCCAAGGGCAGGCGAAATGTACTTTTCAGGATACGATGCAATAATTTTGCCTAAAGTATACGTGCCGATATTTTTATATGTGCAGACGGTCGCTGTCACCGGAGCTCTCCAGTGAAAGTTGTCAATGGCATACTTTTTGTATATACTTTCACAGGCATGTACTAACCTTTCACATGCTGCGTAATGTATATTTTGTCGTCCCTCTATCCAGCCTATCCACTTGCCAAGCAAACAGAGGTGCTGACCTTTGGGATGATCAGATGTGTACCTTCCTCACAACCAAGGTGAATGAGATGGAGACATTGCTTTTTCCTGATACCAGGGTGTATAAAACACGGCTGTATCCCCTTCTGCTTTTGTGTAAGCCCCTCCACTTCCTGCAGATCGCGGAAGTTGATCTGTTTTCTTCGGGAGGCGACGAGCCGCCGGTATTTGCGCGCGATTTCTGCAAGGCGCACACACCTGCCCCCTTTGGGGTTAAACTCGAACACTTTCTTGAACTGACCGAGCAGATCAAAGCCTCTAAAGAACAGTCTGCCGTCGCTGACACCGAAGCGGGGGCCGGTTTCGCATTAGAGGAAATCTCGTCGCTGCTGCAAAAAAGCGCTGCCGGACTGGCTACCGATGAATTCGACGCCGAACTCCGGCAGGCCCAGTTGACGCTCGCCCTCGCTGAAATACTCGATGCTGAAGAGGAGTCACTGCGAGAAGAGATCTTTTTCCTCGACGAAGATGAAATTGCCGCTATTAACAATCTGCAGGGCAAAAGTGGATCCACCGTTGGCAATTTGATGAATCATCTGGAAGTCGCCAAAACCCAGCTGCAGACGTCACGACCGGAAAGTGCGACGCTGCGCTTTTCCGCCTGGCTTCATCTTTTCCGGCAACAGACGACTCCGCAGGCAGTCAAACTGTGGATGGCGTCGTCCAGGGAGGCTGCGGGAGAGATTCTCAAACGCTATAGATCCGCCGGAGGAGAACATGCAGTCCCCGTGCTCAACCTTGCCATGCCGTCGCAGTTCTTGGAGAGTCCAGACTATATTGTTCAGCATATTGAAAATTTTCAAGAATCTACTGCGCAGATCCTGCAAGGCCTTGTCGATGATTTTGAAAAAATTACCACGACCGCCAACTATGAGCGCAGCTCAGCGGAGTTTCTCCTGCCGTACCACACCGATTGGGCCGATCGCTGGGAGACGGCAGTCGATGAATCTTTCCCGGCCGGGTCCTACGGCAGAAGCCGCATCACCTTCTATCTCTTCCCGAACAAGCTCCTTCCCGAGCTTCTCTCTCAATCCGCATCAGATGTCGGTGGCGCTGACGACAGATACCATGGTCTGCTTGGCATACTGGACAACGGCACCACCAGCTGATCCCTGGGGCCTGGCGGAAGAAGGCTAAATGGAAAGCCTGTGCCGACAAAATTGTCTTGCCCGGCAGGACAGTTTCTCTTTCCACCGGAATCGGTTGGAGGCGATGACTTTCAAGAGTTTCTCAAAGACAATCGGATGACAGGCAGCATGACCCGTAAGGGCCGTTGCCGGGATTAGAGTGTTGCTGAAAGGTTTTTCGGAAGTTTGACAACAGAAGGAGTACTGGAGATATCTTGATTACATATTCAAGGCACCCTCAATTTGAAGCGGTTGCCCGAATACCATAATCTGAAATAATATATTGGGCCTCTTCCATGCCAATGCCCTAACTTTTCTTCAGATCTCCTCCAACGACTAAGAGATAGAGCACCGATTTCGGCTGGAAACAAAGATGGTATCTCAAGTATATAAAAAAAGGCACAAGACCGACATCTCTCGCGGTCTTGTGCCTTGAAAAGCGAGGGTCTGCAGGATCAATTATTTGACCCACCAGCGTTCAGCATTCCTCATGCCGTCCATGGCCATATGACCTGAAATCGGGCCATGAGCCAGTTTGTCCGAACTCGCCTCGACCATCTGGTTATACATGGGAAGGATTGTACCGCTGTCGTCTCTGCAGATCTCCTGCATCTCAGCGTACATCTTGGCACGTTTTTCGGTATCAAGCTCAGCCCGGGCAGCAACGAGCAGCGTATTGAATTTCTCGTTTTCCCAGTTCGTATCGTTCCAGGGTGCCCCTTTCGCATAGGCGACGGAAAACATCATGTCCTCGGTGGGACGGCCACCCCAGTAACACATGCACCACTCCTTTTTCATCCAGACGTTGCTCCAGTAGCCGTCGCTGGGTTCACGGACCACATTGATATTAATACCAGCCCGCTTGGCCTGCTCCTTCACCATTATGGCGGCATCAACGGCGCCTGGAAAAGCGGCATCGGCGGCATGAAGATTAAAGGTATGATCCAGCTTACCGGCCTTTTTCATGTAAAACTTGGCCTTGTCTGGATCATAGGTTCTCTGCTCGAGATCTTCGTTATAATATCTGTTGATCGGAGCTATCGGATGATCGTTGCCGACCTCGCCGTAGCCTTGCAGGATCTGGTTAAGCAGTTCCTGGCGATCGACAATCAGTTTGAGCGCCATGCGCACATTATTGTCGCTGTAGGGTTCTTTGTTGGTAAGCATGGGCATGGTGTAGTGAGCGGTACCGGTGGTGGCAGTCACATTTATTCCAGGCATTCGCTTCATGAGATGGACGGTTTTCAGCTCGACCCTGTCCATGTAATTGATCTGATCTGTTTTCAGGGCATTGGTCCGGGCATTGGTATCGGTTATGGAAAGGGTCTCCACCTCGTTGAAATGGCCACGGCCCTCTTTCCAGTAATTGGGATTGCGGGTGGCAAAGGCACGTACACCAGGCTCCCAGTTTTCAAGCACATAGGCGCCGGTGCCGATGCCTTCCTCCCATTGCGATCCGCTGGTTCCGGCGGGACAGATGGTCAGATGGTAGTCTCCCATGATAAAGGGGAAGTCGGCGGTGCCCCCTGAAAGTTCGAATATTACCTCATACTTGCCATCGGTCTTGATATCTTTGATATTCTTCAGATAGGCTTTGGCACCTGACTTGGATTTTTCGCCCCGATGATGATTGATGGAGTAGATGACATCTTCAGCCGTCAATGTCTTGCCATTATGAAACTCCACTCCCTGGCGCAGTTTGAAGCGCCACACTTTTGCATCCGGGGTGGCCTCCCATGATTGAGCCAGTTCCGGGATGGGCTTGAGGTTGTGATCGATTTCCACCAGATTGTTGCGTATCTGCCAGTTGAGGTTCTGGTTCATGTTGGAAGTCAGAGTGGCAGGATCCATGGAATCGGTGGTGGAGCCGCCGGTGCATCCCATTATCAGCCGGCCGCCATTTTTCGGTGTTGCCGCTTGAGCTTTTCCCGCGAAAAGTGCGGGCGATAAGGCGGCAGTGAGACCAAGGGCCGTCGCCTGGTTGATGAATTGTCTCCTGGTAATCTTGTTCTGTTCAAAGAGTTTGAGCAGCAGTGTCAAGTCGGACATTGTTCTCTCCTTAGGTTGTTTTCTGCCTGTGATTACAGCAGTTGCATATGATCAGCTGTCATCATATATGTGTATCTTCCTCAAGAAATATTTTCGCACGCTCGGCAAGCAGGGTGTCGAGCCAGTCGGTATCCATCTCCGGTACCGAGGCCAACAGCTTGTCCGTATACTCATGGTAAGGTGGCGCCAGGATCTCCTTCTTGGTACCCTGTTCGACGATTCTGCCCTCGAGCATGATGACGATTTTGTCCGATATGGCCTTAACCGTGGCCAGATCATGGGTAATAAAGAGATAGGATATATTCATCTCGTTCTGAAGATCCTGGAGAAGCGTCAATATCCCCTCGGCGACCAGCTGATCCAGAGCTGAGGTCACCTCGTCACAGATTATCAGATCGGGTTCTGCCGCCAGAGCCCTGGCGATGCAGATCCGCTGTTTTTCGCC
>CAKZOA010000220.1 GCA_937132035.1 uncultured Desulfobulbaceae bacterium | reverse complement strand
GGAGGAATTTCCACCGTTGCCTCTCCGCAGTTCTCTTCCTGATTCTGCTGCCACCATCGCAGCCGTACCGAGCCCGGGCGATGGGCTCGAACCCAGATCCTGGCCGCATCCGGGGATACCATTCCCACGGCCACCATGGTTTCCAGCGGTTCTACCTGAAACGAGGGGTGCCTATCTGTCATAAAATCCTTGCTCCTGATTCACCATGTTTTTTTGCAGGTGATGCCCATGATCGTACCTGGGCACGTTTCCCGTTTTTGATCGTCAATGCCTCCCGTATGGCCACCATGCGTCTCTTCTCGCTTTATAACCACTGATTTCCACCATGATATCCACACCGGAGCACCACCCCTGGTGCCTGCAAAAAACATACCTCGCGACAGAAGGTATCAAGAAGAACAGCAAACGCAGCTACCAACACCCGGTTGCCCCCGACACCACCGGACGACGTCTGTATCGGCAAAGAACGAAGATCATTCCGCCGTAGCCGCCAAGCATTTATGCCGCCTTTTTCGTAAACCACAGACACGAGCGCCCCTATTCGTCCACCCGCACCGGAAGAAGTCAGCGCCCGGGAGGATAAACCGTGGTCGGGCTGAGTCATTCGCTGCGACATCACTAATGGAGACAATCTCCTTTCATGGACCATTCTTTCAGGCTCAAGGTTTCTCGTCCGCCCCGTTTCCTCCATCGGTACGTCCGCCGGACTGATCGCTATGAAAGATCTGCAGCCAGGACATTACCGCGGGGGCCTATGATGATGAATTTGTCCCCTATACCGGTACCGGCATAGTGCTGGACTCTGTTGCTTTGCAACCGCGCCGTTTTCGAGTAGAGTGTCTGCGATTACCCTTCCCTGACTATATGGAAAACGGAGATGCAACCATGCTTAAAGACGGAGAGAAAGGTGTTATTCTGCAGCGAGACAAACAGTCCTATGCCATTGCACCGCATATTCCCTGTGGCCTGGTAACCCCGGAGAAGCTTGAAAAACTCGCCGAGGTGGCAAAAAAATACCAGATCCCGGCCTTGAAGATCACCAGTGCCGCCCGCATCGCCCTGATAGGTATCGATGAAAAAGAGGTGGACGACATCTGGGCCGAACTCGGCGCCGAGCCCGGTCATGCCGTGGGTCTCTGTGTACGCAGCGTCAAGGTGTGCCCGGGAACCAGGTTCTGCCGGCTGGCCAAGCAGGACAGCATCGAAATGGGCATGGAGCTCGACAGCAGATACCATGGCAAACCTCAGCCCAGCAAGATGAAAATGGCCGTCAGCGGCTGTAAGATCCAGTGCGGAGAGAACTGCATCAAGGACCTTTCCCTCTACGGCACCGCCGAAGGCTGGACGGTGCTGGTCGGCGGCATGGGCGGCATAAAACCCCGCCTTGCCGATGTGCTCGTCGAAGATGTAAGCGGAGAAGATGCCCTGGAGATACTCGAGAAAACCCTGGACTTTTACCGGCAAAACTCCAAACGGGCCCGCATCGGCTTCATGATTGATGCCATTGGCATCGACGCCCTGCGCCAAGGGGTCCTAGGAGATTAATCCGGCGATCGTCTCAATCGAGGGACACAGCAGCCGGGCGGGTGTTTCTACCCGCACATAACCATTTTTTGATTACTCCTTATTCTCAGCAACTCGGTCTGAGACAGGGATACTCTTTTCCCGGTAATTGCCTAGGCTGAATTTCAGGGGTAATCAGAAACTATTTTGTAGCTTTGCTACGTTTTTGTATTTATCGACGGTAGGATCCAGTAGCGTCGCACCAATCAATGCGCCGAGCAAAAAAGAGACATACAGCTGACATCATTCAACAATACACTTAAATATTCTTTCCTGGCACAGCTCTTGTAATACCAAAACTGACCTGATTCCACATACACTCCACAAGAGGACAGCCATGGCAGAGATGATAGTTTTCACAAAAACAGGATGTACGACGAGTGAGCAACAGAAGACGGCCCTGAAGAATGGTGGTAATCACCTCGAATGCAGAGACATTCTCTCCCGAGCCTGGACCCGGGAAAGCTTGCTGCCCTTCGTCCGCGGCCGAGAAGTCCTGCAGATCATTGACTGTTCCGCCCCGGCGGTCAGAAAAGGTGAAATCGACCCACTGCTGCTCACCTGGGACGAAGCCGTGGATCTGATGATAGCGATGCCGATTTTGATCAAGGGGCCGCTGATTCAGGTCGACAATCTTCACATTCAGGGTATGGTCGATACCAGGCTGAAGCGTTATATCCGGCCCCCGCGGAGCGAAGAAAAAACCCGGAAAGCAGCCGCCGCGGAAACCGCCCTTTTCCCCCACCTCTCCTCCCGCAGACAGCGACGGCCGCAGCGCTGGTACCCAACGCTGACTGAATCCTATGCCTGATGATCAAACACCAAGGCCTTGCTGGTGCGGCATCACGCATTTATCGGAGAGAGGGTTGAGATAACAATAAAACTTATGTCTTGCCCCCGGTGAACCGATGATGGCGACCAGATCTCCATGCTGGAAACGAAAGGCAGGCGGTGGATTGGTTTCCAAGGCCCCACCGCGAAGAACCCCAACTACTGAAACTCCTGTAATTCTTCTAATTTCTGCTTCGGCAATAGTCCTGCCGGCCAGGGGATTATCCCCCTCCAGCTCCAGCCACTGCAGATCAAACTGTTGATCTGCCACCCGCATCTGACCGAGAGTGGCATAGCTGTTGTCCATATCGCCGCTTTTGGCCAGCATCTGCCGGCGCAGCCTCTCGGTATAGTTCTGGATTTCGGGGACGGGAATACGGAGGTAAAGCAGCACCTGTCTGATCATTTCCAGACCGGCTTCGAATTCGGGGTAGACCAGATCGACAACTTCGAGTTCCTTGAAGACCTTGAAAAATTCGGGATCAGAAATTCGAGCGACAACCCGCAGAGACGGGTTATCCCTGCGGGCATGAGTAATAATTGACCTGGCGACGACTATTCCCGGCATGGTCACCACCAGCAGCGCCGCACGCTCCATATTCAGCGCCTCCTGAACCACCTCTTGGCTGCCGTCTCCGTAAACGATGGCATAGCCCGCCTCCTTGGCCCGTTCTATCCGCTGCTGGTCAATCTCCACCACCACGAAGGGGATCGAAAGCCGCTGCAGAACGGCGGCGATCTGAAAACCTATGGCCCCGCAGCCGGCTATGACCACATGGTGATTCAATGCGTCCTCGGGAAAGTTCATTGACTGCAGAGGCTCGTGCTTGAACCATCTCTTTTTCAAAGCATAGATTCTCGAGGTCTGGGAGGAAACGAAGGGAGTGAGCACCATGGTAACCACGGCCATTGTCAGAAACATATTGTAAAACTCAGTGGTTATGGATTCGCTTGCCACCCCTATCCTGGCGAGGACAAATGAGAACTCACCCACCTGGAAAAGTCCAAGTCCCACGGCCAGAGGAACTACGTTGCGATAGCGGAACACCCAGGCAATGGCGGCAAAGAGACAGCCCTTGACAAGACTGACGACGACAACCAGGGCAAAGATGAGACCGAAATTATTGAGCAGGAACCCCGGGTCGAGCAGCATGCCGACGGAGGCAAAAAAGAGCAGGCCAAAGAGGTCGCGGAGCGGGATGATGTCGCTGAGGGCCTGGTGGCCGTAATCGGATTCACTGAGCACCATGCCGGCGATAAAAGCGCCAAAGGCAAAGGAGAGGCCGACAAGATAGGTAAGATAGCCGACGCCGAGGCCTATGGCCGTAATCGCCAGGATGAAGAGTTCGCGCGAACCGAGCCGGGCTATGGATCTGAGCAGATAGGGGAGCAACCGTGTCCCCAGCAGAAACATGGCCACCAGAAATACGGCGGCCTTGACAAAGGCCAGGCCGACAAGACCTGCTCCCGCCGCCGGATCGTTGATCTGCGGCAAAATGATCATCAGCGGCACCACGGCCAGATCCTGAATGATCAGCATGCCTATCATCACCTTGCTCGAAAGCGTTCCCAGCCAGCCCTGATTCATCAGCGTTTTCAGAATGACCATGGTCGAGGACAGGGCGATAAGGGCTCCGAACCACAGCGACGTCGACCACGGCCAGCCGAAGAGATGGCCGATGAAAAACCCCGCGGAAATGGTCAGCAGCATCTGCAGCGGTGTACCGATAACGGCGATGGCTTTCACCGGTTTGAGATCCTTGAGTGAGAACTCGAGTCCGAGGGCGAACAGCAAAAGAGCAACGCCGATCTCGGCCAGCAGTTCGATATCATGCACCTCGGTGATGGTCATGCCGCCGGTGTAGGGACCGAGGAGAATTCCGGCAAGGATATAGCCGAGAATAAGCGGCTGGTGTAAACGCTGCATGAGCAATCCGCAAAAAAAGGCGGTAAGAACAAGAATTATGATATCGGTGGCAATTCCCATGGAACAGGCCTCGTTATAGAATGACTTTAAACACCGCCAGCTCTCTCGCTGCTGAACGGCATGCGGAGCCAGAAAAGAGCGGCGGCACCGCTGTTGTTACAGCATGCATGGCTTCAAAAATCTTCGACCTCGGCCCTGGCCTGATCCTGATAGGCATGGAACAGGCGGTGACAGAAGCTGTCCCACTGCCGGCATATGTCCATGACATCTGCCCGGCGGCTGTCAGTGAGATCGGTATAATCAACCAGTGCCTCCATTTCCGAGGCCAGAGGAGCGGCGACCTCTTCACCGGCTCCGCCAAGTAGACGACGGACAAACGCCGCCGGCGGATACCACGATTTTACCCGTACAAGATCACGGTGTATCTGACTGAGCAGAACATTATGCGGTCCCTCCCACAGTTCGTTGACCGCCGCATCGCGGTAAAGCCTCGGCAGCGAGCTGAAATCCTCGATAACGCCGTGACCGCCAAAAATCGACATGGCCGTGCGCAGCTGGTCGACGGCATCCCATGAGGCGGTGATTTTCTGAAGCATTACCAGCTCGCGCATCTCAAAGCGCCGGCGACGCAGGTCCTCGGGCTCTCTCATATCGATACCCACCTTGATATGGCCATCGAGTGCACAATAGTGCTGGTAAATTTTGAATGCAGCGGCGGTTGAGCGCCTGGCATGCTTTTCCAGCTCGGCTATCTGGTCCGCCACCATCGGAAAACGTTCAATGGGCCGACCGAAGGCCTCCCTGAAGCCGCTGTATGCCTTGGCCTCGCGTGCAGCCCTGGTCATCATCGCTGCACCGCAGAGACCGACCGTAAGTCGTGAACAGGTGAGGACAATACCAACCACGGCGGCCAGTCCCCTGTCCAGTGGGCCCACAGGGTGGGCAAGAGCACCATTGAAGGTCATCTCGGCAGTCGGCAGCTCCGAGGTTCCCATCTTCCATTTGAGCCGGTCGACGGTGATACCGTTGCGCCGCTCCCTGTCCTTATCGCCCGGCAGCCAGGATGGCACCACAAACACGCCTACATTTTCACTGCCGGCGGGCTTGGCGGTAACAACGGCATAATCGGCATGAGTGACAGAGCAGAAAAACTTGGTCCCGTAAAGGCGCCACTGCCCATCCTGTTCTTCCGCCTCGAGAATATTGGCGGGCACATCCGATCCGCCCTGAATTTCCGTGAGAAATTGAGCGCCAATGGCAAAATCCCCGTCGACTCCCTCCTTACAGTGCGCCAGGATACGTCTGGTTTCGGGCGTATCGGCAAAGGCCTCGAGGATGGCCACCAGGCCTTCGGTACAGGTCAGGGGACAGGCCGTGCAGGCCTCACCGTTCTGATATATCAAATATATCTTGACCAGTCGCTCCATGGCCGGGGTAAACTCGGAAAAAATGGCCTCGCCAAAGACCTCCTCCTCCATCACCCGTGACTCCATGGCCCGGACAATGCGATCGATCCGGTGGTTATGCCCGTCGTAATGGAGCACATAGGGTCTGTTCTCGGGCCGCGCCGCTTCGGAGACCGGCTCCGCATATTCTCTCGAACCGGTG
>CAKZOA010000219.1 GCA_937132035.1 uncultured Desulfobulbaceae bacterium | reverse complement strand
CCTTGGGGTCACCAGAAAATTCAAGGACCTGCAGCAGAGTTGCTGTAGGTCCTTTTTTTGTGCTGCCACTCTTTTCATATATCTGCATAAAGGGATGAAACCTGCAACGGACGCCATGCAGCTTTTGAACATTCCGGCAAGTGGCGAACACCCGTATTCAGATCCTCGATGTTGTTCTCTCCGTATTACAAAACGCCGCCACCATCGCTGGAAGCAGGACCAACCACCTGTTGTGCAAAGCAATCACCTTCATCGAAGCACGTGCAGGATAAAAAGATTCCGGCTGCCGCCACCCCCCCGACGACACGCACACGTTATCGCTGAGCAATGCGGGCGACCGCAAACGGATCTCACAGAGCAACTCGAATGCCAAAGAGTATGACATGGGCTGAGTTTTCGATATCCTGGCTCAGAAAATCCCCGGAATCATAACTGTCGGGCACCCTGTCGGATATGTCGCTGGTGCGGTAGTAGCGGTATTTTAAATCGGCCGACACCCGGTCAGTTATCGCATAGGCAAGTCCGCCACCTATCTGCCAGGCAAAAACAACATCCTTGACACTTTTAAAATTATCGGTGACGTCGGTCACCTCTACCCTGGAGGCGCCGATGCCGGCACCGACAAAGGGTGTAAGCCTTGAGTCGTTGATAAAGTCGTAGTATACATTGGCAAGCAGACCATAACTCGCCCTTTCCCCCCGGGCGACACCGGTGACACCGTATGCCGTAGAGGTATCGGCGTCATGGCCCTGATAAAAAACTTCACCCTCCAGCCTGACGGGCAGATTGTCCAGGCCATAGCCGACAAAACCGCTGAACCAATAGCCCACATCCCAGGTAACTTCACCCTCGCCGGTAACATCCGGGCTGTTGGCAAATTCCGCAGTATAGGAAACATCGGTATCCGTGGCGTTGATCGCCCCACCGTTTATTCCTGCATACATGCCTGCCCGAGCAAACGTTCCACTCAGCGTCAGCAGAGCAACGCTGGCAATACAAACAATCACCTTACGCATAATACCCTCTCTCCATGTACTGTTTATCATTACGGTCACTACGACCACTCCCTCGAACCCGCAAAATCTCTTCTCCATTTTCGGCGGGCCGCCCACAACCATCCTCTGATACTTCGCCGGTGCAAACCACTCCACCCCCCACAACGTGGATTAGTTATAATAACAATCATTTCAATATACTATCTACTATCCTGGGGTGTAATTTCGAAAAATCCTAATCGACTTCTATCAATAAATCAAGACATGTGAGAATATACACAGCCTCTTTCCCGCATTCTTGGCGATTTCGCATTCATCTGCAGAAGCAAACACATAATAGATGGTGACCATTGGAGATAATTCAGTCGCCGGTAGAATTGCTTCTGGTGTAATTCCCTTTAATTGCTATAGTGGGACGAATGTTTGCGCTCACTGCTGTACCAGGCAAGATGCCCCTACAGCCACCCTCTGCGACTATAAAGCAATAAATGTCCGTACGAAGATTCACTGCCTTAGGCACGGCCAGCCAGGTCCCGACTTCACAGCGAAACCAGCATTCCTCTTTTCTCAAGTGGGACCACCAGGGATTTCTCTTTGATCCCGGAGAAGGCACCCAGCGCCAGATGATACATGCCAACATTTCCGCCTCAGAGATAACGGCGATTTTCATCACTCACTTTCATGGGGATCACTGCCTGGGGCTGGCAGGTATTTTCCAGCGGCTGTCTCTGGACACCGTAAAACATACAGTCGATATCTATTTCCCTGCCGGTGGCGCTGAGTTTTTACGCAACATCGAGGGTGTCTCCTCCTACTACAAGAGGACATCCTTCAATTTTCATGCTATTACCGCTGATACTGTTTTCGAGACCGATGGCAAACTTGTCATCCATGCACGACGACTTGTTCATCCCATCGAGACATTCGGCTACAGAATTGAAGAGAAGAATACCGTCAACCTTAGCGGTGAAATGCTTGACGACATAGGCCTTTCAGGCCCAAAGGTCGGTGTCTTGAAAGAAATGGGCGAGATCAACCACCGTGGACGAACAGTCCACCTGAGCGACGTCAGCCACCCGCGCAAAGGCCAGGTTTTCGCCTTTATTATGGATACCAGTATCTGCGAGGCGGCCTTTCACCTGGCAAAAGATGCCGATCTGGCGATCATGGAATCCACATTCCTCAAAAAGGACATGGAAATTGCCGCACAATACGGTCATCTCACCTCGTTACAGGCAGGAGAAATTGCCCGCAAAGCTGGTGTACAAACCCTGCTGTTGACACACTTTTCCCAGCGCTATGGTGCCGATGCCGATTTTGCCGGCGAGGCCTCAACAGTGCATGGGGATGTCGTCCAACTCAGTGATGGCGATGTTTACCACCTTCCTCGACAAAGAAAAAGCAACCATACGTTAAGCGATTGATAACCGCGGAGCGATAGTGGGTGGACATGCAGCTGTAATTCCTGCCTCTACCACTATTGTCTATGGCTTTTGAGATACGAAAACAGCTGTTCCTGCTCCTGCAGAAAGTTGATGCCTATCTTGAATGAGGGTATATCCTCATGAATGCAACTATCCATCCAGACGGCAGCGGCCGGCACAGATGAAACGGGACACTCATCAGGCAGACCGTTGAGCAGAATATACCTCTCAGCACCGATCTGGGCGGTGAAAAAAACATGCTCGCCATCAAGCATGACTTTTTTACATATGATACAGGCGCCGTTTTTGGAGAGACTGCTCATAACTCCGCAACTGGATTCGGAAGAAACCACATCCCTGCCCTTCGACTGAAGGAACAACTCCACCGGTAACGCCAGATTGATTCTTCGCTTACGGATAGTAAACAACTGCGTAATCTCCCTTTCCAGTACAAAATCGTGATCATGATGTCATTCGTCTTTCCTCCACAATATATCCTGGAGCGCTGCACGGCAAGCACGCTCGGTAAAGTAGAGCGTGCATTACACAGAAAAAAGCCCGAAAGCCTGAGGCTGAGGTACGACGGTCACGTCGCCTTGCCATAGCTGACGGCTTCGATCATTCCATGCCGGTCGGAGACGATTGACAGGATCTCCTTTGATATTTACCTTACATTCAAACACTCCTATTGCTGTAACAGTGTTTACCCTTGTCATTTCTCTCCCAAAACTGGTGACAAGGGTTTTTTTCTGTCCGCCACTGGACTATGACAATCTTCCCTAAAGCATCTACAATGTTGAGGGAAATATCAGCACTCTATACTGAA
>CAKZOA010000218.1 GCA_937132035.1 uncultured Desulfobulbaceae bacterium | reverse complement strand
CGGGGTGGTGGGCATGGTCAAGACGGCCATGATGAGTGGTCATGAAAAAATAATCGGCTTCGACATGGGTGGGACCTCAACCGATGTCGCCCACTACTGCGGTGAATACGAGCGCAGTTTCGAGACCATGGTGGCGGGAGTGCGGATGCGGGCACCGATGATGCATATCCACACCGTCGCCGCCGGCGGCGGCTCAATTCTCCACTTCGACGGTTCGCGTTTCCGGGTCGGGCCAGACTCGGCCGGTGCCAACCCTGGTCCCGCCTGCTACCTGCGGGGAGGCCCCTTGACGGTGACCGACTGCAATGTCATGCTTGGTAAGATCCAGCCGAGTCATTTTCCTCGTGTTTTCGGACCAAAAGCCGACCAGCCTCTCGACGGGGAGATTGTTCGCAGCCTTTTTGCGGAACTGGCCGAAAAAATCAGCAGGGCGACGAGCCAGTCTCTTCAGTCGCCGCAGCAGGTTGCCGAGGGATTTCTCAAGATCGCCGTGGAAAACATGGCCAATGCCATCAAGCAGATCTCGGTCCAGCGCGGTTATGATGTAACTGAGTACACCCTTAACTGCTTCGGTGGTGCCGGCGGCCAGCACGCCTGTCTGGTGGCCGATGCTCTGGGAATGAAAACAGTTTTCCTTCACCCCTTCGCCGGTGTCCTCTCCGCCTATGGGATGGGGTTGGCCGATGTTCGGGCCATGCGCGAGGTACAGGTGGAAAAGCCCCTGGACGCAGACGGACGCCGGGTGGTTGAGGAGGCGGCAAAACCGCTGGAGCAGGAGACACGCCAGGAAGTTGTGCGCCAGGGCGTGGCCCGGAAGGATGTTGTCGTCGAGATCAAAGTCCATCTGCGCTATGAAGCCACCGACACCTCTTTGCTCATTGGGGTGGGAGAGGCCGATCAAATGCTGACGGCCTTTGAGGCCGCCCATCGGCAGCAGTTTGGCTTCGTCGCCCGGGAAAGAGGTATTGTCATCGAGGCAGTCTCGGTGGAGGCGATCGGCGTCACCGAATCGCTTATCGATCCGGAAAAAGAGGAGCAGCCCATCTCTGAGCCCGCAGCACAAGCTACGGTGGATATGTACAGCGAGGGGGCAACCTGCGAAGTACCCCTGTATAAACGGGAGAACCTGAAGGTCGGCAGCACCTTGGTGGGACCTGCCATAATAACCGAGCACACCGGTACGGTGGTGGTCGAGGAAGGCTGGAAGGCTCTCGTCAATCGCCGCAACCATCTCATTCTCACTCGCTACAAGGCGAGGCCGGCGACCACCGCCATCGGTACCGAGGTCGATCCGGTGATGCTGGAGGTGTTCAACAACCTGTTCATGTCCATTGCCGAACAGATGGGGGCGACGCTGGCCAAAACCTCATATTCCGTCAATATCAAGGAACGGCTCGACTTTTCCTGTGCCATCTTCGACGCCCTGGGCCATCTGGTGGCCAACGCTCCCCATGTGCCGGTGCATCTCGGCTCCATGGGCGATTCGGTGAAGACGGTCATTCGGGAAAATGCCGAGACGATGAAGCCGGGCAACGTCTACATGCTCAACGCCCCCTATAACGGTGGCACCCATCTCCCCGACGTGACGGTGATTACACCGGTATTTGACGAGGCGGGTGTTTCGGTGCTTTTCTATGTCGGCGCCCGTGGTCATCATGCCGACATCGGCGGTAAGACGCCCGGCTCCTCGCCGCCCGATTCGACCCATATCGACGACGAGGGCGTGCTCATCGACAATTTTCTACTGGTGGAGGAGGGAGAATTTCGTGAGAGACAAACCCGCGAACTGCTGGCTTCGGGTAAATATCCCTGCCGGAATATCGATCAGAATATCGCCGACCTGGCGGCTCAGATAGCTGCCAACGAAACCGGCCTCCACGAACTCTTGAAGATGATCGACCATTTCGGCCTCGACGTAGTCCAGGCCTATATGGGCCATGTCCAGGATAACGCCGAGGAATCGGTGCGGCGGGTGCTCGATGTGCTCAGCAACGGCAGTTTCAGCTATCACATGGACGGCGGCAACATCATCAAGGTGCGGATAACGGTCGACAGGCAGAGGCGCGAGGCGACCATCGATTTTACCGGCACCTCGCCGCAGAACAGCGGCAATTACAACGCTCCCCGGGCGGTATGCAGCGCCGCCGTTCTCTATGTCTTCCGCACCCTGGTCAACGACCAGATACCGCTCAACCAGGGCTGCCTCAAACCGTTGAAAATCGTCATCCCTGAAAAAACCATGATAAGCCCGGAATATCCGGCAGCGGTGATCTCCGGAAATACGGAAGTCTCCCAGGCGATAACCGACTGTCTTTTCGGCGCCCTCGGTGTCCTGGCCTCTTCCCAGGGGACTATGAACAACTTCGTCTACGGCAATGAGATCTACCAGAATTACGAAACCATTTGCGGCGGTACCGGTGCCGGACCCGATCACCCGGGCACCAGCGGCGTCCATTCCCATATGACCAATACCCGTATGACTGATCCGGAGGTAGTGGAGTGGCGATTTCCGGTGCGGGTCGAATCGTTTGCCCTGCGCACAAACTCGGGGGGCAGGGGCAGGTACCCGGGCGGAGACGGGGTTATCCGCAAGCTGCATTTTCTCGAGCCGATGACGGCGACGGTCCTGTCTTCGCACCGCGAAACCGAACCCTACGGTCTCATGGGCGGCTGTGCCGGCAAGTGCGGTCGCAACAGTGTCATCCGGAGTGACGGCACAGAGATCGAACTCGGCGGCAACGATCAGGTGGAGATGAATCCGGGTGATGCCATCATCATAAAAACGCCGGGTGGTGGCGGCTTCGGCCAGCCCGAAGGAGGGTGTTGAGCGTGAAGAGTCAGGAGAAAAAAAGTTTAATTTTGTGGGCGTTTGGGGTAGATCATGAAGGAGGATAACAACAGCGCATCAGGCGTAGTTAAGATCTCTTTTCCAATGAGCGATCACAATGAAATATTTACATATCGACAACTCCTGTTATGTTTCGCCGCCTGCCAGAATCGGGCTGCTGACCAGGCTTTTTCCCTCCTGCATCTTCTATCCCGGCTTCATGGGCGTGGTTTACCGCGCCGCTGCCAAGGCTAAATCGGGCAATTATGACTACGATGAATGGGGCCGGGACAGTCTCGAGGTACTGCGGCTGCTCGAAGCTGCCGGCCTGCAGTTTGAGGTCACCGGTCTTGCTCATCTGGAGCAGCTCGATGGCCCCTGCGTCTTCGTCTCCAATCATATGTCGATTATGGAAACGCTCATTCTGCCGGTGATAATCCTGCCCTATGCCAAGGTCACCTTCGTGGTCAAGGACAGTCTGCTGACCTATCCGGTCTTCAAGCACATAATGATCTCGCGCAATCCGGTGGCTGTAACCAGAACCAATCCACGCCAGGATCTCAAGACCGTTCTTGGCGAAGGCGTCGACCGCCTCACAAACGGTATCTCCGTCATTGTCTTCCCCCAGACCACCCGATCCACCGGTTTCGATCCACGTCAATTCGGCAGCATCGGCGCCAAGCTGGCGAAAAAGGCCGATGTTCCCATCGTGCCGGTGGCCTTGAAAACTGATGCCTGGCAGAACGGCAGGTTCATCTCCAAGGATGTCAGCAGGCTCCGTCCCGAGATACCGGTCAGGGTGGCTTTCGGCAAACCGCTGCCGGTGGCCGGCAAGGGCAACGAAGAGCACGAGCAGGTTGTCGACTTTATTCAGGAAAAGCTCGGCCAGTGGCAATAAAAAAAGGCGGAACCTTGTGGTTCCGCCTGAAGCGCCTGGCCCCACTAATCAAGGTAGCTGCTCAATCGAGTTCCTTGAGGTCATCGTCTTCGACATCGTCATCGTCGTCCATGTATTCATCGTCTTCTTCTTCTTTGTCGTCCTCCTCCTCGTCTGAGTCGGTGTCGTTGTCGTTGTCTTCTACCTCGTCGTCTTCCTCCTCTTCGGCGGATTCTTTTTCCTGCTGGAGGCGGACGGCCTTGGGGATTTTGGAGTCGGGGAGGACCAGTTCGGTAATTGTGTCAATTTCCTCGTTGAGCTCCGGGTCCGTGAGACAGACTTCGCAGGTGGCGACATGATTTTTGATGAACTGGACCATACGCGCCGGTGCCATGGTTTCGTCCCTGACGCTGAGGTACCAGTTTTTAGTTAAGTTGTTGAGCCTTTGACATTTCATACTGTTGCTGACGTTGCCTGGAAAGTGTTTGTGCGCTGAACCCGCGTCCGGTAACCTGTTGCCGTTTTTCGGTTTTCACCGCAGAGTCTGAAGTGGTAAATTACAGAATCGATATTATAATAAAAAGTTGTTTTCAAGGTCAATAGCTAATAGTATAGTCATCGCTTACCAAAGTGGAAGTGGATAGGGCACTGGTGGCTCTCCCGGACTTCAAATCCGGTGTGGCGGGTTAATAGCTCGTCAGGTGGGTTCGATTCCCATGCACTTCCGCCACTGTCTATCCTCCCTGTTTATTAGTAGTTATCCTTCCTGAAATCCTCTGTCATTTCCCGAATGGTTCAAATACAATCACATTGTAACACTATTTCTACGCGTTTTTACACGTTGAGTGTGTCCTAAATTATGCTCATTTTTCTTTATGGTAAATCTCCGTTAGCCCGTACTTCTCATTAGACCAAAAATGTTTGGAAACATCAGGAAAAAATCTACAGGGGTACCCCTTTTGTCCGGCCGCAGGCACAGCAACTATAAAAACCACTGCAGAACATGACAGCACTATAACTCTGTCTTGTTCTCTCCGTTTGCCAGTCCTCGCGCGAAGTCATCCCGTGATAGAGCACATATCTCTTGATCCAATCACAATAGGCTCACTCAGTATGGATAGAGTAATGCTTTAAGCGCATTACGTCCCAGACCTGGTCCAGTAATCTTTTGTCATTCACGCTTGACACCTAGCCTCTTCTTGGGGTATTGTGTTGGGGCGCAATT
>CAKZOA010000217.1 GCA_937132035.1 uncultured Desulfobulbaceae bacterium | reverse complement strand
CGGAATATAATTGTGTACTGGACATTTCCATTGACAGTACGGGTTGCCGCATTCGATGCATCGGTCCGACTGCATCTCCACCTGATTTTCGTTGAACCGGCTGTAGATCTCCTCAAATCCCTTAATCCTGCTCTTCAAGGATTTTTTCGACGGACTCACCCGTTCGACTTCTATAAACTGATAGACATTCTTGCTCATAATCATTCTCTGTGAGTACCTGCCCGACTCAGGCGGCTTCCGTCTCCATCTCTGACATTGAGCCGCCCCTGTGACCGAGAAGGGTTCTGATGTCAAGCGCTCTGGGCTTGACCAGTTTGAAATATTTGCAGGAGCCGATAAAATCCTCGAGTATCTTTTCGGCCTGTTCGCTGCCGGTCTCCTCAAGATGTCTGCTGATGATGCCGCGCAGATGCTCCTGGTAAATGGCAAGCTTGGCCAGAGAGAGAACTTCGACCAGTTCACCATTGATTTTTTTCTCCAGATCGCCCCGGCGATCATAGATATAGGCGAAACCGCCGGTCATACCTGCGCCAAAGTTGACTCCGGTGCCGCCGAGCACCGTAACGACGCCGCCGGTCATATATTCGCAACCGTTGTCGCCGATGCCCTCCACCACCGCCCTGGCCCCGGAGTTGCGAACGGCGAAGCGCTCGCCGGCCCTGCCGGCGGCATAGAGCCTGCCACCGGTGGCTCCGTAGAGGCAGGTATTGCCTATGATGACACCATCCGCTCCAGCGTAGGCCACCCCCAAAGGAGGTTTGATCACCAGCTTGCCGCCCGACATGCCTTTGCCGACATAGTCGTTGGCATCGCCGGTGAGGTACATATTCAAGCCCTGGGCGTTCCAGACACCGAAACTCTGTCCGGCGGTGCCGGTGAAGTCGAGGGTGATCTCCGCCGCCACCAGTCCCTCTCGGCCGTGAGTCCGAGCTATTATGCCTGAAAGGCGGGCGCCAACGGAACGATCGGTGTTGTGAATTCCATAGCTTGCCCGCTCGCTGCTACCAGTGCGCACGGCCTCTCCATGGCACTCGGTAATCAGGCGGTTGAGCTCCCCCCTGTCGGCGGGATCATTCTCCTCAAGGTGATAAAGGGCGGTCTTTGACGAACACTTCGGCTGTACCAGCAGCGGCCTGAGATCGAGCGCCTGCTGTTTTTCCGTATCACCTGGCAGGATTTCGAGCAAATCGGTTCTGCCGATGAGATCAATAAGACGGGCGACGCCGAGTTCGGCCATGAGTTGACGGGTTTCCGTGGTAAGGAATGTGAAATAATTCATCACCATCTGCGGCAGCCCGTGAAAATGCTTGCGCCTGAGATTATCGTCCTGGGTGGCCACACCGGTAGCACAGTTGTTGAGATGACAGATGCGCAGATACTTGCAACCGAGGGCTATGAGAGGGGCGGTGCCGAAGCCGAAATGCTCGGCGCCGAGGATGGCGGCCTTGACGATATCTTGGCCGGTTTTCAATCCCCCGTCCACCTGCAGCCGCACCTTGTGTCTGAGGCCGTTTTCGACCAGGGCCTGATGAGCCTCCACCAGCCCCAGCTCCCAGGGGCTGCCGGCATATCTCACCGAGGTCAACGGACTGGCGCCGGTGCCGCCGTCATAACCGGAGATGGTTATGAGATCGGCATAGGCCTTGGTGACGCCGGTAGCGATGGTACCCACTCCCGGTTCGGAAACCAGCTTCACCGAGATCAGGGCATCGGGATTAACCTGTTTGAGGTCGAAAATGAGCTGGGCCAGATCCTCGATGGAATATATATCATGATGCGGCGGCGGTGATATAAGTGTCAATCCAGGCAGGGAGAAACGCAATTCGGCGATATGGTTGGAAACCTTATGGCCGGGCAGTTGCCCGCCCTCACCCGGTTTGGCCCCCTGGGCCATCTTTATCTGGATAACCTCGGCATTCATCAGGTAATGGGCGGTGACCCCGAATCTGCCGGAGGCCACCTGCTTGATGCGCGATGAACGTTCGCTGTGAAATCTGGCCGGGTCCTCGCCGCCCTCGCCGGAGTTGGAGAAGCCGCCTAATCTGTTCATACCCACGGCCAGAGCCTCGTGGGCCTCCGGGCTGAGAGCACCAATCGACATGGCCGCAGAGTCGAAGCGGCCGTAGAGTGTATCCGCCGACTCCACCTCCTTAAGCGGCAGAGGCTCGCCGGCTGGCCTGAGGGAGAGCATATCGCGAAGACTGGAGACGGGCCGCTTATTGACGCATTCGGCATAGAGCAGATAGTCCCTGTATTCACCCGACTTCACCGCCTTTTGTAGAAGCATCACCACATCGGGATTATAGGCATGAAACTCGCCGCCGTGGACGTATTTGAGCAATCCTCCATGTTCCAGCGGCCTGCTCCGGCGCCAGGCCGCCTTCGCCAGCAGCTCCTGGTCCTTTTCGATATGTTCGAACGTGGCTCCACCGATTCTGCTGGCAGCCCCACGGAAACAGAGTTCGCTGATCTCGGGGCCAAGCCCCAGGACCTCGAAGAGCTGGGAACAGCGATAAGAGGCCACGGTGGAAATTCCCATTTTCGAGAGAATCTTCAACAGACCCTTGTTGATGCCCCTGCGGTAATTAACAAGTGATTCCCGCTCGCTGGCGAAAAGGCCGTCAGCAGCCATCCTGACCAGTGTCTCACAGGCGAGGTAGGGGTAAATGGCAGTGGCGCCGAAGCCGAGAAGGACGGCGAACTGGTGCGGGTCCCTGACGCTGCCCGTCTCGACGATTATGTTGGTATCGCAGCGCATGCTGTTTTCCACCAGGGTGCGCTGCACGGCACCCACCGCCATAGCCATGGGGATGAGCAGCCGGCCCTCCTCTATCTGCCGGTCACTGAGGACGACCAGGACCGTGCCCCGGCGCACCTCCGCCACCACCGCCTCGCAGAGATCCTCGACGGCCCGGCGCAGCCCCTGGCCGGGCGTATAGCACACCGGAAATACCGTCGAGCGGTAGTGGGCCTCCTCGAGCCAGAGCAGCTGTTTGAACTCGGCGTCGAGCAGCACCGGCGAATCGAACAATACCCGATGGGCATGGCTATGGGTTTCGTTGAAGACGTTCTGCTCCCTGCCTATGCAGGTGGCAAGCGACATGACATGGGTCTCGCGCAGCGGGTCGATGGGGGGATTGGTAACCTGGGCGAACTTCTGCCGAAAATAGTCGTAGAAAACCCTGGGCCGGCGGGAGAGCACGGCCACCGGCGTATCATCGCCCATTGAACCTACCGCCTCCTGCCCTTTTTCTCCGAGAATGCGGAGCACCTGTTCGATCTCTTCGCGGGAGTAGCCGAACATCTTCTGGTAGGCCAGCAGACCGTCATCGTCCAGTTGGCGGAGGCCCTGACTCTTGTTGTCATCTTCTCCAATCTTCAGGCGGCGGCTATTTTTCTCCATCCACTGCCGGTAGGGATGTCTGTTTTTCAGGTCCAGGTCGATGTCCCAGCTGGTCCACAGCCGTCCGGAAAGGGTGTCGACGACCAGCAGTTCACCGGGACCCACCCTGCCCTTCTCCACCACCTCGTCCTCGGCGTAGTCCCAGATACCCACTTCCGAGGCCAGGGTGATGAGCTTGTCCCGGGTGACGACATACCTGGCTGGCCGCAGACCGTTGCGGTCAAGGCCGCAGGCCGCATAGCGACCGTCGCTCATGACGATGCCGGCAGGTCCGTCCCAGGGTTCCATGTGCATGGAATTGAAATCGTAAAAGGCCCGCAGATCGTCATCCATGGCAGGATGATTCTGCCAGGCCGGCGGGATCAGCAGCCGGAAGGCACGAAAAATGTCCATGCCGCCTGCCAGCATCATCTCCAGCATATTGTCGAGGCTCGAGGAGTCGGAACCGCTGGAGTTGACGAAGGGCGCAGCCTCCTGCAGATCAGGCAACACCGGTGAGCGGAATTTATAGGTGCGAGCCGCGGCCCATTGCCGGTTGCCGGTAATGGTATTTATCTCACCATTGTGGGCAAGAAAGCGGAAAGGCTGGGCCAGCGACCAGCGAGGCAGGGTATTGGTCGAGAAACGCTGGTGGAAGAGGCATATGGAGGACTGCATGCGCAGATCAGCGAGATCGGGATAGAAGACATTGAGATCCTCCGGCCGGCACAATCCCTTGTAAATAGTGACGACACCGGAAAGGGAGACCACGTAGAAATCGTCATCCTCTAATCGTTTTTCGATACGCCGACGCACCATATACAACCGGCGCTCAAGATCCTTGGCACCCCAACCGCTGGGTCCGCTGACAAAGACCTGGGCGATATGCGGCAGCGTCGAAGCCGCCAGCTCGCCCAGAACTTCGACATTGACGGGAACCTCCCGCCAACCGTCAACGGTGAGAGTTTCTTTTTGCAGCTCCTCTTCCATGGCCTGTACAGCCGTCTTTCTTCGCGCCTGTTGCCGGGGCAGGAAGACCATACCGACACCGTAACGGCTGCCGAGACTCCAGCCATTTTCCAGGGCGACCGCCTTGAAAAAGCTGTCCGGCCTGCTCAGAAGTATACCGCAACCGTCACCGGTTCTGCCGTCGGCGGCAATACCACCGCGGTGGCTCATGCGGCTCAAACCGTAAATTCCCGTTCGCACAATGCGGTGACTGGGCTTGCCCGACATGTGGGCAATCAGGCCGAAACCGCAGCTATCTCTGCTATCATTGCTGTCGTAAAGAGTCATATCTGTCCGTTTGCCGGTTTCTGCGGCTGTAACTTTTCTCCCTGTTGACTGTTGAATATTTGGCAGTCACCAGTATAACACACTTTCAGCGAAGATAGTAATCAGCGTACCATACGGTGGAGCCGGGTCAAATGTGATGACTACCAGAAATACAGGTATCGTTCACATCAGCTTGAACTTCTCAGGAAGGTTCAGGAGAGATCTTTTCCCGGGTATCCCTGTCTCAGACCGAGCTGCTATGAATAAGAGGGAATCACAAAGATCTATTCCGATCCGCTGCTCGTTGAACTTACGTGGCACACACATACAAAACCTTACGAATTTGGTAGTTAAGAGACCGGATTAGCCAATAAGAAGTCTACAGGACAAAGCCTGTGCCACAGCTGGAATGCTGCCAGGAATTACCCTCTGATCGACACCTGAGGGCAGGATGCCCTCTGTATTTACTTTTTCCTGTGAAAAAGTTACAATATGGTGCGTTCCACTACGGTTACAGACATACACAGTCTCCGGCAAAAAACATGACCATGTCTCCACATATACCCACCACCACCAGTACCAGGGCAACCAGCTACTTTTTTATTCTGCTGCTGGTAACCGGCATCCTCATGCTGGTCTACTCCTTCCTCTTCGGGGAAAGCGATGGTCTTCTCGGAGGCCTGCGGGAAATAGGTTTGGGAACACTGGTCATCGGCGTCGGCGAATGGATAAATCACCCGCTGCAAAAGGCCCTTGTCTGCAAAAGTCGCCGCGAATTCATCTTTCAGAACATCCGCCACCGACAGCGAAACCCCAGCACCCTCGGCAACCTCCTCGAAATAGCCGGTCTCATCCTCATTTTCACGGGACTTGCCGACTTTTTCTAGCCCTCACATTTTACGAAAATCCGGAGTTCTCAGGCGCGGCTAGAGCGCATCGAGAAAAGAGATCGAACCGTCTGCTTCATGGAGGCGCACCCTGCCCATGGGCGAGGCACTGATCCGACCGATGATTCCGGCATTGGCGCCGATCGGTATAGTCCGCATCAGGGCCAGGACCTCCTCGGCGTACTGCGGATCGCAGCAGAGAATGCAGCGTCCTTCACTGGCGAGATAGAATGGACTTATGTTTTCCCGTGCACAGAATCTGCGGACACCCTCGCAGAGAGGGATGGCCTGCCGGTCGATCTCCATGCATACGGCCGAAGCCGAGGCCAACCAGACGAGGGAAGTTGCCAGACCGCCCCTGGTAGGGTCACGCAGGGCATGGGTTGCATCGGGAAAATTCTCCATGATTTCCCGGATCATGAAATGCATCGGACCAATTTCACCTGCACAGCAGGCAGGCAGCTTGCCGCCTTGATTTCTCAGGGCCAGGCCGTGCTCACCTATATTGCCGGAAACGATAACGACATCACCTTCTTCGATGTCGGTGCCCGAGATCTCTGAACCCGGGGCTACCAGGCCAATGCCTGAGGTACTAAGACATATTCCCTGCATTCTGCCCCGGGGCACCACTTTGGTGTCACCGGCGACAACGGCGACCTCGGCCAGTTCCGTGGCTAAGCCGACGGAACGGATAATTTCTTCAAGATCACCTAAGGGAAATCCCTCCTCGATGATCACTCCAAGGCTGAGTGCCAGGGGCATGGCCCCGCGCATGGCTAGGTTATTTATGGTACCGTGTACCGCCAGAGTGCCTATATTGCCCCCGGGGAAAAATGGCGGTTCGTTGGTATAGCAGTCTGTGGAAAAAGCCAGGCGTCCAGCGTGTTCCTCGAGCAGAGCGCTGTCCTCCAGGCAGTGCAGGACCGGACTTGACAAATACCTGAGAAACAGATCGCCAAGGAGTTCCTGGCTGGCCGCTCCGCCGTTTCCATGAGCTAAGGATACCTTCGGCATAATAGTCTCGAATCAGATCTGTTACAGCTGCTGATCCGCTCAGCCCGCCTCTTCGGCCTGATCGCGGAGCTTGACGAAATCCTGCGTTTCAGTAAACTTTTCGCTGTTGAGCTGCTCAATTTCCGCCCGAGTCAGATGAAACATGCCGCAGCTTGGGCAGGTGGCATCGAATTCTTCACCGACGCCCCTCTCACGCAGCTCGTCAATGGTCATATGGTCTATGTAGCCGCAGGCGCCGGTGGGGTTTTCCGCCCTAACCTTGCGCCTCGGCGGTCTATTGGCCTGTGTCGTCATACAAACCTCTCGTCGTCGTTGGTGAGTGTATACAATATCTCTCCCTGATGATCGATTATGTTCAAGGCCAGGGGAATGCCGCCATCCAGGCGGTGCGTGGCACAAGACATTCATGGATCGTAGGCCCTGACGGCCATCTCCACCTTGTTGAGCAGCCCTTTCGTGTACTTTCCACCGGAGATGAGCGTTTTGGCCGCCTGCTTGACACTCATGTTCATGGGGCCGATATTATGGGTGGTGCCGACGATGAGATTGGCACTGGCGATACAGCCCTGGTCGTCGGTGGTATAATCGTGGATCAGCGTTCCCCGGGGCGCCTCGACGATGCCCACCCCCCGTCCCGCTCTCGGGTGTGCCTCGGTGCGGACCGCCGGATCGGTTATGGTCTGGTCTTCAAGCAGTTCCTTGCTCCGTTCACAGGCATAGAGCAACTCAATGAGCCTGGCCCAGTGGTAGAGCAGGGTCTGCTGCGCCGGCCTGCCGAACAGCTCCCGAAATTCTTCAAGTTCCTCCTGAGCCCCGGGCGTGGAAATCCTGTCGCAGACATTGATACGGGCCAGAGTGTTGCTGCGGTAGATACCCCGCGGCCGGTCAGGGTCGAGGCTGAATCCCTCTTCCCAGGTCTTGGCATAGACCATTTTGGCATAGCTCCAGGACTCAACGCGCTCGCCGAGATAAGCGTCGTAGTCCCGGGCCTTGAAATCGCAGGAAGTACCGTCGGACCGCATCAGTCGCTGGACGCCGTCATAGAGCCTCATTGAACCGTCGGCCGGATCCACTGTTGCCAGAAAACCTGTTGTTATATTACCCAGAGCGCCGATGACATCCTGGTAGTTTGCAAAAACTTTCTTTTTGGCATAATCGATACTGTACCTGGCGAAGTCGAGCAGGGTTTCCACACCCTGGAGCATCTCCTGTCTTTCATGCTCGCTCATGGGTTTGGCAAAACCGCCGACAACTCCGGCGATGGGATGTATGGCCTTGCCGGCAAAATTTTCTAAAAGCATCTGGCCGAGCTGGCGCATCTTCACTACCCTCCTGGCCAGCTCCGGGTTGGTCTTGACAATCCCCATGACATTGCGGACGGAATAATCGGAATCGGGACCGAGGATAAAATCCGGTGCCGCCAGGAAGAAGAAATGAAGGATCTTGTCGTTGACATGCGCCAGCACCTGACAGAGCTCCCGCAGGCGGTGCCCTGCCGGGGCGGGCGTCACACCGAGTGCGCCATCCACAGCCTTGACCGAGGCCAGATGATGCATCCAGGGGCAGATGCCGCAAATGCGGTTGACTATGCGCGGTATCTCCTCGGCAGGCCTGCCCTCGATGAACTTTTCAAAACCTCTGAGAGACTGGATATGGAGAAAGGCGTCATCCACATTGCCGTTGTCATCGAGATGAATTGCTATCTTGGCGTGCCCTTCGATTCTGGTGACGGGGGCGATGGTTATTACCTCTGCCATATCTCCTTCTTCCTTTTCCGGCTATTTTCGCAGTGGACGCAATCTGCCGTGAGCTCCACTGAAACGCAGAATCGAACGACGATCGACCACCGATCTGTAGTTGATGCCATTGCTGGCCAAAGCATTCATCATATCAAGCATCTGGTTGCCTTCTCTGCGAACCGGGCCATAGCAGCCGCGGCAAGGAACACGTGCCTCGATGCATCTCGGGGCCTGGCCGCCGGCACAACCGGCCAGGGTGACCGGCCCCATGCACATATACCCCTGTTCGAGAAGACAGCGCATGGTCTCCACTCCCTTACTCCGGTCATAGCTGGCATTGGTGAAAAATCGCAGCACGTCTCTTAGCTCCCCCTTGCCCCTGCGCTCCACCGGACAGGTATCGCAGACGCTGCGGCTGGAAAGATTCAAGGACCGCTCCTCGAGACGAGAGTGCAATACTTCGACGATACGATCCGGATGCGGCGGACATCCGGGCAGCAGCAGATCGACGGCGACCTTTTCATCACAGGCATAGACCCTCTCCAGCGATGCGGGTACCTCGACATCGGGCAGCGACGCCCCCGGATCGGTTGAGACGGTCTCAAAAACCTCCTGCAGGCTCTGACGCCTGTCTCTGCCATTCATCAAGGCCGGAATGCCACCATGAGTGGCACAGGTCCCCAGGGCCACCAGCATCGTGCATTTGCGCCGCATCTCCTCAAGAACACAGAGGTGGTGTTCGTCCAGAGCGCCGCCGGAAACGAGGCCGATATCGGCCTCGGGGATGGTCAACACCTTGCCTTCTCCTGTCTGCCCGTAGTATTTATGGTCCATGAGAAGGGGGGCATGGACGATTTCAACTCCGGCCTCAAGCAGGGCCATCAGTTCCTCACCCATGTTGAGAAAAGATATTTCACAGCCGGAACAGGAACCGAGCCATTCCATGGCGATACGCAGGGCCATATCCGCGCCTATGCCTCCCGCAACTCTTTGACCTTCTCCACCATATCGGTGACCAACTCCACAAACCGCTCAGGCTCTGCCGAGGAAACCCAGAAAATGCCAAATCGCTCCTGCTCATAGCCAAAATCCTCCAGCAGTTCGCTGATCACCTCCGAACGGGCCAGGGCCTTGCGATTGCCATCTATATAGTGGCACTCGCCAAGATGACACCCCAAAATCATGACCCCATCGGCACCCTGGTTGAGAGCGTCGAGCACCAGTTCCGGATGCATCATTCCCGAGCACATTACCCGTATGATCCTGATATTAGGCGGATATTTCATCCGCGAAGAACCCGCCAGATCAGCCGCTGCATATGAGCACCAGTTGCAGCAGAAAGCGATGATTGTCGGTTGGCGATGCATATGCTACGCTCCTTGTCTAATGCGTTCTCTCACTCTGCTGTGTCCAGAGCCGCCTTGATCTGGCTGCTCAACTGTTCCATGGTAAAGCCGGCCACGTCGATGCCGCGCATGGGGCATGTACCCTGGCAAAGGCCGCAGCCCTTGCACTTGGCGGTGTTGACGCGCACGAGCTTGAGGGGAGCCTTCCCCTTGCCCTGTTCTTTTTCGATCAATTCTATGGCATGATAGGGACAGACGTCTATACACAGAGCGCAGCCGTCGCAACTGTGCTCATTGACAACTGCCTTGATGCCGTCGAGATAGACCCGCTTCTGCGACAGCAGCGTCATCGCCCTGGCCGAGGCGGCCAGAGCCTCGGAGATTGACTCGTCTACCGGCTTGGGATACTGGGCCAGACCGGCAGTAAAAAGGCCTTCGGTGGTAAAGTCCACCGGACGCAGTTTGGCATGCGCCTCTTGAAAAAAGCCGTTGCCGTCCAAGGGAATGCGGTAATGCTGAGCCAGCTTTTCCATTTCGGGATTGGCGACGATGGCGGTGGCCAAAACAACCATATCGGCCTGTATACGCACCGGCCGGTGCAAAACATGATCCCAGACGTCCACCCGTATCTGCCTGTCTTTTTCGCTGACCTCGGGCTTGCCGTGCAGCTCGTAGTTAATGAAGACCACACCCATCTCGCGCGCCTTTTTGAACAGCGATTCGCGTTCTCCGTAGGTACGCATGTCGCGGTAGAGAATATAAATATTGCGGCTGGGGTCCTCCCGTTTCAGTTCGATAGCCGACTGCACAGAATGGGTGCAGCAAACCTTGGAACAGTACATCCGGCCCTTCTCCCGGGAACCGACGCATTGAATGAAGACGAATGACTTGCCCTTCTTGACATGTTTTTCCTTAAGCTCATGCAGCTTTTCGAACTCAATGGCGGTAACTACGCACTTTATCTGCTTATAGCCATATTCGGTGGGCCGGAATATCGTGGCGCCGGTGGCGAGAATGCCGATGCCGTGATCGATGGTCTTGGCTTTTTTGCCCACAGTCTTGACGGTGGTTTTGAAGTTGCCGACAAAGCCCTGGGCCTTGGTGATTTCGCTTTCCATGTAGACACTGATTTTTTCGTGGACATTGACCCGATCGATCAATTTGGCCACCTGCATGGGCACATGCACCCCCGAATAGGTGTGTTTGAGATTGAGAGCGTTGCCGCCGAGCCGCTCCGATTTCTCCACCAGATCAACCTCGAAGCCCTGGTTGGCCAGATTGAGGGCCGCCGTCATGCCGGTAATGCCGCCACCGATCACCAGGGCCCGCTGAACGATGGGAACCGCCACCGGCTCCAGAGCGCAGGCGTGTGCGACCTTGGCCACAGCCATGCGTACCAGATCCCTTGCCTTGAACGTGGCTTTTTGGCGATCATCGTGTACCCAGGCATCCTGATTTCTGATGTTGGCCATCTCCACCAGATACTCATTGATGCCGGCCGTCTTCAGCGTTTCTCGGAAAAGCGGTTCGTGGGTTCGCGGCGAACAGGCGGCGATGACCACCCTGTTCAGCTGCTTCTGCCGTATGGAATCGATAAGTACTTCCTGGGTCTCCTGGGAACATGAAAAGAGATTTTTCTCCACATGAACAATCCCGGGAAGCTTCCAGGTATAGGCTTCGAGGTCAGCGACATCGACCATGTCGGCAATATTGGAGCCACAGTGGCAGACGAAAACGCCGATGCGTGGTTCCTCCTCGGCCACCCTCCGCTCCTCGGGGTAGTTTCTGGCCCTGGTCTTCTCGCCCCTGACCGGCGCGAGAATCGAGGCGACGGCCGCCGCCGCGGCGGAGCCCTCCACCACGCACTGGGGAATACCCTTGGGCCCGGAAAAGGCACCGCAGGCAAAGATGCCCTCCTTGGAAGTCGATACCGGAAAGAAATCAGAGGTAGAGGCAAAATTGGCCGCCGACAGCTGAATGCCGGCAATTTCAGCAAGCTCTCGGACATGTTCCGGAGTCCGCAAGCCGACGGAGAGCACCACTACGTCGAAGAGTTCCTCCACCTGTCGTCCTTCCTCGTTGATGTAATGCAGGCGGAGATCACCGTTGTCGGAACAGGGCTCCACCCCATGCACCCGGCAGCGGACGAAACGGACACCGTCTTCGGTCTTGGCCTTCTCCATGTAGGAATCGAATTCCTTGCCGTGGGTACGCATGTCCATATAATATATGGCCGCAGAAAGGTTGGGCACATGCTGTCTGGCGATGACTGCCTCCTTTATGGCGTACATGCAGCATACCGAGGAGCAGTAGCCGTTGCCACATCTGTTTTCGTCCCTGGAACCGACGCACTGGAGGAAGGCGATCTTACGCACCGGCTTGCCGTCGGAGGGTCGCAGCAGCCTGCCTTCGGTGGGACCTGTGGCCGAGAGATAGCGCTCGAGCTGGAGCGAGGTGATGACGTTGGGAAACTTCCCGTATCCCCAGACTCCGGCCTCGGTCGGATCGAAGGGTTCGAACCCCGGTGCGAGAATGAGGGCCCCCACCGATAATTCATGAACCTTACCACTGTCATCGAATCTGATGGCTTCGGCAAAGCAGACCTCTTCGCAGATGCCGCAGGTGCCCGGTTTTTTCATCCGCAGACAGGCATCGGGGTCGATCTGGTATTTATGAGGAACGGCCTGTGGATATTTAATAAATATGGCCTTGCGCCTGCCGGCGAGCGCATCGAACTCATTATCCACCGACTTTGGGCACTTTTCCATGCACAGGCCGCAGGCAACGCAGCGCTCGGGATCGACAAAGCGCGGGTTCTCTTTGACGGTGATTTTGAAGTCGCCGGCGGTACCGGTAATCCTGGTGACCTGACTCAATGTCAGTATCTTGATGTTGAGATGCCTACCACACTCGACCATTTTCGGGGCGAGAATGCACATCGAACAGTCATTGGTGGGAAAGGTTTTGTCCAGCTGGGCCATGGCCCCGCCTATTGAGCCCGTCTTTTCGACCAGGTAGACGAAATGGCCGGCATCGGCAAGATCGAGCGCCGCCTGCATGCCTGTCACCCCACCGCCGACTATCAGCACCGAACCCACCTTAACGGCCTCACTCAACATGGCCTGCCTCCTCTTTGTTCAAACTCCCGGCCGGAGCCGGGCTCGATATGACAATATGGTTTCTGCACGTCCCTCATTTGCCCGCCTCCCCCGGCAGTACCAGAGAATCGGCCACGAGTTCCCAGAGATATTTAACCTCGACATCCAGGCTGTATTCCTGTACCAGCGACTTTTTCAGTTGATCCCGGCAGCCATGGCATGAGGCAACCACCATTTCGGCGCCCGACTCACGTATCTGCCGGGCCTTCATGCGGCCATAATAGATTCTCTCCGCCGCAAAGGGCATGGCCCAGGCCCCACCGCCGGCACCACAGCAGTAATTGGTCTCCCGGTTGGGCTCCATCTCAACGACATTGGTGCAGCAGGCTGCCACTATCTGCCGGCCTTCCTCGTAGTAGGCTCTGCCAAAGGATTTGAGCGACTTTCGGCCGTAATTGCAGGGATCGTGATAGACGGTTTTTTGAGGGTGTCTGCTCTTATCCAGTTGAATACGGCCCTCAGCGATATACTCCAGGAGGAGATCGAAGAAGGTGCATACCTTGAATTCCCTGAGGGCATCGGGATACCAGCGGTTCAGGCCGTAACGGGTAGCGTAGTAGGCATGCCCCGACTCCGGCAGCAGCAGAACCTCGCAGTTGAGCCGCCGCATATTGTCGACGATCCGGCCGACCACCGTTTTCATCGACTCGTTGTCGCCGGAAAAGAGTCCCCAGTTGACCCCTTCCCAGTTTTCAGAAGATATGGTCCAGGATTCGCCGGCAGCATGGTATATTTTCCACCACCATTTCATATCGTCGGGTTCGGCGAAAGGTTCCTTGGAATTAACCTGCACAAGAATCCTGGCACCGTGCGCATCGATGGGCGTGGCAAAACCGGGGCAGGAATCCTCAGCCAGCTCCTGGCCCAGACCTTCGAGCAAAGCGATGAAATCTTCCTTGGGGATGCCCAGATTGTTGCCGCGCTCGAGACAGGTCACAACGCCTCTGTGTATCGGACCGGGTACCAGTTCCCGCTTCCGCAGCGAACGGATTTTGCGCATCAGCTCCACAATTTCGATATTGGCGGGACAGACATTTTCACACTTGCCGCACATGGTGCATTTCCAGGGCCAGTCAGCCTCGACAAGATCGTGCTCCATGCCAAAAAATGTCATGCGCACTATTTTACGGGGGTCGAGATTGTCAACGCCGGCAATAGGACAGGCGCTGGCACAGGTACCGCAGGTCAGGCAGACATCCGCCCAACGAGGATCGTCGTAGAATTTTTTCACCGGCCCGCCCAATTCGATGACGGGCAACTCCGAGTTCTTTTCCTCCAGGGACTTGACGGTTTCAAGATCAACGTGGCTGTTTGGCCGTATGTGCGGTTTGCGCCCGAACTTCTCGCAGAGTTCCTGGTAATCCTCGAACTTCATCAGATACTTTCTTCCCGGACCTTCCTTGGCCGACAGCGTTCCGGCATTGATCCAGTTTCTTATAGTATTGCGATGCACCCCAAATTCTTCCGCCATTTCACTGACTTTAAATTCGTACATCATGGGGGAGTTACCTCGCTTATCGAGTATTTGCAGAAAAGCATCTGCGTTATTGTTTCGCAGGCATGGACCACCGCCGCCTCCATACTCGGCGAAAGTCCCTCCTTCACTTCTTCGGGCAGACATTCCATCTGGGCGGCGATGATGGTGACATCAATGCCCGTATATTCTTCGATCTCGGAGAGCAAATTGACGCTTGGAAATTGGTGCAGCGAAAAATCATGCACCTTTTTTGCAGGAATCATGCGCGGGCTGATGAGAAAAACCTCTCCCGACTCCCTGCCCTGGTAATCGACAGCGTCGAGCAGGATAATGGATCGCGGACGGCCCTCGGGGGAGAGGAGATAGTCGAAAAGATATTCACGCACCGCCGTACCGGCATCGATGGCGGCAACCGAATCGGGGAGCCTGTAACGGCTTGAGAGCAGGTCGATAACAGCGGGTCCAAAACCGTCGTCGCCCATTATCCGGTTGCCGCAACCGAATATCATTGTTGACTTCACTTGTTGTGCCATTGTGCAAACTATGCCTCAAATCTCTTTAGTCTTGACTGGTATCACAAGACACCCTTTTATTCAAGCACAATTCGCACACGAAGTCATCCTTTTTTACACAAATACAGTATGTAACATCGGCCGCACCAGTCTCTGGAGAAGGTGCTCGCCAGGCCGGCAGCGATACGGTACAACCGAGGAGTCGGAACCGGAGATGAAGGCGATCGCCCCGGGCCGTAAACAGCGGGACGAAGGTAAAAAAAGACCACCGCAGGTGGACGTCAGGATCCAGAGTAGCCGTCGGGATTATTCCTCTGCCATTTCCAGGTGGAGGCGCACATTTCCTCCATGCCCTTGTCGGCCTTCCATCCCAGTTCTTTCCAGGCTTTGCCGGCATCGGCGTAACAGGTGGCGATATCCCCTGCTCTTCTCGCCGTTACCCTATAAGGGATAGTCCTGCCACTCGCCGTCTCAAAGGCTTTGACCACTTCGAGTACGCTGTAGCCGCGGCCGGTACCGAGGTTGTAGATATTGACACCGCCAACGCCGCCGATTTTCTGCAGCGCCTTGACATGCCCCCGGGCAAGGTCGACGACATGGATGTAATCACGAACACCGGTACCGTCATCGGTGGGATAATCGTCACCATATACAGACAGTTTTTCGAGTTTACCAACGGCAACCTGGGAGACATAGGGCATCAGGTTGTTTGGTATTCCACCCGGGTCTTCACCGATACGGCCGCTGTCATGCGCCCCGACCGGATTGAAATAGCGCAGGAGAGTAACATTCCAGTCGGTGCGTGCCAGGCTGAGATCGGTCAATATTTCCTCGCTCATGAGCTTGGTCCTGCCGTAGGGATTTGTACAGGATAACGGAAAATTTTCCTTGATGGGCACCGTGGCCGGATCTCCGTACACCGTGGCCGAGGAGCTGAAGATTATGGCGGTGACGTCATGGCGTACCATGGCCTCGCAAAGATTGAGCGTTGCCTTGATATTATTGTTGTAGTACAAAAGCGGCTTGTCCACGGACTCGCCCACGGCCTTGAGGCCGGCGAAATGAATAACACCGTCGATGGGGGGAGCGGATCGAAATACCTCGTCGAGGCCATCCTCGTCCAAAAGGTCTACCTGGTGAAACACAAGATTTTTGCCCGTCAGCTCCTCCACCCGCAGCAGGGACTCCCGGCTGGAATTGGACAGATTGTCGATGACTATGACCTCATGGCCTTCGCTGAGCAGCTCCAGACAGGTATGACTGCCGATATAGCCCGCACCGCCCGTAACAAGAATATTCATGGATTCCACCCGTAACACGGAGTATATTGTCGCTGCCGGCAGCTGGCCGCAGGCAACGTGATTTTGGCGTGAAAATTCGATATCTCGCCAGAGACACCAGGGACGTTTTTTCCAAACAGCCTCGACAAAATAGCCATTTTGGCCTTATTATTCAAGAACAATAGAAACGGGCTCACCCAGCACGCCGGAGCCTCAACCATCACTTACAGGAGGTATACACCATGCCCTACGTCAATATCCGCGTCGCCGGCGAGTTGAGCCGTGAGCAGAAAGCGAAAATCAGCAAGGGAGTCACCGAGGTTATCGCCGAGGCCGCAGGTAAGCCACCTGAATCAATACTTATCTTCATAGACGAGGTTGTCAGGGAAAATATCGCCAAGGCCGGAAAGC
>CAKZOA010000216.1 GCA_937132035.1 uncultured Desulfobulbaceae bacterium | reverse complement strand
GGCGATGCCGTTTAAGCCTATATAGTCGAATGCCAGCGAGCCGGTGTCGTGGCCGTAGGCCAAAAGGCCGGCCATAAGGATGAGCCCGGAAAGTACCTGGATGAGCAGATACCGTATGCCCGCCTGATAGGCCCTTTCTGTGCGTCTGGCCCAGATGAGGAAGACTGAACTTACCGCCAAAAGCTCCCAAAAAACAAAAAGCGTCAGCAGGTCTCCGGCAAAAACGGCGCCCAGGGCGCTGCCCGCATAGAGGGGAGCTGCCACCTGCTGCATGGTGTCCTTCACATGGAGAGAGAAGATCACACCTATAAATGCCGCTATGTGAAAGGCATAGCCGAAAATCAGACTGAGTTTGTCCACCCGGTACGGCATCAGATCATAGCCGAGGAAACGCAGGGAAACCTGCACGTTCTCCGGTAGCATCGTCAGATGAATGCCACTGAGCACTATGAGGCCGAGCAGAACAGATCCTCTGATGTATCCCTTGGTGAACAGGGCAACGACTGAGGCCAGAAAAAGTGGCAGAAAGGCTGGTATTTCAGCGGCCCACATGGTCACCTCCATCGAGCTCGCGCTGGTCCAGTTCAAAGCGGTCGTAATAGTCTTCATCCCGCATCAGAAAGGTTCGCATCCACTTGGCAACCAACACCAGAACGACACAGCCTATGAAGCCATAGATGGCATAGAACCCCAGCAGTTCTTCCCATGCGTGGAGCATGTGGCGGTGAATGATGAAATCGAGAACGAAAAGTATCGCGCAGCAGAAATAGAGCAGGTAGAGAACGCGCTGGACATTCGCTGGGTTGTCGAAAAAATGTTTTGTATCGTCTGCCATAAGCGCAACCTCTTCCTAGAGTATAGCCGATGCCAGCTCATAGAGCGGCTGAGTGAAGAAGAACAAAAGTATGCAGCCCAGTGCGGTGAAAGAAAGCGCCAGCAGAGAGGGGAGCGGGGCTTCCTTGATTGCTATTTCGCCGGTGGTGCCGCTTTGAGAGAAAAAACCTCGCAGCGGGATGGGCAGCAGGTAGGCGATGTTGAGTAGCGAGCTGAGCATCAAAACACCCATGATCGTCCACTGGCCGGCATCGAGAGCTCCGGTCATCAAGAACCATTTTCCCCAGGTGCCGCCCGTCGGGGGCAGGCCGATGATGGAAAGGCTGCCAATGAAGAAGGCAGTCATGGTGATGGGCATTCTTCTGCCCAGGCCGCGCATTTCACTGATTTCGGTTTTATGGGCGGCAACCATGATGGCACCGGCGCAGAAAAACAGGGTAATCTTGCCGAAAGCGTGCATGGCGATGTGCATGGCGCCGCCGACAACGCCGGCGCTGGTGGCCAGCAGCGCCCCCACAGTAATATAGCCGAGCTGACTGACCGTCGAATAGGCGAGCCGGGCTTTAAGATTATCCTGGCGCATTGCCACAAAGGAGGCAAAGAGTACAGAGGCGGCGGCAATATAGAGCATGATCTGGGTCGTCGGCAGGTCATTGAGCAGGTCGAGGCCAAAAATATAGACACAAACCTTCAAGACGGTAAAGACGCCGGCTTTGACCACGGCCACCGCGTGCAGCAGGGCGCTGACGGGGGTCGGTGCTACCATTGCCGCCGGCAGCCAGCGGTGGAAGGGCATGATGGCCGCCTTGCCGATGCCGAAAATAAACAGTACCAGCAGTGTTCCGGTGATAACCGACGGCGTTTCCGGTGCGAAAATACCGCCGGCCTGGAAAGAGGTGGTGCCGGTGGTATACCAGGTACCGATAATTGCCAGCAGCAGAAAAAGTATGGAGGTGGTCAGGAGGATGCCGAGATACACCCGGCCACCTTCCTTGGCAGAGCTTGTCCCGGCGTGAGTGACGAGCGGGTAGGTCGACAGCGTTAAAGCTTCGTAGAAGATAAAGAGAGTGAAGAGATTGTCGGCATAGGCGATGCCCATGACCGAGGATATGGCAATGGCGAAGCAGGCGTAAAAACGTGTTTGATTTTCCTCATGGTGGCCGCGCATATAACCGATGGCATAGATGGTTGTCACCAGCCAGAGGTAGCTGGCCACCAGCGAAAAGAGCATGCCCAGCGGTTCGATTTCGAAGGTGAGCGCCAGGCCTGGAAAAAGGTCGGGACTGCGCAGAGCGACGGCCGCACCGCTGCTGATAACTGCTGAATAGAGGCTGCTGACCAAATAGATGAGAATAATACTGGCCGTAACCGTTACGGTCTCGCGGACGTTGGGCATGCCGCCGGTGGCGTAGATAGCCGGTACCGCCAGGATGGGCACAAGCATGGTCAGCAGCATCATTGTTTCGGGGGCCATCAGCATCACAGGTTCGCTCCAAAGAGACTTTGTGCCGCCAGTTTGCTCACACCCACCGTCAATCGGGTGTCAACGCCGAAGTAGATATTGGCCAGGACCAGCAACCAGATGGGAATGAGCTGGCTCAGTGGCGCCTCTTTGACATTGTCTATGATAATCCGTGGTTGGGTGAAGTAGATCCATTCGATTATACGCCAGACATAGATGACCGCCAACAGCGAACTGATCAGCACCAGTACGGCGACGGGCCACCACCCCTTGTCGAGTAGGGCTGCCACCAGATACCACTTGCTGACAAAACCAACGGTCAGGGGTACGCCGATAAGACTCAGGCCTCCGGCCACAAGTGCGGCCATGGTCCAGGGCATTTTTTTGCCAAGACCGGCAAAATGGTTGAGCTGGGCACTGCCGATGCGGTAGACCACAGCGCCAATTGCCAGGAATATGGCAGACTTCATCAGGGCATGGTTGAACAGGTGCAGAAGCGTGGCGGTGAGACCCAGGCGGGTGCCTATGGCCAGGCCAAGGATCATATAGCCTATCTGGGCCACGGAGGAGTAAGCAAACAGTCTTTTGATATTGAGCCTGTAGATGGCCGAGATCGAGGCGGCGAAAATACCAGCCAGGCCGAGAATGAGAAAAATCTCTTCCAGAGGCAGGGACGTGGTGACGAAAGTGATGCCGAAGATGCTGAAAATATAGCGTATGAGCAGATAGACGGCGACCTTGGTCGAGGTGGCGGCCAGAAATGCCGTAGCCACAGAAGGGGCATAGGCGTAGGCGTTCGGCAGCCAGAGGTGGAGCGGAAACAGTGCCAGTTTGAGACAGACGCCGACGATGAAGAAGCCGAAGGCGCAGTGAACGGTTTTGGTGTGGTAAACGTCGGGCAGCCTCTGGGCCAGGTCGTACATGTTGAGGGTCCCTGTCATCATATACATCAGACCGACACCGATGATGATGAAGGTGGCGCCGATGGTTCCCATGATCAGATACTGGTAGGAGGCCGTGAGCGCCCGCCTGTCTGAACCCATGGCTATCAGGGTATAGGAGGAAAGGGCCGAGATTTCAAGAAAAACAAAGACGTTGAATACATCGGCGGTGGCAAGGATGCCCAGCAGCCCGGTGAGACAGAGGAGATAGGCAGTGTAGAAAAATGTGTGTCTGTCCTCGCGCAGTTCTCTGACGATGCTGGTCTGGGCTGCGACCAGAACGACGGTGCTCATGGCAGACACCAGTACCAGAAGATAGCTGTTGAGCGTGTCTATCCGGTATTCGATCCCCCAGGGAGCCGCCCAGCCGCCGAGCTCGTAGGAAATGGGACCGGTTGCGATAACCTGCTGCAACAGCATGCAGCTTATAAAGAAGGCAGCGCCGCTGACCAGAATGGCAAACAGGCCGACCAGGCGCGGGATCCGCAGAAAAAGGCAGACCGGAGCTGCCAACAGGGGGATTGCGACCTGAAGTACGGGATAGTGAGCAGTCACTCGTCTAATTCCTGATCAAAGGTGGTAAGTTTCTCCTGAACACCGTATGCCTCGAGCTGGCATTCAAATTGATCCTGGGTGTCCTGAATCTGGATATCGTTTTCTTCGATGGAGCCGTAGGCCTCTTGTATTCTTACCACCAGGGAGAGACCGAGGGCGGTGGTGGCGATGCCGACGACAATGGCCGTGAGAATAAGGACATGCGGCAGCGGATTGGAGTAGAGCTGCCACTTTTCATCGAGAATGGGAGCGGTGGCACCGGTAATTTTGCCCACGCTGATGTAGAGGAAAAACACCGACGTCTGGAAAATGGCAAGGCCGACGAGCTTCTTGACCAGATTCTCATGAGCGATAACGATATAAAAGCCGATGAGCATGAGGATTACGACAATCCAATAGTTGTAGAGACCGAGTATGTTCATTGGTTGTACTTATGCTTGACGGTTCGCCAGGTGAATTTGAAGAAAATGGTTATCATCACAGAGGCCACGGTAATGCCGACCCCCAGTTCGATGAGCAGAATTCCCAGGTGCTGACCATGCACGGGGTCGTGGCGGAGAACACTGTAATCGAGAAAATTTCCCCCCATGAACAGGCAGGTAAAGCCGACACTGGCATAGAGGAAAACACCGATGGCAGTGAACAGTTCCAGCACTTTACGTTTAAATATTTTCTGGGCCGTGCTCAAGCCGAAGAGCATGGTGTACAGTATGATGCCCGCTGCAAAAATTACACCGGCCTGGAAACCGCCTCCCGGTCCATAGTCGCCATGAAACTGCACATACAGGGCGAAGATGAGAATGAGCGGGATCATCATTTTGGCAACCACCCGCAGGATTACCTGCTGCTGCATATCGGGGGGGGTTTTCGATTTTGACTCCTCCTTGGTTTGCTGGGATATGCGCAGAAGCGACATGACGCCGATGCCGGCGGTAAAAATAACCACAACCTCGCCCAGGGTATCAAAGCCGCGGTAGCTGGCAAGAACCGAGGTAACGACGTTGGGCACGCCGATCTCTTCCATTGATTCGTTGAGGTAACGGGGAGCGACGTGTTCATGTACCGGTGCATCGGCTTTGCCGAAATGCGGCATGTCGAAGGTGCCGTAAATGAGCAGGGCACCGGTGGCGATGACCACCCCGAGAGCCAGGGTCGGTTTGTAGCGCGATTTCTTATCGTAGCGCGGCACCAGTTTGAGCGTTGCAAGAAATAGCAGGGTGGAGATACCGGCACCGACGCTTGCCTCGGTGAAGGCCACATCCACGGCATGGAGATCGAGAAAGAGCGCAGCCGAGAGCAGACTGTAGATGCCTGAGAGCATCACCACCGCAAACAGATCGCCCATGCGGGTAATAGCTACGGCCGTCAAGGCAAGAAAACTCAAAAGTACGAAATCAATTACAGTTTCGATGGCTGCTCCTCCGAGTCTCTGTGGCGATGGGTGTTTGTCTGCGGTTTCAGCCCGCTTTTAATGGCGGCCTTGGACATGGCGTGGCAGGCGGTGGTGGCGGCCAGGAAAGAAAAGAGCATGATGATGATGAGTTTGGCGAAAACAATCCAGTTACTGGCCTGGAGCATCAGGCCGATCAGTATCAGGCCGGCTCCCATGGTATCAGTGATGCCCGTGGCATGGGTTCGTGTGAAAAAATCGGGAAAGCGCAGCAGGCCCAGTGCTCCGGTCAGGCAGAAAAAACTTCCCGAAGCCAGAAGGATCCAACTGAGAATGTCAAGCAGCGTTTCTATCATAGGTCCTCGTCCAGAGGTTGTTTTGTGGAATATTCAAAGAATCGCAATATTCCGATAACACTGATGAAATTGATCAAGGCGTAGACGATGGCGATATCGAGAAAATCCTGTCTGCCGGCCAGAAAGTTGAGCACGGCGATCAGGAGCACTGTCTTGGTGCCGAAGGTATTGACGGCAAGTATGCGGTCATAGAGGGTCGGCCCCTTGAAGGCGCGAATGAGGGCAAAGGCCATAACTACCAGGAGAATTAAGGTGGTGAGAATATACATTAGCGTTCCACCCTGCATACTCGTCTGTTCATCTCGCCGGTAAGAAGGTCAGCGGCCGATTCGTCGGTGAGGGCGTGGACGGTTATTTCCCTGTCCTCAAGATCGATGCTGACTGTTCCGGGGGTCATGGTTATGGAATTGGCGTATATGACCACGCCGAGGTCGGTTTTCTGCTCGGCCGTGACCTTCAAGACCCTGGGGTTGATGGAATCGGGACCCTTCCAGACGCAGCGTGCTACGACGATGTTGGCCAGGAATACTTCTCTGAGAAGCCACAACCAGTAGATAGGAATGGTGAAGGTGAGATTGAGCGGCTGCGATTCGCCGTCAACTACGTCCATCTGGTGGCAGAGTATGGCGACGAAAAGTACCGAGACCACCATGAAAAAGAGAATCAGTGGTGTATAGTGACCCGAGTTTACCAACCAGAAGGCGGCAAGCATAGTCGATAAGGCGAGTACATGCTTCATTCAAGTCTCAAAAAACGTTGAATTGGAGGCGTTCTCAAACAGTTACGTAATAAAAAATGTGCATGACTTCCACTAGTTTAGTATGTGTGAGCCTTTATTACCTACCACTTCTGATTATCTCGTGTCAAGAATAACCGAAACTGATATTTGATTTTTTTCGATGTTCGATGAAGTACTTACGTATCGAAGTGTATCGCCAGCAGGTAATGGGTTTTGAGGGAATCCGGCAGTTCTGCAAGGTTCAAAAGAACGGTTGCCTGTTCAGCATCAGGAGTGAGTCGCTAGGCCGGCCATTCTCGACAGCGATAGAGCAGCCGCGCAAGAGCCTGAAAGTCTCCTTGACAATTTCAGTGTGCAGTATGAGTTTTCTCTTGACCATTGCAGTCATCTGCGGTGCGAGTACAATAGAGAAGGGCCATCCAGAAAATGATCCGGGCGGTGTCGGGGGTAGCCGTGCTGTGCCAGGTACGATGAGGAAAAAGCAGGGCATTTTCCTTGCCGGCAGAGTATAGTACCCGGTTTGAGCAGAAAGTCTGAAGACGAAGCGTTCATTTCGTCAGAAGAAGAGCAATTGATTCAAAAAAAACGAGCAGTGAAAGAAACGGAGAAACGAAAGAGAAAGGAAAACGGGGAGTATCTTTCCCCTTACCCGGTGAGCCGCCTGGCTCCCGCCTTTGAACTCGTCGACCTGGCAGAGGAGATTGCCAAAGCCGACGATCTGCTCTCCATGCAGACCGGCGGAAAGCTTAAGCTTCTGGCCGATCAGATCCGGGGGCTGCAGGAGGAGGCGCGCACTCTTCTCGAAAAGACCCGCAGAGATCAGCAACTGCATAGAGCCGAGTGCAATTTTCGCAAGAAACCTGGCCGGATTTACCATCTATACAAAAAAAAGGATCAGTCACTGGTTTTTTCCATGCTTTCCCCTGTTGACTGGGGAGCCCGCCAGCCCTACGGATTCGAAGGGTCCTTTCGCCTGGAAAGCGATATGAGCTGGACCGAAATGGATGATGAAGAAACGTAAAAATGTGGCGCTGATCACTCACCATTGTTGTGACAGAGGGATATGACAAAAAACAAATTTATTGAACAGTTGCAGGAGGGAGAGCGCATTGATGAGGTTTTTCTGGTAAAGGCGGCGCGGCTTGCTGAAACACGGGCGGGAAAACCCTATCTGCTTCTCGAACTCGCCGACCGGACCGGAGAGATAGGTGGTCCGGTATGGGACAATGCCGAACAGACGGCCACCATCTGCCAGGTCGGCAGTTTTGTTCGTCTGCGCGGGGCGGCTCAGTCCTATAGAGACAAACTGCAGCTGCGCATTGAGGCCGTTCGGCCCGTGGATGCTGCCGAGGTGGCGCTGGCGGATTTTGTTGCTGCCTCGCCTCACGACCTTGGAGAGATGGCACGCCAGATACAAAAGCTTGTGGCCTCGGTGGAAAACGGCTGGGTACGTAAACTGTTGAATCGATTTTTTCAAAAAGGGGAAGTATGGGAGCGTTTTCAGTCGGCCCCTGCAGCCAAGGGCATCCATCATGCCTACGTCGGCGGCCTCATGGAACACTGTCTTTCCATGGCCCGCGTTGCCGACATGCTGGTATCCCATTACCCGGGAGTCGACCGCTCCATTCTCATGGCCGGAGTAATGTTCCATGATATTGGTAAAATCAAAGAACTCAAGGAAGAGGTGGGGCTGGTAGACTACACTTCCGCCGGCAGATTAAAGGGGCATCTGGTTATCGGCAGTGAGATGGTCTGCGAACAGGCTGCCTGCATAGATGGCTTTCCCGAGGATATACTTACCCAGATACAGCATCTTATCCTTAGTCATCACGGACGGTTGGAGTTCGGCTCACCAACCGTACCCATGACGCCGGAAGCCTTTCTGCTGAGTTATATAGATGATCTTGATTCCAAGATGAACCTCATAGAACAGCTGCGACGCAAGCAAAAGGAGGAGGGACGAAAATGGAGCGATTACCAACGCTCGCTGGAGAGATTTCTCTACCTCTCCTCTCTTCAAGAATGTGAGGCGGAGGCGCAAAGCGATGATGAGCGCCGCCGGCGGCAAAAGACGCTTTTCTAGGACAGCAGCCGATGGATGAGGATAAGAAACCCACCGCTTTTTCAGGACTTTTGGGCCAGCAGCGTGCCAAGGCACTGTTGAGCAGGTCGCTGGGCTCAGGAAGAATTGCCCATGCCTATCTTTTTCGCGGGGCGGACGGGGTTGGCAAGAAGCTCTATGCCGCAGCCATGGCCAAAGCCCTGAACTGCAGTAATCGTGGTCCGGTAGCCAGTTGCGGCCACTGTCTTAGCTGCAAAAAATTCCTGTCGGGCAATCACCCTGACTATATGGTCGAGTCACCCGAGAAGGGAACGATCAAGATAGAAAGCGTTCGCCGACTGTGCAAATCTCTGAGCTACCCCCCCTATGAATCGCAAAGACGGGTGGTGGTCGTTGAAGATGTCCATACCATGCGTCAGGAGGCGGCCAACAGTCTGCTTAAGACACTGGAGGAGCCGCCGGCGGAAAATATCCTTATTCTCACAGCCGAGGCTTCGAAAACCGTGCTGGCGACTATCAGTTCTCGTTGCCAGCTCGTGCCCTTTTACCCGCTCAGGTTTGAGGAGACGGTGCGGCTATTGACTACCGTCCACGGACTCGACTCCGAGGAAAGCCACCTTTTGGCCAGACTCGCCGAGGGCAGCCCAGGCAAAGCCCTGCTTCTGCAGGAAAATGACATGATGACAACCTGGAAAAAGGTGGTGGCGGTACTTTCTGATCTACAGTATAAAGATGACCGATACTGCACTGTTATACTGCAGCTGGCACAGCAGATGGCGGAGCTCAAGGAAAACATACCCTCCATGCTTGGACTGCTGCGTATCTGGCTGCGGGACCGTCTCATGCAGGCCAGTGGCGATGCGTCGGAGTCCAAAGATCCAGGGGCGCTTGATGCTTTGTTTGCCAGGCTGGAGGCGGTGGACAGGGCTGAGCGCCAGTTGGGGCGCAATTGTAATCGTGCTTTGGTGTGCGAAAATCTACTGTTTCGGTTACAATAGGATATTTAATGTTTTGAAAAAGGCAGTATGTAATGGCAGAAGAAGAGAAACAGACTACTCTTGAGGACGATGAAGCGGTAGAAGAGCAGGTCTTTTATAGAATCCGGTTTCGCAAACAGGGCCAGGAATTCACGGCCGAGACGCTTCTCGCCGGGCTGGTCCGCGGTGATCTCGTCATGGTTAAAACAGACCACGGCTTGGAGCCGGCGACAGTTGTAGGGGGGGCGCCGGCCTGCAGGTGCTCCGCCCAGAAACGACGGGCGAGTTACGTTGTTTCCAGACGACTGACCCAGGAGGAACACGAACGCTTTGACAAGCTGCCGGCGGCTGAAGAAAACGGTTTTACCGTCTGCTGTGAGCTTATAGACAAGCACAGGCTGGAGATGAGTCTGGTGAGGGTGGAGAAGTTTTTCAACGGCAGCAAGATAATTTTTTATTTCACCGCCGATAGCAGGGTCGATTTCCGGGAACTGGTCAAGGATCTGGTACAGGAATTCAGGACACGGGTGGAAATGCGCCAGGTTGGGGTACGCCATGAAACCAAGATGATCGGCGGGTTGGGAACCTGTGGCCGGGAGTTGTGCTGCTCGTCGTTTATGAAGAAATTCGACTCTGTGTCTATAAAGATGGCCAAGGAACAGGATCTGCCCTTAAATCCCTCGAAGATCTCGGGAGTCTGCAACAGGTTGTTGTGCTGCCTTACCTATGAATTCCCGATCTACCATGAACAACGCAAAAAAATGCCCAAGATCGGCAGCCGCATACTTGTCGGCGCCGCCGAGTACAAGGTGAAAAGACAGCTCCCCCTGCAGCAGCAGCTTGTGGTTATCGGCGAGGGTGGTGAAGAGCGGCTTCTCGACAAAGAAAGCTGGCTTGCCGCGGAAAGGTTGAAAGGCGGAAAGCCCCCCAGGAAGAAGAAAAAAAACAAATAAATGTCGATATTTTCGGTATAACCGGTGTTTTTTGTGGAAACCGACGGAAATCTTTGACAGTGACGATACCATGACAGCATATATAACAACTCCGATTTACTACGTAAATGCCCAGCCTCATCTGGGGCATGCCTATACCACCATAGTGGCCGATACCTACTGCCGGTTCCGCAGACTATGCGGCGACAATGTGCGTTTTCAGACGGGAACCGATGAACACGGCGATAAAATCGTCGAGGCCGCCTCTCGCAACAACACGAATCCCCGCGCCTATGTCGATAGCATAAGCGCCATGTTCAGGGATGCCTGGAAGCATCTGCAGATAACACCAGATAGTTTCATCCGGACGACGGATGAGGAACATGTACGTACCGTCAGGAGCATTCTGCAGACGGTCTATGACAAGGGCGATATCTACTTCGACGAATATTCTGGTTTGTACTGCAAGGGCTGCGAGAGATTTCTCACGGAAAAAGAGCTTGTCGACAACAAATGTCCCGATCATATGGTCGAACCGGAAGAGATCACCGAGCAGAACTATTTTTTCCGCATGTCTGCCTATCAGCAGCAGCTTATTGATCATATTCACGCCAATCCCGAGTTTATCACCCCGGAGCGCTATCGCAACGAAGTCCTCTCATTTCTAAGCGAACCCCTGGAGGATCTGTGCATCTCCCGACCGGTGAGCAGATTGACCTGGGGGATCGAACTGCCCTTCGACCCCGGCTTCGTCACCTATGTCTGGTTTGACGCCCTGATAAACTATCTCACCGGTATCGGTTACCCAGATGGCGATAATTTCAGGCAATATTGGGAGGTGGCTGAACATCTCATTGCCAAGGACATCCTCAAGCCGCACGCCATATACTGGCCGACCATGCTCATGGCCATCGGTCTCAGGCCCTATTCCAAGCTGCATGTCCACGGCTATTGGAATGTTGATGATACCAAAATGTCCAAATCCATAGGCAACGTTGTTCGTCCGGCAGATCTTGTCGCCCAGTATGGCAGGGATGCACTGAGATATTTCCTGCTTCGGGAGATGTCCTTCGGCCTTGACGCTTCCTTTGGCCATGAGACCATGATAGCCCGTAAAAATTCAGATCTTGCCAATGACCTGGGCAATCTCTTCAGCCGCTCGCTCTCCATGGTTCACAAGTATCGGGACGGACTGGTAGCCGCAGCAGGCAAGAGAGAGGAGTCAGATGATCTGCTCATAGAAACGGCCCAGAGGGTCCTGCCCGCCTATCGACGTCATATGGCGCGCTTTGAATTTCACAAGGGATTGCAGACCATATGGGAACTGGTGAGTCAGGCGAACAAATATATCGTCGTCAACGAGCCGTGGGCTCTGGCCAAGGATGAAGCCAGGGCGGAACGTCTCGATACGGTCCTCTATAACCTCGTCGAGAGCCTGCGGCTGTTGTCTCTCACTCTTGGTCCGGTCATGCCGGAAACGGCGGCAAAAATGAGCAAAAGTCTTGGCCTGAAGAACGACAAGAGGGTTACAAGCCTGGATGAAGGCGGCAGATGGGGTGTTTTTCCTCCGGGGACCACAGTTGGCGAGACAGGCGCCCTGTTTCCGCGTGAGGAAACTCCGGGCAAGGCCAAAAAAGCCAAGCCTGCCGCGGTTTCATCCAAAAAAAAGCAGAAGCAGATCGGCGAAGGTCTTGTCAGCTTCGAGGAGTTCAAGAAAATCGAGTTCAGGGTTGGCGAAGTGATTTCGGCCGAGAGAGTCGAAAAGTCCGATCGTCTGCTGCTGCTCAAGGTGCGCGCACATGAGGAACGCACCGTCGTCGCTGGTATTGCCGAATATTACAGCCCTGAGGAACTTTTGGGCAGACAGGTTCTGCTGGTGGCCAATCTGCAGCCGGCCAAAATCATGGGGCTGCGATCGGAGGGCATGCTGCTCGCTGCCAAAAGTGAAGAGGAAGGCAAGACAAAACTGGTTCTGGCAACGGTTAGCGAACCAATCAAAAACGGCAGCAGCGTATCATAGAAGGAGTAGAATATGTTTGTGGCGCAGAATTTTTTGATGGCTATAGCCAACTTAATCAACTTCGTTCTTACCGCCTACATGTGGATTATTATCGGCAGGGCGATTATTTCCTGGGTCAACGCCGACCCGTATAATCCTATAGTGCGTTTTCTCTATGAGGCAACGGAGCCGCTGCTTGGCAGAATCCGGAGGGCGCTGCCGATTACCATGGGCGGTATCGATTTTTCCCCGTTGATTCTCATTATGGTGATAATGTTTTTGCAGAGTTTCCTTGTACCCACTCTGAAGCAGTTGGCAATGTGAGCGGCTGGATGAGGCGATCGGTTCATCAAAGAAATCTAGTAAATGGAGCACTGACATGGCTATTACCCCGCAGGCTATTAAGGATCAGGAATTTCAGGTTAAGTTCAGAGGGTACGATACCGTTGAAGTCAAAGCGTACCTGGAACTGATCGCCGAAGAATTTTTCGAACTCCTTGAGCAGGTGCGCCAGCAGATAGACGAACTCGATGTCATTGTCGAAGAGCGTGATTCCCTGCAGGCCGATAAACGGAAGCTGAAGGAGGAACTCACGGCCAGCCAGGGGAGCTCCGAAGAAATCCAGTCGGTATTTGCCGAAAGAGACAGCGAGCTTGACGCTCTTCGGGAGGAAATCCAATCGTTGAAGCAGGAGATTGCGACACTCGAGAAGAAGAACAGCGCCAAGGACCGTGAGCTCTCCGAGGCCCAGACCAGAGTCAAGCGATGGGAACAGTCTGCTCAGGCGGAAAAGGAAAGAAACGACAGGCTTGCCACCAAGATCGACGGCCTGGAAAAGCAGAATGAACAGCTGCGCAGCGAAGAGATAGATTTCAAGTCAACCCTGATGGCCGCCCAGCAATTCACCTCGGAACTCAAGCGTAAGAGCGAAAAAGAGGCGCGGGAGATCATTAACCGGGCCAAGGCCGACGCCGAAAAGCTCAGACAGGAGACCTTCAGCGAATTGGCCAGCTATCCGGCAGAGATTGAGAGGCTGAAAAAGATGCGCAATAAGGTCCGCGACGAGCTTGAGGAAATACTCCGGCTCACTCTGGAGAATCTCGATGTCTTCAGAGAAGAGAGTGAACAGGAGGATTATGGCGAACTTTTTCAGAAAATCTCGTTGAATTCGGCAGGTGAGACCGACGACCTCGAGGAAATCAGCATGAATTTCGATCTGCCCGGCACCCGCCAGCGTGATCAGGGGGCCACGTTTTCCATGCGTGACGATGCCGATGACCTCTCTGGCGACGAGAGCTAGGGAGGCGTGTGTATCACCGTTGTCAAAGGTGACAGGCCGGCTTTGAAGCTCGTCGTACAACCCAAGGCCAAAAAGACGCGGATAGTCGGGCTCCATGATGACATGGTCAAACTGGCGGTGGCTTCACCGCCGGTGGACGGCAAGGCCAACCGGGAGGTGATATCTTTCCTCTGCGGTCTTTTTGATCTGAAAAAACATCATGTGGCCATCATCGCCGGAGAAAAATCGAGAAAAAAACTTTGCCTCCTTGGCGATCTTGATGAAGCAGCAATTCGCCGCAGGCTGGCACCATTCATAGAGTAATTGAACGGGGGAGCATGAAAGAGATAAGACGCTACGTAATCGGTAATTGGAAATCGCAGAAACGTTTCGAAGACGTACAGCGCTGGCTGGATGATTTTGCACAGCTCTATGTACCCCGCCAGGGTCTGCAGGTGGTTATCGCCCCCACCTTTCTCTGTCTCGATGCTACGGCTCGTTATCTTGAATCACTTCGGCTCGAAAACGTATCTCTGGCCGCCCAGGACGTTTCTCCTTTTCCCAGGGGCTCCTATTCCGGTGCCATCGCTGCCGATCTGCTCAAGGGGATGGCAGAATTTGCAATAGTCGGCCATTCCGAGAGAAGGCGGTATTTTCATGAGACATCACAGGACGTCGGCAATAAGGTGATCGAAACCGTCGATGCCGGGATTATCCCTATCGTCTGCGACGATCAACCCTATGCAATGTCACAGCTCACCGCCCTCAATGATGTAGACACCGATTC
>CAKZOA010000215.1 GCA_937132035.1 uncultured Desulfobulbaceae bacterium | reverse complement strand
CAGGAGGACATACAGCTGATCGAAGGACATCCTGCGTACCAGGTAGATGTGTACGGTAAAACAACTGGTATGGTGGATTGGCTGGCCAAAGTGGATGACCACTGGGGCGCTTATGTTGATACAACCGCACTCGTCCCTCATTTAAGTTATCGTAACATCAAGGAAGGAAAATACCGCAAGAATGAAGTTACCCGGTTTGATCATAAATCTGGTAAAGCAGAACGTCCTTATAGGCGGCGTTCTCGCAATCATCGTTCTGCTCACTTTTCTCCGCAGTGTCCGTTCGACATTGACCACCGCCGTTGCTATACCCATATCGGTTATCGGCACCTTTATTTTCCTCTCCCTGGCCGGCCGGAGCCTCAATGTCGTTAGTCTGGCGGGAATTTCCTTCGCCGTCGGCATGCTGGTCGACAACTCCATTGTCGTCCTGGAAAACATTGACCGCCATCGCAAGATGGGCAAAAGTGCTTTCAATGCCGCTCTCGAAGGAGCCAAGGAGGTCTGGGGGGCGGTTTTTGCCTCCACCGCCACCACCGTGGCGGTCTTTCTGCCGGTGATCTTCATGGCCGAGGAGGCCGGACAGCTGTTTCGCGATATCGCCATAGCCATCACCTTCTCCATCATTATCAGCCTGCTGGTATCCGTATCGGTGATTCCCACCCTTATCCACCTTCTCTACCGCAAGGATAAAAAGCGCGGTGGCAATGCCCTGCAGAAGAGCATCGTCGGTCCGGTAATCGCCAGAGGGATCATGGCTGTATCTGCCTTCTGCCTGAAAAACGTTTTCACCAGGATCGGCACCATCGTCTTCTTCACCGCGCTGTCGGTGACGCTGGTGGTCTGGCTGAGGCCCAGCGCCGAATATCTGCCACAGGGAAACCGCAACCTCATTCTCAACATCCTCATTCCGCCGCCGGGGTATTCCGTTGACAAAATGGAGGAAATCGGAACCTATATATACAAGGAGGCCGAGCCCTATTTCCAGGAGGATTTCAAGGATGGTGTTCCCCGGATTAAACAGATGTTTTTCGTCGGTGCCGACCGGATCACTATTTTTGGCGGCATCAGCGAGCATGAGACCCGGGCCAAGGAGATGATGCCGCTATTTACCCGGATCATGAATTCCATACCCGGTTTTTTCGGCGTCAGCATCCAGGCCGGTATTTTCGAAAGCGGCATCGGCAAGGGAAGGACGGTGGAGGTCAATATTTCCGGTCAACAGGTCACCGATATCGTCGCCGCCGGGCGCATGCTCTACGGTGCCATCAGCGAGAAGATCCCCGACGCCCAGATTCGTCCGGTACCTTCGCTGGAAACCAGTTATCCCGAAATCAGGATCATACCGGACAAGGAAATGCTCGCCGCCAGCGGCCTGACGGAGCGTGACCTGGGCACCTACGTCGATATCCTCATGGACGGGCGCACCATCGACGAATATCGCCCCGAAGGCATCAAACAAATCGATCTCGTCCTCAAGGGCGGCACGGAGGAGTTTGATACGCCGGAAAGTATTCTGTCGGCGACAATTGTCAATGGTTTCGGCGATCTTATCAAGGTCGACGACGTCGCTGACATGGTCTATAGCGAGTCAATGCCGCAGATAAGTCATCTGGAGCGCAAGCGTAACGTTACCCTGCAGGTGACCCCATCGAAGGAGCTGCCGCTGCAGCAGGCCATGGAGATTATCGAAACGGATGTCGTTGCATCCCTGCAGGCCGCTGGTAAACTAGACGGTCTGGAGATATCCATCGGCGGTAATGCCGACAAGCTGGTGGAGACCGGGCGTGCTCTGCAGTGGAATCTGCTGCTGGCCCTGTTGATTACCTATCTGCTGCTGGCGGCACTTTTCGAGAACTTCCTCTATCCCTTCATCATTCTGTTCACGGTGCCTCTGGCGGCTGCAGGCGGTTTCGTCGGCCTGGAGCTGGTCAACATGCTTATCGCACCCCAGGGTTTTGATATCCTGGCCATGCTGGGCTTCATCATTCTTATCGGCACGGTGGTCAATAACGCCATTCTCATTGTCCACCAGTCTCTCAACAATGTGCGCTATCACGCTCTTGAGGGTCTCGATGCCATCTCCGATGCTGTCCGGACACGTATTCGGCCCATTTTTATGAGCGCCACCACCAGTCTGCTGGCCATGACGCCGCTGGTGGTCTCCACGGGGTCCGGCAGTGAACTCTACCGGGGACTTGGCTCGATTCTGCTCGGAGGGCTGGCGCTTTCCACCATGTTCACGCTGTTTGTCATACCGGCACTGCTGGCCTTTGTTATCAGATTTGAAAGGAGTAGATCACATGAAAGTGCTTAATTTGGTTGTGGGTATCCTGCTGGCGGCATCACCGGCTTTCGGCATCGGCCTCGAAGAGCTGCAGGACAAGGCTCTGGAGAAAAGGGAAATACTGAAGAGGTACATCGTCAACCTGGAAAAAAGTGAAAAGGATAGCGTTCTCGCCAGGGCAGGCTATTACCCCTCGGTCGATGTCTCCTACCAGATGAATAAAATTGACGACAAATCCCCCTCTCTGGAGTTAGGCGGTGGCGGCGGCAGCCTTGACAGTGGTTTTGGCGGCAGTGTCGACTCCTCCTTTTCTGCCACCGACTCCTCTATTTTCTACAGTGCCGTCACCTGGAATCTGTTCAACGGTTTTAAAGATAGATATAGTATCGAGTCGGCAGAGTTGCTCACCGAGGTGGAAGAGCTGCAACTTGACGGCCTGACCCAGGATATTCAGCTGAATGTCGCCCTCCAGTATCTCAATGTCTATGAAAGAAGGGCCAACCTGGAAGTTGCCCGGAAAAATTACGAAACCCTCCAGAAGATCTACCAGGATGGCAAAAACCGCCTCGACGTAGGGCTGATCGACCGGAACGAACTGTTGAAGTTCAAGGTCGACCTCGATGATACCCTGATTCAGGTTGAGGCGGCCAAGGGCGGTCTTGAAAAAAGCGTCATCCTGCTGGGACGGGTGGTCGGCGAAGATCTGCGGCTGGCCCTGCTCGATTTTGAAGAGTTCGAGAATATACCGGGAGGGAAGGACCTGGAAGGCAATATGGCCTTGATGCTGGCGCGCAGGAGCGAGCTGCAGGTCTTTGACAAGCTTATCGAGGCCTCTATGTATCAGCGGCAGGCGGATCAGAGCGGGTATTACCCCAAGGTGGATCTGGTGGGCAGCTACAGTTATTTCGATGATGATCTCATAGGCGGCAGGGGAAATGTCGGCAGCGAGGAGCTGCGGGCCCAGCTGGTTCTGTCGATGAATCTCTATCGGGGAGGGGCTACCCAGGCACGTGTCGCCAAGGCACGTCTGGAAACCCAGGGCCTCCATTATGACATGAAAGAACGCAAAGATACGCTGAAGACGGAACTGCAGAACCTTCATATCGACTATAGCGTCAGCCTGCGCAACATCGAGGTCGCCCTGGTCAGCATAGAACAGGCCGAAGAGAATCTCAGAATCACCCGGCTGAAATACAACGAAGGCCTGCAGCGCGAATCTGATCTGCTCGATGCGGTGGCCAATCTCTCACGTGCCCAATACAATTATGTGGCGGTGCTCCAGAACGTTTTTTCCAATCACTTCAAGATACTGCGTATGGTCGAGGCGTTTTAGTCCTCGTTGTTACCGAATGATTACCCCTTATAGATGGTGAAAAAAAGACTGCAGACGACGGCTGAAATGCTCGACTCGCTCAGACGAATTCTGGTGAATTCCCTGTGGATCGCCATCGTTCTCATTGTGCTCGCCGCCGGCGGCTGGCTCATTCTCCAGTCACAGCTCGATGAGCGACGGGCGGGGAGCGACGGGCGCCCAGAGCTCACCGTCAAACCTGTACGCCCCGAGATCGACTGGCAGCAGGTCGATGGCGCCCTGGCTGCCGCTCTGCAGTCGGCGCGATTATCGGCCCGGGAATACGCCGCCGGCCAGCTTGATGCCTGGATAGCCTCGATGATGGAGCGGGTAGACCAGTCCTTCCTTGACTGGTATTTCAGCTACTGGACCCAACAGCTGCTCGGCTTGAAGGGATTGTATCAATACGGGGTCCACTACGTCCTGAAGAGTCAGCCGACTGCTTCGGAGAAGCTGACTGAAGAGATCCAGGCCGAATTTGCCGCCCGCGTTCTGCAGCCGCAGATCGCCCAGAAAACTCTGGAGAGAATCGTCAACGAAACCGCCTCCCGCTATGTCGGTAGCCTGCGCCGGCGACTCGAGGAAATACCTGCGACCTACAGTATCGGCAGAGCGGAGTGGCAGAGCTATCTTGAGGACATCGCCATAACTTCCGGTTCCGTCGAAGGAGCCAGGCAGACACCATTGACCCTCAAGACCCTGACGGTTTCCGGTGCGGGAGGGGCTGCTTTGCTGGCGGCGAATATGAAAACCGCTATATCCAAGGCCGGTTCCAAGCTCATGGCCAAATCCACCGGAAAAATGGCTTCTTCACTGGCTGCCAAGACCGGCGGCAAGGTCGTTGCCAAGGCGGGTGGAAAATTTTTCGGTGCCATCGCCGGTTTCGGCGTGCTGATCTGGGATGTCTGGGATCACAGACTGACAGAGAAAGAGAACCGGCCGCAGCTGAAACGCTCCCTTGCCGACTATTTCCAGGAACTCAAACTGTTGCTCCTCGATGACCCCGAAACTGGCATCATGACGACCTTCCGCGCTTTCGAACACCAGCTCACGGCGCAGGATGCGCGGTGATAAATGACGTGGCGTTAAAAAAGAACGTCGAAGATGCCGTGTCGGCGCAGAATATTGAGCCCGATCAGCCAGAGAACCAGGCCTCCGGTTATCTCGGCTAGAGGGCTGAGCCTGTTCGATGACGCGGCCATGGCGCCGAGATGAAGACCTGCCATGGTGAACAGACCGGCGACAAGGCCGATGACCACCGCCGGATAGACGATGGAAACCTGCAGCAGTGAAAGACTCAGGCCGACGGCAAGAGCATCGATGGAGGTTGCCACCGACAGGATGACCAGCGTCATTCCTTTGGTGGCGTCTTTTTTCGGAGTGTGATTTTCCTCGTCGATCTGAAAAGCTTCCCGGATCATATTGCCGCCCACCATCAACAGCAGAAAAAAGGCGATCCAGTGGGCGTAGCGGGCAACGTACTGCTCTATGGAGTTGCCGAAGTACCAGCCGAGGATGGGCATCAGCGCCTGAAAGAGACCGAAATGCCAGGACAGTCTGAAGGTCTGGCGGAAACCAACGTTTTTGAGAGTGACGCCGGTGGCAATGGCGACGGCAAAGGCATCCATGGCCAGAGCCACGGCCAGGCCGAGGATTGTAAGGAGGTGCATATGGAGGTCTCATGTTCGATTTCGAGTTGATCAGCATCTACCATGAAACGGCGGGAACTGACAACAGCAAATAGGTTTTTAAAGACCGGTTGAGGGCATGGTCGAAGTCGTTTCAGACTCTTTTCTCTCCCTGGCGGGTTGCTGTATGAAACAGTTGGTTGCTGTGGCACGGACGTGAAGGAAAACCGGCAAAGATCAGAAGAGTATTAAATTTATTGACAATCACT
>CAKZOA010000214.1 GCA_937132035.1 uncultured Desulfobulbaceae bacterium | reverse complement strand
GTCTGGATCGTCGCCGGCATCTTTGATGACCGAGGCCATGCCGCCGCCGGCGGTGGTTTCGGCCCGCGCCACAACAAAAGAGCGCAGGCTGCCGTCGGGAAAGGGGATCTCCACCGTCTGCGGCACGATGCCGTCTCTGGCGATGATGATGGCAGCCTTGGCCGCCGCCGCGGCGCAGGCGCCGGTGGTATATCCGCTTCGCAGTTTTTCGGACATTATTCTGCTGCCAGACGAATGAGCGCGTTGACGATTGACGCCGCCACCGGGGAGCCGCCCTTGCGACCCAGGCTGGTAATAAAGGACAGCTCTGTTGTGCTCAGGAGTTCCTTGGATTCGGCAGCGTTGACAAAGCCCACCGGTACGCCGATGATCAGCGGCTGCGGTCCGACCCAGCCGGTCTTCAGCATGGACAGGATTTTCAGCAGCGCCGTGGGTGCATTGCCGATGGCAACAATGCCGATATTGTCTTCCATTCCCAGCTCCATGGCCGTTTCCGCCCTGGTGGCATTCGAGGCCGCCGCCGCCTGCCGCACCCTGTCTTCGGCGATAGTGCAGATAACCTTGTTTTGCCTCGGCAGCAGATTTCTGCTGATCGCCGTGGCCACCATGTTGACATCGGTGAGTATGTTTTTTCCTTGACGCAGCATGGCAACACCATGGTCAATGGCGCCTTCGGCAAAGCGCAGATTGTCGGCAAAGGTGAAGTCGCCGGTGGCGTGAATGACCCGCCGGACGATGGTAAAGGTGGCGGCGTTGAAATCGTGGGGGCCCAGTTCGGCCTCTATTATGCGAAAACTTTCGGCCTCGATCTCGGCCGGTCCTATGTTCTGTATGGTAACACTCACTGGTTTCTCTCCTTGCGGTGGTCGAGGCAGAAACGGACGAAATTGCCGGCCGCCTCGGGGGTGGAGCCAAAATGGAGATGCATGTAGCCGCCGAGCACATTGCCCAGACGATACCCTTCGACGGTGTCGCCTACGGTATAGATACGCTCGATATCGCTTTTCATCTCTTCGATGGAGGAATAATGGAATTCATGGCCGCGCAGCTGTGTCCGCGGCGGACCAAAGAAGCTCTCTGTCGTGGTTGTTATCTGCCGGTAGCCGAGACGGGCCCTTTTGGTCTGCATTACCGCCTGGGTGGGAAAGACTCCGGCCAGGTCGTGGAAGCGGCCTTCCTGGTCGGTTATGCCCCGGGTGAGATACATGAAGCCGCCGCACTCGGCGTAAAGGGGGCGGTCATCTGCGGTCCACTTCCTGATGGCCGTCAGCATAGCCTCGTTGCTGCTGAGCCTGTCGGCGTAGAGCTCGGGGTAGCCGCCGCCGAGGTAGACGCCGTCGATGTTTTCCGGCAGAGCCTTATCGTCGAGCGGACTGAAAAAGCAGATTTCGGCGCCAGCCCTTCTGAGGATATCGAGGTTGTCCTCGTAGTAGAAGCAGAAGGCTCGGTCCCTGGCCACTGCCAGACGGATGCGGCCCTCCACGTCTTTCTGCTTGGCGGCGTGCTCAGAATGAGGTGCGGTCGCCGAGGCGGCAATCTCTTCGAGTCGCCGCAGGTCGATATTGTCGCCGATCACCCGGGCGAAGGCCTCTATCTTTTCCGGTGTAACCGGGGTTTCTTCGCCCATATGCAGGCCGAGGTGCCGGCTGGGGAGGGTAAAGTCGAGCGTTCTCGGCAGGCTGCCCAGAACCTCGGCCCGACAGTGTTCGATGATGGCCGTGGCCACGAGTTCGTGGTGACGGCGGCTGCCGACCATATTGAGAATCACTCCGCTGGGGCGGATCTGCGGGTCGAGCACCTCGAAGCCCTTGAGCATGGCTGCGCCGCTTTCGGCGGCCGAGCGGACGTCGAGCACCAGAATCACCGGCAGTCCCAGGGCTTTTGCCAGCGCCGCCGACGATGAGGCACCGCCGTCGAACATCCCCATAACCCCTTCGACGACGCTGATGTCGGCCGGCGAAGACCAGCGGCTGTAGCAGGTTTGACAAAAGCTTTCTCCAGCCATCCACAGATCGAGATTGCGCGAGATTTCGCCGGTGACCAGATGGTGAAGCGTGGGATCGATGAAGTCGGGGCCGCATTTGAAGGGCATGACCCTGCGGCCGAGCTGCCTGAGGGCTGCCATGATGCCCAGGGTGACCGTGGTTTTACCGGAGCCGCTGTGGGTTCCGGCTATGACAATGCCTCCGCCGCTCATTTGTCCTTACCAAGAGCGCTCAGGTGAACCTGAGGGTAGAGGTGATTATGGAGGATTTCCATACCGGTGAGGAGGCGCAGGGTCGGCCGGGAAACCAGATGTTCATCGATGAGGACGATATTGTCGCGGCGCACCGCCTTGATGGCCTTGAAACCGGTTTCGTTTCTGATGGTGTCGAGGTCCACGGGATTCATCCGGCCCTGCTGGGCGATGAAAACATCGATATTTTCAGCATGGGCGAGGATCCGCTCCTTGGAATAGTTGGCAATATTGGTATTTCTCACCTGTTTGGCATCGGTGGCGATATTGCGGCCTCCCGCCTGTTCCAGCGCGAAGAGGGCGATCGAGGTGGGAGCGAAGGTTTTCATTTTGCGGTGTATCGATTCGAAATAGACCCGGGGGCGCTTTTCCATGGGAATAGTCGCCACCCGCGTCTCCAGGGCGTCGAGCCGGTCCGTGAACATATCGATCATCTCCTCGGCCTCGCGGCTGTGTCCGCTCAATCTGCCAAGACGACGCCAGTAGGTAAATATCTCCTGTGGTCCGGTCGGCTGCATGGAGACAACATCGATGCCGGCTTCACGCAGTTTGGCGATGAGACTGGGATAGGCGCGCTCTATCATCGGCCGTATCAGAATGAGATCGGGCATGGCGGCAATGAACCGTTCCGGGTCTTCGCGATAGGAATAGCGCCTCCTGTCGAGAATCTCCGATGGGTAGTTGTCCGAAGACGAGATACCGATGAGCTGGTCGGCGGCACCCATGCTCACCAGGTTTTCGGTATGGGCCGAATACAGCGAGATAATCCGCTCATAGACCTTTTCTTCTTCAGCGGCCAGAGCCTGTCCCGGGAAATACGCGGGAGCGGTGATAAGCATCAGCAGCAGGCAAAGGACCGTAGCCGGTGACGGAGTATATGAGCGGTAAAGGCAAGGAATATGTTTCATGGTAAACTCACTGAATGCTCATGGAGAAATGGTAGTAGAGAAAGCCGACGGCAATGACGCAGAGGGCTCGTACGGCCTGGCTGACCACCACCAGCTCCATGGCCAGCTTCGGCGGGAAGATACCGATATAATAGGGCAGCTGGTGGCGCACTGCCCTGATGGGGGCGGCGAGAATATTGCCCGCCAGCAGTGCCAGCACCACGCCGCGAACGCCGAGGCTGTCGTCTGCCATCAGGGCGCTGGCCGCGGCCAGGCCGGCCGAGAACTCCGCCGTCACATGGAGGATGACGATGCCCAGGCTCTGCGGCGGCAGCCAGCTGAGAAACCATGCAGAGGCGAAGATTTCCTCTAGCTGGTCGAAGATGCCGAGGCGTGTGAACAGGAAGAAGAGAATATAGACAGGAACCATGAAAAGGACGATTTTCTTCATCCGCTTTTTCAGGCGTCGCAGACTTCTGGCAAGGGCTTCCGACAGAGTGGGCTTTTTCGATTGTTTGGGCTTGAGGACGGCGGCGCTTTCCGGTCTGGGAAGCAGGATTCTGCTGGCGGCGACAACGGTCATGGTCTGTAACAGCGAGGCGGTGAAGGTGATGGCAACGTAAATGACAGCCGCCCCCTTGATCAGCGGCACTGTCAGAAAGAAAACCGTCGGCAGGTGGAGAAAATAGCGCGGCAGGGAATTGAAGAGATTGGCGAGGATCATCTCTTTTTTTTCGAGCCGGCCCTTGTCCAGGGCCTCAGCCAGCATGGTATTGGCGGACACACCGGAAACAAAGGCCATGGTAAAGCTGGCTCCGGTGATGGTGCTGAGATTGCCCAGACGGATGAGCGGCCGGGCCAGGGCGGCCATATGGTCGGTCCACTTGAGAGACTCTATCAGGCTGGCGATCACCAGACCGATGGCGACGAAAATGAGGATGCGGGTGAGCGGCCAGAGCAGCTGCGACCATATTTCGACGAGGAGTGCATAGTCCATAAAAAAATCCCGGAGCGCTGTTACACGTTCCGGGATTACCCTTTTTTATCCACGAAAGTATCGGTCCGTCACCTATCCAGGGTGAGTGGACTCTGTCTACCGGATAGGTCTTCTGACTCTCGGTTCAACCTCCTCTCGCGCCTTCCCACACCTGGTGCAGTGACATTGTTGCGAAAGTCGTCCCCGATTACAGCGGCGGGTCCGCTCCTGATTTGCACAGGATTCCCTATTAAGCTTGCGCATCCGGTATCTGTGAAGTTCTCCTGGGAGAACTCCCTTACAAGAGTAGTTACCAGAAAACAGACGAAGCGTCAAGCTGACTCACCGCCGCCTGGGGCGATAAAGACATCTGCTCAGCCACCCCGTAGCGGCTTAGTGGACAAAGTATCCGGAGACCCTCCATCGGCCGTCAGTGTCGAGCATGGTGGTGACGGTTTCCAGTCCCTTCTCTTTCTTTTCGAAGGACGAATCGAAAAAGAGGATGATGTAGCTACCGTCCGGCACGCCAGGCAGTGAGGTATGCTCCTCTGAGGAGGAGAGCTTGCGGGAGACCACATCGCCTAGTGTTTCCCTGGCGTTCTTTACCGCAGCGGTCCACTGTCCGATGGTGACGGTTTTTTTAAACAGGGTGCTGGTTTCCTGCCAGCTTTTCTCATAGTCTCCCCGGTCGACAAGGGCAAGCCAGGCTGTGGCAGCCTCAATTGCCTGATTTTCAGAGGCTTGCAGCTTTGTTGCCGAAAAAGCGGGCCAGAGAAAGAGGCCCGCTGCCAATAAAATGATGATCCGCTTCATGGGTAATCCTTCTGGTAAAGTGTTTATGGTATAGAGCCAGCCGTGCGTAGTCGGTGGCGGAGCCGCCCACCGTTGCCGCGTATCGCTGGATCCTCTGTCCTCTGTCCTCTGTCGTGTGTAGCAACACTATCCAAAATTATTGTCGCTGATTAGAAAAAAGCAAGCGAATGTCCATTGAAAAGAAAAACCTGATTGTCTCTATTGTTCGCAAGCTCACTATGAGACAGGGATTCTCCACCCTGGCGTGATAAAATTATTGCATAAAGAGTGGCGATAGTGTAAATATCCCAGGTTCACCTGCCCAAAAACCACGATCGGGGCGTAGCGCAGCCTGGTTAGCGCGCCTGCCTTGGGAGCAGGAGGTCGTAGGTTCGAATCCTACCGCCCCGACCATTTATACGAAAAAAAGCCGGACAGTTACATGCTGTTCGGCTTTTTCTTTTTCTCGACCCCCTACCTCGCATTTGACGTTTGTTTGACGTTTACCAATTTTTTTAGTCTCAAAGAGTTTTTAAACTGAAGTTTCCCATTTTTAAAATATGCCAACTTGTCGACAGACGAGAACGGC
>CAKZOA010000213.1 GCA_937132035.1 uncultured Desulfobulbaceae bacterium | reverse complement strand
GGATCACGCACTTCTCGGCGCCACCGGCAGGGATGGTGGAGACGCGGAGGTCGTAGCCCCGGTTCTTGATGCGCACTCGGGACTTCCCGTCCTGGGGCCGGAGGCGGTCGGCGATGTCCAGTCTGGAGAGGACCTTGATGCGAGAGACGACCCGGTTGAGGGCCGCCATGGGCAGATCCATGTGCTTGCGCAGCACACCGTCCACCCGATAGCGCACGGACCCGACCCGCCGCCCGGGCTCGATGTGGATGTCGCTGGCCCCGGCGTTGATCCCGTCCCGCAGGATGAGGTTGGAGAGCGATGGTTCTGCCCACCGTGGAAAAGGTCTACGTCCTCGACGAGAATCAGCAATCGCCCATACCCTTGCTGAATCTGAGTGGAGACAGAGGTCTCGGTCTCAACAAATCGGAAAAATAGATATCACAAGAGGACAGAATAATGAAAAGATTTGCACAATTCCTACTCGTCGGCCTAGTGCTGGCGGCCATCGTGATCATCTATGATGGTTTCTTCATTCTTGAAGAAGGAAAGCAGGCCGTTATCACCCAATTCGGCGCTCCCGTCTCCTCAAAAACCGAGGCCGGTCTGCATCTGAAAAAACCCTTTTTCCATCAGGTGGAATACTTCGAGAAAAAGATCCTCATCTGGGACGGCGATCCTAACCAGATCCCGACAAATGACAAAACCTACGTTTTCTTGGACGTCACTGCCCGCTGGAAGATCACCGACCCCCTGCAATTCCTCCAGGCCGTTAAAACGCTGGATCGGGCCCAGTCTCTGCTCGACGACATCATCGACGGTACCGTCCGCGACATGGTCAACAAGAACGATCTTATAGAGATCATACGTTCATCCGACTGGTCGGAAGCGACCATGTCTCCCAGCACCAAGGAATTGGGGAAGAAACCGGAAATGGGACGTGATAAAATCTCTCAACAGATTTTGGAAATCGCCTCCAAGGTCACTCCTCAATACGGTATTGAGCTCTCCGATGTTCTGCTCAAACGGGTCAACTATATCGAATCGGTGCGGCTCAAGGTCTATGACCGGATGATCTCCGAGAGGAAACGTATCGCCGCCGAAAAACGCTCCTTCGGTGAGGGCAAGAAGGCGGAAATTCTCGGTAAGGTCGACAGAGAGTTGAAGGAGATAACCTCCGAGGCCAACAGGGAAGCTCTAGGAGTCAAAGGTGAGGCCGACGCCGAGGCCACCCGCATCTACGGTGAGTCCTACGCCCAGGATCCTGAATTTTATGCCTTTCAAAAGTCGCTGGAAGCATACGAGAACGCCCTGGGTTCCAACACCTCCCTCTACCTCTCTTCAGATTCGGAACTCTACAAGTATCTCAAGAAAGTAGAGCGTCATTAAACCACAGGAGGCGGGGTCTTCGGATCCCGCCTCCGTGTATGACCTACTCCTCGCCCTCGCCACCATCCGGGTAGCCGGGTGCATGATCTGCCGAGAACGGTATTCGGCCTTTTTCTCCGAGTATGACTTCGAGATGCTCGAGTTCTCGCGCCTCGGTTATTTCTTCAACGCCAAGCTGGTCGAAACGACAGTTGCAGTAGGTAAACTGCGAGTCGCACCAGGGGCAAATCTCCACCGGACAACCAAGCAGATGCTCCTCTCCTTCGGCAACGCCGCAGGCGGGACAGAAAAACTCCCTCTCTTCATCCAGGGTCCTGCTGTCATCTGTTTTTTTGAGAAATTGCTCGTTGCTTGAGTAGCCGAAATAGCTGAGCACTTCCGTGTCGGCGATGCCTTCTTTCTTCTCTCCGAGAAAGACCGGGCCTTCCTCATTGTAAAAATACAGGTATTGATAATGTGCCGTATCGACGACGATAAGGTAGGCGTGGTGACGTGAGACAATGCGGGTAACACTAGTGATTGCCTCCTGACGAAATTCAGGGAGCCGTCCATAAAAGTCACGCATTACAGACAGGGCTACGGTGTTTTCCCGAAGCTCTTCTACAGTAGAGATTGCGGCCCGCCGTTCCTCTTCCATGACGGAATACTCTATAAAAATCTTGATTTCTTCTACGAGCTTTGTGTTTTTATTTTGCGGTAAATCAGACATGCTGCTGGCTCGAGGTTATCATTTTCATCCATTTAGCGGTTTCCCGCTCAATATCCGTTGCCTGACTTATTGCTGTGACGACGGCAATGCGGTGGGCTCCGGCTTTGACAAGTTCTTCGACATGCTGCTCCTTGATTCCTCCCATGACCGAAAAGGGCAAGGGGCAAAGCGCGGAAAACTCTCCGACGGCCTCCGGGCCCAGAAAATCCTGCAGGCCATCTTTGGTAGCAGTGGCGTAGAGCGGTCCGATATTAAAGTAGCTCACCGGATTCGTCTCCGTCCGCCCGAGTTCTGCCAGAGCAACCACATCCTCTCGGTTGTTGCAGGAGAGACCTATGAGCAGTTCCGGCGCAATTTTCCGTATCTCTGCCGGGGGAAGATCGCCTTGACCGACATGAACGCCATCGGCGTCGACCATCAGACCAATGTCTACTCTATCATTTATTATAAAAAGTGCACCGGCTTCCTGTGTCCTTTTTCTAAAATGTTTGGCCTTCAGCAAGAGCTCCCTATCACCACTCACCTTGTCCCGCAACTGAACTAGCTTGGCTCCGCCAGCGAGTACGCCGTCGAGCCACTCGACATCGGTCCTTCCAGCCGCCAGAGGCTCACAGCTTACCGGATAGACCGTCAGCGCCTTGCTGAACCGCTCGACCCGCCCTGAATACCGTTCCATTTTTTCTCCATTTCCCCTGCTATTCACATTCATCTGCAGTGTTGTGGCGTCCTCACTAAAGGTTGCATTTCAGTGACTTACGGAGCATAAAAAAAGTATAGATTGTATTTTTCCCTCGTTTCATATATCATTATCCACTAATACAGGACTCACGAGACAATCCTCTCGTTTTCGAAGTCGCCCGGCATGATTGCTCTCACAGGATCCTCGTCGGCCAAAACCCCCTCGGGAATGCACAGAACTCATTCCACGTTGCCGGTCTGCCCTGCAACTCAGATCTAATTTTGCGCACTGCATGATTGACGCCCCAACCGGCCGCGACGATCAATAGTGTCGCCCAAAAGCAAGAAAACCACTTTTTTTCAAGTAATAAGGAACACTTATGCCTAAACACGCCAAACTCATCATCGATAACCAAACCTACGAATACCCCATTATCCGAAGCACGCGTGGAGAAAACGCCATAGACATTTCAACCCTGTTGCGTGACACTGGTCATATAACCCTGGACCAGGGCTATGTCAACACCGGTTCCTGCTCCAGTGCCATCACCTACCTTGATGGCAAAGAGGGTATTCTCAGTTATCGAGGCTATGCCATAGACGATCTGGCCGCCAACTGCTCCTTTGTCGAAGTTGCCTATCTGCTTCTTCACGACGATCTGCCAAACCTGGAAGAGCTCAACGCCTATCGGGAATTGATGTCGCGTTACGCCCTGATCCACGAGGACATGATCCATTTTTTCGACCATTTTCCTCCCAACGCCCCACCAATGTCGATCCTGTCGACCATGGTCAACTCTCTGCATAACTTCTACCCCGAGATGACAACGCATCCCGATCCCTCCGAGACCTTCGACGACATCACTACTCGTCTGCTTGCCAAGGTCCGTACCATTGCCGCCTTCTCGTACAAGAAATCGCTGGGACACCCGCTGATTTATCCCCGCTATGACCTTAATTACTGCGAGAACTTCCTTAATATGATGTTCGACAAGCCGACCAAACCCTATACCATTCTGCCGGAGGTAGTCTCGGCTTTGAACAAGCTGCTGATACTGCATGCCGACCATGAGCAAAATTGCTCTACCTCGACCGTGCGCCTGGTCGGCAGTGCCGGCGTCAACCTCTATGCGTCCATAGCGGCGGGAATCAACGCCCTCTGGGGTCCCTTACACGGCGGTGCCGCTCAGGCGGTGGTAGAGATGCTCGAGGATATCTATGCAGATGACATGGATTTCGTTAAATATATCAAGAAGGCCAAGGATCCGAACGACCCTTTTCGTCTGACCGGCTTCGGCCACCGGGTTTACAAAACCTTCGATCCGCGGGCCACCATCATCAAGAAGGCCTGCGATGAAACCCTTGCCACCCTCAACGTCGATGATCCGCTGCTCTATATCGCCAAGGAACTTGAAGAAAGGGTGCGAAGCGACGACTATTTCGTCAGCCGCAATCTCTATCCCAATGTCGACTTCTACAGCGGCATCATCTACCGGGCCATGGGTATTCCCACGAATATGTTCACGGTTATGTTCGCCCTCGGTCGTCTTCCTGGATGGATAGCCCACTGGCGGGAAATGATGGCCGATGAAAATCGCAGAATAGGTCGGCCACGCCAGCTCTATACCGGCTATCCGGCCAAGAAATTCGTACCCCTGGAGGACAGAGAATAGCCGTTTTCAGGTCTTCGCCAGACTCATGCCTTTCTGGAAATTGACCACCAGCGGCACATCAAGGGCCAGCGCCCCTTCCATGGCCGCGCCGACATGAAGGCTGAGCTCGTCGACCAACTCCTCCGGCACTTCAAAGACCAGTTCATCATGGATCTGCAGCAGTAGCCGGGCATCGAGTTTCTTGGAGCCAATGACCTTCTCCACCTCTATCATCGCCAGCTTGATGATATCCGCCGCGGTACCCTGTATAGGGGTATTGAGGGCGATGCGTTCGGCAAAATCCCGCAGGTTTTTATTTTTGGAATTGATTTCAGGCACCGGCCGGCGGCGCCTGCACAGCGTCGTAACATAGCCCTGTTGGCGCGCCTGCTCCTTTATCTCTTCCATAAATCGCCGGACGCCGCTGTAATGTTCAAAATATCTGTCTATGAAAGTTTGCGCCTCCTTGCGGCCCAGCCCCAACTGGTTGGCCAGCCCATAGCTGCTCATACCGTAGACTATGCCGAAATTGATACTCTTGGCGACCCTGCGCATTTCCGGATTGATAAACAACGGATTGGAAAAAATCCGCCTGGCCGTGGCATCATGGATATCCTCTCCCTTGCGGAAAGCCGTAATCAACGCCTCGTCCTGGGAATAATGGGCAAGAACCCGCAAATCGATCTGCGAGTAATCCGCCGAGAGAAACACCAGCCCCTCTGCCGGTACAAAGGCTCTGCGAATACGATTACCTTCTTCGGAACGGATAGGAATGTTCTGCAGGTTAGGATTGGATGAAGAGAGCCGTCCCGTCGCCGTCACTGTCTGGTTGAAGGAGGTGTATACTCTGCCGGTGCTCTTGTCGATGAGAGCGCCGAGTTTTTCGACATAGGTTGATTGCAGCTTGGCGACAGTCCTGTATTCAAGGATTTTTGCCGGCAGTTCATGCCGGAAAGCCAGTTTTTCCAGAACTTTTACATCGGTGGAATAGCCGGTTTTCGTTTTGCGGCCATAGGGCAATTCAAGCTTCTCAAAAAGTATCAGGCCAAGCTGCTTGGGCGAATTGATATTGAAGGCTTCGCCGGCCAGCTCATAGACCTGCTCTTCCAGTACGGCAATTTTCCCTGCGAACTCCCTGGAGAGTTCCTCCAGGGCATCAAAATCAAGACAGATCCCCCGGTTTTCCATCTCCGCCAGAATGGGCAAGATCTTCATTTCAATGGAAATGAAAAGCTCCATGACATCCTTCTCGCGCAGTTGCTCTTCATACTGCCGCCACAGCGACAGCGTACCGTAGACATCTTCGCAGCTGTAGTGGCAGGCGTCGGACATATCGACATAGGCAAAGCAATCTTGGCGTTTGTCGCCGGCAACCACCTCCGAAAATGGCGTCAGCCGCAGTCCCAGCTCGAAGCAGAGGTCGTCAAGCTTGTAGGATCGCCGTGCCGGATCGAGAAGATAGGCCGCTATCATGGTATCCAGCAAAGGCTCTTTGCAGGTGATCCCCAAGGTGTGTTGTAGAACGGTGCGGTCGTATTTGAAGTTGTGGCCGAGAATGGCCATTTTTTCCGAAAGCAGATATGGCTTGAGGAAATCGGCCAGAGCCTCGACACCAATCTGACCGGCCAGCAAATTGCCCTCGCTGTCTTTATGGCCTACGGGGATGTACCAGGCTTCCTCAAGGCCTATGCAGAGAGAAACGCCGACCAGCTCGGCCCTGCGCGCATCCAGCGAGGTGGTCTCGGTATCTATGACCAGAAGCGCCGCCCCGTCAATTTTTTCTCTCAGCTGCGCCAGCTCCTCTTCTCCTCGTATGAGGATGAAATCGCCTTCCACCCTGGCGCCGCTGTCGATATCCTGAAGGAAGGAATTGAATTCAAGCTCCCTGTAGATTTCCGCCAGGGCGTGGGTATCTACATCTTTTACTTTCATATCATCAATAGCACAGGCTATTTCGACATCTTCCTTCAAACGGATAAGACGCCTTGAAAGATAAGCGCCTTCTTTGTTTTCGATGAGCCTGTCCTTCATTTTCGATTTCTTCATGGCCTCGACATTGTCGTAGAGCGCATCGAGCGAACCATATTCACCAATGAGCTTGGCGGCAGTCTTTGGACCAACGCCTGGAACGCCGGGAATATTATCGGAACTGTCACCGGTCAGTGAAAAATAATCGAGCAGAGATTCTGAGGAGATGCCGTATTTTTTTACGATTTCCTCGGGAATCATGGTCTTGTCCTTCATGGGGTCCCAGAGGACAATATTGCCGCCGACAAGCTGCAGCAGATCTTTGTCACCGGAAACGATCACCACCGGCTGTCCCTGTCGGCTCACCTTGAGAGCGAGCGAAGCGATGATATCATCGGCCTCGACACCTTGCTCTTCCAGCGAAACGATATTGTAACCATTGACCAGAGCCTTTATGTGGGGAATCTGCAAAGCCAGATCCTCCGGCATGGGCGGCCTGTTGGCCTTGTATTGAGGGTATATTTCATGCCTGAATACCGGTCCCCGGCTGTCCCAGGCGACACAGAGGTAGCGCGGCTGTTTTTCCTTGAGAAGACGGCGCAACATATTGGCGAAACCGAAAACGGCATTGGTGGGCGTTCCATTGCTGTTGGTCAGCGGCGCGATGGCATGGTAGGCTCTGTATATGTAGGCACTGCCGTCGATCAGGTAAAGTGTCTCTGGGGTCACGGTTTTGGGCTCCTCATGGTTGAAGATCAGTCTTGATTCTGGTCCGTTGCCACCATACCAGCTGTGTGACCAGAAAGCATGACAATAAAAAAGGAGAGTGAAACACTGGCAGTTTCACTCTCCTTTCTTATCCTGGTCAGACATCGCCGGGCTATTCGTTGTCCATCTCCTTTCTGATCTTTTTCTCCAG
>CAKZOA010000212.1 GCA_937132035.1 uncultured Desulfobulbaceae bacterium | reverse complement strand
GGCCCGGGCTGCTTCAACAACCTTGGTGAGAATCCTTTTGGCAACATTTGGATTCTGTTCGAGAAAGAGTGTCAGTTTGTCTGTACAGATGGAGTCGACTATCCATTTCACCTCGGAGTTACCGAGTTTGGTTTTGGTCTGTCCTTCGAACTGAGGGTTGGGAACATGCACGGAAATAATGCAGGTTAGCCCCTCGCGCACATCGTCACCGCCCATCTTCTCACGCAGATTTTTAGGGATTATATCATCGCTGGCGTAACGGTTAATGCACTTAGTCAATGCCGAACGGAACCCTGCAACATGGCTGCCACCCTCCCTTGTGTTTATATTGTTAACAAAAGAAAAAAGTCTCTCCGAATAACCATCGAAATACTGCAATGATATTTCGACGACGACATCGTCTTTGGTTCCGGATATATAAATGGGCTCGGGAGTAAGCGGAGTCCGTTTGCGATTGAGATATTCGACGTAGGAATTAATTCCTCCCTCGGCATGGAATTTATCTTCTGCTCCGGTCCGTTCATCCTTGAGATATATACGTATATTGCGGTTAAGAAAAGCAAGTTCCCGCAAACGGTTACGAACTATGTCATAGTCATAAACTGTACTTTCACTGAATATTTCAGGATCTGGTTTAAAGTGGATAAGAGTCCCTGTTTTCTCACTCTTCCCGAGAACTTCAACATCTCCCTTCTTCTGACCAAAAGCGTAATTCTGCATGTATATGGTGCCGTTACGCCGTATTTTAGCATAGGCTTCCACCGACAGCGCGTTGACAACCGACACGCCAACACCATGCAATCCACCGGATACCTTGTAGGTTGAATGATCAAACTTACCGCCAGCATGCAAGGTGGTCATAACCAGTTCGAGAGCAGATATCTTCTCGGTAGGGTGCGGCTCCACGGGAATACCGCGGCCATCGTCCTCGACTGAAACGGAGTCATCCTCATGGATGGTTACCCGTATTCTCTTGCAGTATCCGGCCAGAGCTTCGTCTATGGAGTTGTCGACAACTTCCCATATGAGGTGGTGCAGTCCCTCCATGGCAGTGTTACCGATGTACATCGACGGTCTTTTGCGTACCGCTTCCAGACCATCGAGGACTTTGATATTTTCTGCACTATATTTCGAGTTTTCTTCTATCACTGTAGTTTTTTCCTTAAGTGGCCAGGTTGTAAAGACAATATTTTATATTAAAGCTGCATGGGCATGATGATGCTGAGAAACCCCTTGTCATTGTCAGATTTCATAAGACAGGGGCTGTTATTGGAGTTTATGAAGGCTTTTACGGTATCGCACTCCATCACCTGCAGCGTTTCTATAAAATATCTGCAGTTGAAACCGAGAACCAGTGGCTGTCCCGAGTAGTTGACGTTCTGTTCATCCTTGGCGTTTCCGAGATCGGCATTCTGCGAGGAGAGTATCATGACGCCGTTTTCTATTTTCAGTTGGATGGTATGAAATATGTCCTCGGTGAAAAGATTTATCCTCTTTAACGATTCTAAAAAAGGTATTCTACTTATCTCCATACAGTTGTCGAGTTGGACGGCGTCAACGATGGCACGGTATTGAGGAAATTCTCCCTGTTTGAGCCGTACGATCATTACAGCTTCACCATCGCGGACTACCATCTGCTTTTTTTCAAATGAAATTTCGACGCTGTCTCTGCTTTCGCAGAATTTTTTAAGCTCTTGAATGCCTTTCTTCGGTATAAGCGTTAGAGGATTGAGTTTGAGTGGATCGACATCGGCGGCGACATCTTTCTCCATGATAGACAGGCGATGACCATCCGAAGAAATCATACGAAGATAGGACTGTCCTTCCCTTTTTTCCTTTTCAAAGAGCACAGTGGTGAGAGAGTAGATGTTTTCCTGTTCACTGGCGATAGAGAATATGACCTTATCTATGAGATCGAGGAAAATGTGGGATTCAAAAGAAATAAAGCTTTCTGTTTCGTATTCTGGAAATTCGGGATATTCGTCTGCGGCTATTCCAGCCAGGTTGTAGGTGCTTAATCCAGCCTTGATAACCGCCCAACTGTTCTCCGTCTCTTCCAGGGTTATTTCCGTGGAGCCCGATTCTCGTACTATCTCGAAAATTTTCTTTGAAGGCAGAGTGATTTTGCCTGTTTCCTTTATTTCGGCAGGAACAAAAAGACGAAGTCCAACCTCCAAATCTGTGCCGGTAAGAATTATACCGTCGGTGGTCGTTTCGATAAGAACATTGGCAAGAATGGCCAGCGTACCCTTTTTATTCGTTATATTTTGTAGACTATTTACCCCGTCAAGCAACTCGTTTTTTGAAACAGTGCAGTTAAGTCCCATAGCTGTCCTTTCTCTTCTGTATAAGTAGTATTCTTTTTATTATTATTATTAGGGTGGTTTAAATGTTAAGAATGACTTTATAGTATTAAAATTAAAGGATTTTAAATAAACAAAGGCAATGTATGTAACAAGGTCTCCTGTGTTGAAAGAAGGTTTTCAACACAGAACTAACAGTTATTTGGCAAAAAGAATAAACAGCCGCTGTTAACAGGGTGTTGATAACTTCACGTATTAAAAAAAATATCTTTAAAAAAAACAGTCAGATAATAAAAAAGAGAGTAGGGTACTAATCTAGTAAAAAAAGGCAAAAAATTCAACATATTTGTGGATAGAATGCGGAGAGGAAAACAATGAAAGCCAGTGTAAGGGATAATGTTGATAAAATAATTTCAACATATTTAAATAACAGAGCTTTTACGGCTTGCGCCGTCGGAGTTTCCAGGTTCAACAGAGCGGGTATAAGCGGAACCGATATATACAGGGGCACAACCGGCCGGCACTACACAGATGTGAAGGTCGACAAAAACTCGTTATTCGATGTAGCTTCTCTTACGAAACCTCTTGTTACTCTGCTTTCACTCTTATCCCTCATCCGGCAGGGAAAAACGGGTTTCCACGAAAAACTTGATTCCCTTTTACCGTGTAAGGTACCGAATGATAAAAAGAACATAACCCTGCTGCAGTTGATAGGGCACAGATCGGGATTGCCGGCGCATCGGCAATATTACAAGAAGACGTCACAAAATGTCCGCCTGGATACTAACCGTATCTGCAGCTGGATTCTGGATGAGCCATTACAAAATGCGCCGGGAGAGAGGTATATCTACAGCGATCTCGATTATATACTGCTCGGCAGAGTAGTCGAATATAAAAGCGGTGAGGATATGGCCGCCTACTGGCGCCGAGAAATTGTCAATCCACTGGCCCTTGGCGGTGAATTTCATATATACGGTGAGGATACAGCTACCAAGGGAAAATATGTTTCGACCGGCTGCACCAGTTTTGACGAAGGTGATGTCTATGGGCAGGTTCACGACGAAAATTGCCGGGCAGCAGGACGTATTTTAGGTCATGCCGGTCTTTTTTCGACATTGCATGGAGTTGTTTCTTTGTGTAATTGTATACTTCAGAGTTGCCTTGAATGTTCGGGACACCCTGCCTACGAAGATAAGGATATACGTTTTCTTTTAGAAAGCGGTGGCGGGAGTCAGTGGGCATGCGGATTTGATGTACGAACAGGTAGAGAACCTTCGAGCGGTACTCTTTTTTCAGAGAGGACCATAGGCCATCTGGGATTCACCGGCACATCAATGTGGATAGATATACACCAAAGGATAAGTGTGGTGCTTCTTACAAACAGAGTCATATATGGTATGAAAGCAAATATTTTTCAGAAGATGCGACCACTGCTGCACGATGCTGTGATGGGGGCCTTTTCCTCAAAAATTACTTAAGGATAAACAGGCTCAATAAATCTTCGGTACTCTTTTGACCGAGATAGGAATGATTCATACGATCACACCAATTTGCAATATCGTCTGGCAGGTAGGAATCATTACAGTCTAGGCGGACTATTTCATCGGAGTTCATTTTTGCCAACTCTTTTTTCAGTCTAAGCAGTGGTATGGGGCTGTGCAGACCTGTGGCATCAACTATTCTGTCGGGATTTACTTCTTTTTCTAATTGTGTGGAGTGGCTCATACTATACCTGCACGTTGAGGAGAAGGGATATGTGAAGGACATCACGAAAAGCTACCTAAAGAGTATAAGCATGTCAAGAAAAAGGGCAGTATTTTATATAACCTAAGGAGCGAAAATGATGGCGAGAAATGAGTTGAGAAAGGATAAACTGGCGCAGCGTGACAGCATGGATGAGCAGGAAAGACTGGAAAAGAGCAAGAGTATAGGCGAAAAACTGCTCTCTTTTGCAGAAATTGAAAGGGCCAGGAATATTTTTATCTATGTAAGTTTTCGCAGTGAAGTAGAAACCCATCGTTTGATTGGCGAGATGATGAAACGAGGAAAACGCATTTCCGTTCCATTTACACAACTCGAGGACAAACGGCTTGATGCCGTGCATATAGAGGATATGGAGAGAGATCTGACAGAGGGATATCAGGGAATTCTCGAACCAACATCGGCCTGTCTTGAAGAAGGGGTTACCGAGCCGCTCAACATAGATGTCGTCATCATTCCCGGATCGGTTTTCGACGAAAGAGGGGGCAGATATGGATACGGTGGCGGATATTACGATCGCTTTCTCGAAAATATACCCTATGCAGTGCGCATAGGGTTGGCCTTTGATCTGCAGACGGTAGAGGAAGCGCCCTTGCAGCCTCACGATGAACTGCTTGATTATATCATCACAGAAAAAAGAATAATTGAAGCCAGCCGTATGTGATGGGATAATAAAATTCCCGGTAAGGTCTTGCAGTAATCGGTCAAAGTTGAAAAATGGGAGAGGAAAAAGTAAGCTCAAATAGTTTTTTTGCTGGTGGTTCTCTTATTCGTGAGGTGCTCTTTGGAGAAGAAAAAAACCAAAATCATTATAGCCGATGATGATCCCATGGTCCGCAACACGGTGTCCAAAATACTTGAAATGTTTGGACATGAAGTAACAACGGTGGTGGACGGAAGCGGAGTTTTTGAAAGAGTTGATGACAGTTTCGATGTTATCATTCTCGATATAAATATGCCGGGAATGGACGGTTTTGCCACCATTAATGAACTCAACAGACGAAACTTTGATATACCGGTGCTCTTTCTTACCGGGGCCGGATCCATGGATTATGCCGTCAAAGCCATTAATCTCGGTGCCTATGATTTTCTTACCAAACCCATTGAAGATCTTGATATTTTCAATGTAAAAATTCGCCGGGCCATTGAGAAAAGAATGTATGTCCTCAAGGAGAGGCAGTACAAGGAATCACTTGAAGACGATGTCCGGGAAAAGACGATGATGCTCGAAAAACAAAACAAACTTCTTTTTCGCTACAGTGAAAACCTGGAAAAGGCCACCGTGCAGATGATGAGCAGTATGCAAAATGCCATGGAAGAGAAGGATTATTATACTGCCGGGCATACAATGCGGGTGACCGAATACGCTGTACTGCTGGGTAAGGCCATGGATATAGATGAAGAGAACCAGTTGGTGCTGCGCCGGGCCGCTCAATTTCACGACATAGGTAAACTTGTTATTGACCTGTCCTGCATTCAGAAACCGGGTAAATTGACCGAAGACGAATGGAAGCTTATAAGAAAACATCCCAGTGTCGGGGCCAATATAGTTAAGCCTTTGAAATTTATGGAAAGAGAACAGTTCATTATTCGTCATCATCATGAGCGCATGGATGGCAAAGGCTACCCGGCGGGTATACAAGGGGAACAACTGGACCAGTTGACGAAGATCCTCATTGTCGTTGACAGCTACGATGCCATGACGTCCAAAAGGAATTACCGAAAAAATCTCAACATGGATGAGGCCCTGCAGGAGTTGCATGTCTGTTCCGGAACGCAATTCGATAAGGAAACAGTGGAGGTTTTCAGCAAAACCATCGTCGATTTCAACCCCGCGGAAAGCATCTTTTCCAAAGAATACCAGGATAATTACACACTACCGGAAAAATAATTTTCCCTCAAGGACAGCAAGATAATGAAAATAAACAGAAAAGAAGTAGAACATGTGGCTCACCTGGCCCGACTGACCCTCGGTGAGGAAGAACTGGAAAAACTGACCGGTCAACTCGACACTATTTTGCGCTATGTCGATAAGCTTGATGCCTTGGATACCGCCGGCATCGAACCGACCACTCACGCCTTTTCCATACGCAACGCTTTTCGGGAGGACTCCATACACGCCTCTCTTCCCCAGGAAGATTCACTGCGCAACTGTGCAAAAAGCGATGGCGAAACGTTCGTCGTTCCACGCATTATATAGCACTAACTTCAAAGAAAACACAGCCACACGGCCGCTGATATCATGGATTATAATACCTATACCGTTTCGGAGTCCCTGGAAAAACTTGCCTCAGGAGAAATCTGTTGCAAAGATCTCGTCACAAGTTGTCTCCGGCAAATAGAAAAGAGCGAAGACAGACTTCATTCCTTCATCACCGTTTTCAGTGAAGAGGCTCTAGCCCGAGCCGATGAGGAGGATGAAAAACGAGGAAAGAAGGAAAGTGGACCACTCTCGGGAATTCCTCTATCGGTAAAAGATCTACTCTGTACCAAAGACAGACAGACCACCTGTGGCTCGAAAATGCTGCAGAATTTCGTTCCCCCCTACGACGCCACCGTTATCGAAAAGCTTGAAAAGGATGGTGCCATAATCATAGGCAAAACCACCATGGATGAGTTTGCCATGGGTTCGACATCGGAAACCTGTTATTATGGGGTGCCGCAAAACCCATGGCAGGATGGATATGTTGCCGGAGGCTCTTCGGGTGGTTCGGCAACGTCGGTGGCTTCGGGGCAGTGTTTGGCCTCGCTTGGTTCCGATACCGGCGGGTCTATCAGACAACCGGCCTCGCTTTGCGGTGTGGTTGGCATGAAACCGACATACGGCAGAGTATCACGCTATGGTCTGGTTGCCTTCGCCTCCTCCCTGGACCAGATAGGTCCTCTGACCCGCAGCGTCGAGGATTGTGCACTCCTGATGAACACCATTGCCGGCTACGACAAACGAGACTCCACATCGGTTCGTTGCGACCGGGTAGACTACCGCACCAGTATAGCTGAAGGCTTGAAGGGTCTGAAAATCGGCGTTCCTCAAGAATACTTCGGTGAAGGTCTTGACGAAGAAGTTGAAAAGGTCGTCAGGGAAAACATCGCGATGGCCAAGGATTGCGGTGCCCAAATAGTTGAGGTTTCACTGCCCCATACCGATTATTGCGTCGCTGCTTACTATCTCATTGCTCCGGCCGAGGCCAGTTCCAACCTGGCTCGCTATGATGGCGTGGTCTACGGCTACAGGGAAATGGAGGCGGAAACCCTGGTGGACATGTACAAACGGACGCGCTCAGAAGGGTTCGGGGCAGAGGTCAAACGTCGTATTCTCATAGGTACCTACGCCTTGTCATCGGGGTACTACGATGCCTATTACAAAAAAGCCTCACAGGTTCGAACCGTTATTCTCCAAGACTTTAAAAATGCCTTTCAACAGTGTGACGCCCTCATCTCAGCGGTTACTCCGACACCAGCGTGGAAGGTGGGGGAAAAAGCCGACGATCCACTGGCCATGTACCTCTCCGACATTTTTTCCCTGTCGGCAAATCTGGCAGGTATTCCCGGGATGTCGGTGCCGGGAGGTTTCAGTACGAAAGGTCTACCCATAGGTATTCAGCTCCAGGGACCACATTTCAAAGAGGATACCCTGTTGACCATTGCCTATAATATCGAAAAAGCCAACGGCCTTGCCAACAGGCTTGCACCGGTCTAAAGTGTTGGTAAAGATCGCGTTCCAACGTTTGCCTGAAGGTTTCCAGGAGGGGCCACTGTTCCCTCCCGGAGTGATGTTGAATACTCGATAAACGGGAGTAATAACCTTATCGTTCAAAGGTACTCCTGTGTATTCATCACATGTTGGAACGAGCTCAAACCGGGTAAAGGTACACAGACGCAGGTAACAGTTATCCTCAAGGTACGTTCATATGCCAAACTCCACAACTATCGTCACCATAGACGGCCCCTCGGGCGTCGGCAAGTCGTCGGTCAGCCGGCGGGTGGCCTCTGAGTTGATGTACACCTATCTCGATACCGGCGCCATGTATCGGGCTGTGGCCCTTTATTTTCACCGTTCGGGCATAGCCGTCGACAGTGAAAAGGAGATAAGTCCGCGGCTTGGAGATATAGAAATAACCCTGTTTCCAGCGGCGACGGCAGAGGATGACGTCGGCGTCGTCCTCAACGCTGAAGATGTCAGCAGGGAAGTGCGAACACCGGAGATGTCCATGAGGGCCTCGACCATTTCAGCACTGCCCACGGTTCGCGGTTTTCTCACCGAGATGCAACGGAAGATAGCCCAAGCCGGGAAAATAGTCGCCGAAGGAAGGGATATGGGAACCATCGTTTTTCCCCAGGCCGGTAATAAGTTCTTTCTTGAGGCCGATGCTCGGGAGCGCTGCAAACGGCGGCTGCTTCAATTGCGGCAGCAGGGGAGAGATGAGGATGAGGAAAAGGTGCTTACCATGATCGAGGAAAGGGATAAAAACGACATGCAGCGGGCCGTCGCTCCGTTAAAAAAAGCCGATGACGCCATACTTATCAACACCACAGCCCTCTCACTGCCGGATGTCGTTAAAAAGATCCTTGGCTGTATCAGACAGGCACGGTAGGTGCTCCGAATCTGATTACCCTAAGGCTTGGTAGCTCCTTCAAGGACGGGGATACTTTTTTCCCGGGACGCCATAACCCCCGTCTCCGGTGGTTTGCCAGCAGCCTGCCTGGCCGAGACAACAAAGAAAAGAGCATCACTGTCTCTAGGCCACCTTGAAAAATGGCCTTTTCACTCAATTTCTTCGTTGTGTCAGAAAAATTATCCTCGGAATATTAAGCAGATGCTTCCGGTAAAGGATCCTGCCACGCCTCGACCTTGAGCGAAAATCCCTATTATTCAAGGTATCCTCTACAGCTATTCGAGAATAAAGTCGGCTCTTCTGTTCTGGGCGTAGGCGAATTCATCGTCGCCAAGGAAAAGAGGCCTTTCTTCACCATAACTGACGGTCCGTATCCTGCCGGGCGTTATTCCCAGGTCAATGAGATACTGCTTGGCGTTGATGGCTCGACGTTGACCCAGTGCCAAGTTGTATTCTTTGGTTCCACGTTTGTCCGAATTGCCTTCAACGACAACGTCGGCTGCAGGCATCTGCTTGAGAAAGAGGGCGTTATTGGCCATCCTGTCGGCCATGTCGGCGCTGATGATTGCCTGATCGAAACCGAAGTAGATGGGGCTCAACCCCACCGAAGAGCGACCATGTTCTTTTTTATACTCGGCCGAGCGCTCCTGATCGTCCATATTGACGGAGAGATTGCCGGTCTGACCGCCACTGGCAGCGCCGGTATCGTCAAGAGTTCCCGTTTCGCTGATGGTCGATTCGGAATAGCCGCCGCTGTCGGCGGTCGGATAGTCGATGTCGGTGCCGCCGTTGAGTGTGGTGCCTTCTTGGCCCATGCTGGGAGCGTCGACGGCCTTTTTGGTACAACCGCCTCCCAGCAACAGGAGGGAGAGTATACAAACTGTAAGTACACCATAGCGTGCCGTCTTCATCTTCATGAATTCTCCTCTGTTCTCGGAAAAAAATCTGATAGCGGTGCCGGAGTGCGGACTGGTTCTTAGCAGCGCCGATTGTAAGATCACTCTCCATTCTTATCCATATATCTATCGAGGTCAAGAGTAATAACCTACTCATCTACGTCTCTGTAGGGTTCTTTTTCAAAGCGTCGTGGGCGCGACTGGTATAACGTGCTGCAACCTTCCCGTTGAGAATGGATGAGCTGAACCCGGCAGCCAGGTGTGAACGGGTGTAAATCCAAATTCGTAGGGTTTTGTGTTTGTGTGCCAGGTAATGTCAATGAGCAGCGGATTGGAAGAGATCTTTTCACGGGAGGCCATGAACCCATTCCTGGGGCCCCATTGCAGCCGTCCAGGCAGTTGGACACCCGAGAAAAGAGACCTCTCCCAACCCTTCCAGATGAGTTCAAGCTGACTTTGTCTAAACCGGCTCTACCATTATGTCGGTATGCGTTTGACCGAAACGCATGGATAATCAGCAACCAGATAAAGGAAACAGAACAGAATGTATTGGAGATAGCCCCTGTAAAAGGAGGCAAACACGCAAAAGGATCTTTCCCGTGTTGGAGAGAGACTGGTCTTCTGAAATACTGCCCGTACCTTCCCCAAATGTGAAACATTACAAAAAGGTAGACAAGGTGATTGGTGTGGTGTAAGGGAGAGCAGAGGCGGCCTGCGGCACTGGTTTTTTTTCGAGCTGTAGATGGTCAATGATTCATGATACAGCGGGATTGTTTTGAGTCCAGCGCCGTGCAAAAAGGAGAAGAGATGACAGATATACACCCCGGACAGTGCGTTGCCGCCTGCGCTGCCGGCCTCGAGGATCTGATCCGGAAAGAGGCTTTGAGCTGCGGTGGATCGGCGGTGGAGGTTTCTCCAGGAATAGTGAGCTGGAAAGGTTCCCTGGAAACGGCCTATCGCATGTGTCTCTGGTCCCGATATGCCTCCCGGGTATTGCTGCAGATTGCGGCTTTCGAGGTTCGGGATGGTGATGAACTGTATCGTCGCTGCCTGGAAGTCGACTGGCATCAACATTTGCGGCTCACGAGCACCATGGCGGTGTCGTCGACGCTGGGCGAGGGAGCGGTAATAGGTCACAGCCACTACTGCTCCCTGCGGGTCAAGGACGGCATCGTCGATACCTTTCGCAAAAGAGAGGGCGAACGTCCGAACGTGGAAAAAAACAGACCGGACGTGCGGGTGCATCTCCACCTGGAGAAGGAGACAGCCACCCTTTCTGTCGATCTCAGCGGTGACAGTCTCCACAGGAGAGGATATCGCAGTTCTGCAGGCATCGCCCCTTTGAAGGAAACGTTAGCGGCTGCCATAGTTTCGTTGAGCGGCTGGAATAAAGACGTATCCTGCCATAGCGCCCTTGTTGATCCCATGTGCGGCTCCGGAACTCTGCTCATAGAGGCAGCGCTGATCTGGGGCGATTCGGCTCCGGGCCTGTCGCGTAAATATTATGGTTTCAGCGGCTGGCTGGGCCACAATAAGGAATTATGGCAGGAACTTGTGACGGACGCCGTCGCCAGGGAAGAAAAAAGGCTTGAGAAACGATGGCCGCGCCTTGTCGGTTACGATAGCGACCCGCTCATGGTGGCGGTAGCCCGAGACAACATAACCAATGCCGGCCTGGAAGACAAAATAGAGATCAAATGCCGTGAGATAGGCCACCTGGGGTCTCCGGCACAAGAAGGCATGGTGGTGACGAACCTGCCCTATGGTGAGAGGTTGTCGGAAAAAGAGCAGGTACGTTTTCTCTACAGCGGCGTTGGCCATATTCTTCGCAGCCGGTTCGAGGGCTGGAAAACCGGTCTTTTCCTCTCCGACCCCGATATTGCCGACAGGTTCGGTATTGAGACCGAGCGCAGCTATAAGCTCTACAACGGTCCGATAGCGTGCCGCCTGCAGGTGGGAACGATTGTGGCGGAACCAGGGACCCGTCGCCCCTGGGCAAACAGAACACCGTCATCCCTGGAGACAGGCGTGGATTTCGCCAACCGCCTGCAGAAAAACCTCGATAAACTGCTTTCCTGGGCGGAAAAAGAAGACATCTGGTGTTTTCGGGTCTACGACAGGGATTTGCCCGATTATAATGTCAGTATCGACATCTATGACAGATGGGTTCTCGTCCAGGAATATGCGCCGCCGCCGTCCATTGATCCGTCGCTGGCCCGAAAAAGGTTTTCGACGGTGTTACACTGTGTGCGGGAGATTTTCGATATCGGCCGCGACAGGGTCCATGTCAAAAGGCGTAGTCGCCAGAGAGGATCTGATCAGTACCGGAGAAAAGAGGTGAAGAGTCGCTTCCATCAGGTCCGGGAAAAAAAATGCTGGTTCCTGGTGAATTTCGACAACTATGTTGACACCGGTCTCTTTCTCGACCACAGGCCCCTGCGGCTTGAGATTGGCCGAATGGCGGCGGGAAAACGTTTTCTTAATCTTTTCGGTTACACCGGTACGGCCACGGTTCATGCCGCTCAGGGTGGTGCTGAGCTGACGACGACGGTTGATCTGTCCCGCAACTATCTTGACTGGACGTGTAACAATCTCGCTCTGAACGGCTTCTCCTCTTCCCGGCATGAAACGGTGGTACAGGATTGTATGGACTTTGTCGGTAAAGCACGTAAAGGCTATGATATCGTTTTCATAGACCCTCCGACATTTTCCAACACCAAAAAGAAAGGACTTCTTTTTGATGTCCAGCGTCACCATAGGCCGTTGATAGACGGCGCCATGCGCCTGCTGGAGGAAGGGGGCACCCTCTTTTTTTCCACAAACAGCAGAAAGTTCACATTCGACGCGGCACTTGCGAAGAGCTATAGTGTGAAGGAGATAACATCAGAGACCACCCCCTTTGATTTCCGTCGTCGGCAGCCTGTGCATCGCTGCTGGAAGTTCCAGAAAGAGGGGTGAGCCATCGGGGTTAGGGGTTTTCCTTGAGCTGAGATAGTGTATAGTATAAAAACCGATTTGTAGACATGAGGTGGATAAAGCCAGCTCCGGGACAGCGATTGGCATGGCTGAATGTTCAGCCGGCCGGGTTTGTGTACGATGTATCCAGATCAGAGAGGTGGCAATGAAAACGGAGCAGGCCATACCGTCGAAGGTGAGCAGGGTCAGAGTACGAAATCACTTCCAGGAGGCATACAGCCTTTCTAAAGATCAGATAGATATACTGTTGAAGAGTTCGGCACGATCGCTTGAAACCTTTTTGTCGGCACTGGAGGATGTCGTCGGCAACGGGGGGGATCTTCCCCAAATTGCCCGCTTTGGGCATGGTCTTAAGGGTGTGTTGCTTAATATGGGGGAGGATGGCTGGGCGGATTTAGCCAGAAAGATTGAGGACTCTGCTGCTGAAGGTCAAGACAGGGATTACAAAAAGATCGTGGCGACAATTCGTCTGGGTGTGGAAGAGATACTCAACGTCAGTGATCGGTAAAAAAAGAAACTGAAAGCTTATGGTTGGTGGAATGGGAGTACAACACAGAATACTGCTGGTGGACGATGACCCTGCGCAGAGAACGCTGTTGAACATGTGTCTTGAGCGGGGTGACTTTGCCGTTATCGAGGCGGGTAACGGCGAGGAAGCTTTCCGGGTACTCGAGAAAGAGCCGGAAATACGGCTGGTGATCACCGACCTGGATATGCCGGTGATGCATGGCTTCGATCTTATAAGCAAAGTGCGGGAGAGCGACCTTCGCTATCGCTATATAATCGTTTTAACCTCTTCTGAGGATAAAAAGTCACTGGTAAAGGCGTTGTCTCTCGGTGCAGACGACTATATACCCAAGCCGGTGAGGCCCGATGAACTGCGGCTGCGTGTGGAGGGTGGTATACGTCTTCTTCGCCTGGAGATACAGGAAGAGCTTATCCTGTCCATGGCCAAGCTCGCGGAATACCGGAGCGATGAGACGGGCTATCACCTTGAACGTGTCCTTTTTTATACCCGAACCCTGGGACGGGATCTGGGGATGAAATATCCGCACCTGAAGATCTCAACCCAGCTGGCTGAAGAGTTTGCCCGCGTCAGCCCGCTGCACGATATCGGCAAGGTCGCCATTCCCGACTCCATTCTCCACAAGCCGGGAAAGTTGACCAGCGAAGAGTTTGAGATAATGAAGAACCATGCCAGCATCGGCGGACAACTGCTCAAGGATATCTATACGAAAAGCCGTTCGCCCTATCTCAAGGTTGCCTACGAGGCAGCAATGTATCACCATGAGCGCTACAACGGCAACGGCTATCCAGCGGGTTTGAAAGGGGAGGATATTCCTCTGGTGGCCCGCATAGTTGCCCTGGCGGACATGTATGATGCAATGACCAGCGAGAGATGTTATAAGAAGGCCTTCTCCCACGAGAAAGCCAAGCGAATCATAATCGAGGAAAAAGGAGAACACCTGGATCCAAAAATGGTAGACTCCTTTCTCGATAAAGAGGAAGAATGGCTGGCAATTCGCGAGCGCTTTCAAGATTAGAGAGGCGGCGTTTCTCCGGGGAAAAAAGAGAGCTGCCGGTCGAGAAGGCTACGGAGGTAAAAGAGAAGCTAAAATTAAACTAGACGACGGAACAACGGTCATGACAAAAAAACGCGAAGAACTCGAACGTGAAGTCGCTCGCCTGAAACAGCAACTGCAGAAGGAACAGAACAAAAACAGACAGCTGGAAGAGGTGTTGTCGTTTCGTGGCGGGGATATGACGGTTTCGGAAAAAAATGGCCAGGCCGCCCCCGGCGATGCTTTGACCAAAAGCAGGCTCTGGTCGAGAATAAGCCATGAGATCCTGACGCCGATGGATGCCATTCTCGGCATGACCGATCTGGTCCTCGATACCGACCTGACCGAGGACCAGCGCAACTATCTGGAGATGATCAACGCCTCCGCCGACCGGCTTTTCGGCGTCATCAGCGATATTATCGACTACTCCGAACTGCTCGAAGGCAAACTGCGTCGCGACATGGTCAATTTCGATCTCTATGAAGAGCTGGAGTATGACCTCTATATTGCCGAACTTACCTGTAAGCACACGGAGCTGACTTTTTCCGCCGGTTTCGGCCGGGGCATTCCCAACTACCTCAACAGCGACCCGGCGAGAATACGTCAGGTGCTCAACACCATACTCAGCAACGCCATAGAATATACCGAAAGCGGAGAGGTATCCCTGCGCGTGGAAAAGAGCGGCTTCGATGAAAAGGGCCGGCTGCTCCTCAAATTCTCGGTCGAAGACACCGGTGAGGGCATAGATGAAGACCTGCAGCGTTCGCTGTTCATGATTCCCGCGCCTCTGGAAATCGCCGGCAGCGATGAAAAATACAGTGAAGGAGGATTGAGCCTGGTTGTCGCCGCCAGACTGGTTGAACTCTTTGGAGGCGAAATTGGGGTCGAAAGCACCAGGGGCCATGGGTCAACCTTCTGGTTTACCTGGCCTGTGGCCAATCCTGCGGAGATGTACATGGGCGAGCTTCCCGCCGATATAGATGGCCAGGTCCAGGACCGCAGCATGGTGCTGCGAGGGGCAAGGGTGCTTCTGGCGGAAGATGAAGAGATTAACGCGGCGATAACCAAAGCCTTTCTCGAACAGTACGGGCTTGAGGTTGTGGTCGTCGGCAATGGCCGGCAAGCGGTGGAGACACTTGACAGAGAAAGCTTCAAGGCCATACTCATGGATGTACAGATGCCCCTCATGGACGGTATCGAAGCCACCCTGGAGATCCGCAAAAAAGAGCGGAAAAAGGGCAGGAACACACCGATAATAGCCCTGACCGCTCACGCCATGCACGGAGATCGAGAGCGATGTTTGCAGGCGGGGATGGATGACTACCTCCCCAAACCGCTGGACAGGGATCAGCTCGTCGAGATGCTGGCGCGATATATGACCAAGAAGGCACTGGTGGTGGCCACCGATCCCGCCAACCAGCATGAGATACTCCAACCGCTGGTGGCTGGTGGCTGGGCTGTTATTATCGCCAAAAACGGCCAGATGGCGATGTATGAGGCATCTCTGGCCCACTTCGACATGATCGTCGTCGATTCCTCTCTGCCGAAAGACGACGGCCTGGAAGCCGTGGAAACCATACGCAAGCTGGAGAAGTTTTCCGGCTGCCGGGCGACTATTCTTGGCGTTGGTTTTGAAGGTGAAGAGGAATACAGACATTACAGCGGCAGTGGCTTCGATGGTTTTTACAGCCGCAGCGATATGGCCACGGAACTGAAAACCAGGATGGCTATGATCTCGTGATTTTTGAGAGATAGGAGAGGTTTTTCACGTCCGCGGACCGGGTTAGCAGACGGGTACGGTTCGGAGGCCGCCGTCGTGGAAAAGCCTTGTTTCTTCCCTATGCTCTGCGTATAATTCTCCCCTGCAATTATATGAACCGTAGTTTTTCCCTTGGCGATTTTTCCGCTTCTCATCATCACCAAACCATTTACGTCATGATTCACTATACCAGCGTCTGTCTCCACACCTTCGGCTACGCCCTTCCGCCCAGGATTCTCACTTCTGAGGATATCGAGAAAAAACTCGCTCCCGTCTACGATCGGCTCAAGCTTCCCCAGGGAAGACTGGAGCTGATGAGCGGTATCCGTGAAAGGCGCCTGTGGGAGAGAGGAACAAAACCGAGCCAGGCAGCGGCCAGCGCCGGCAGAAAGGTACTGGAGAAAGGCGATATCGCCCCGTCATCCATCGAGTGTCTGATTTTCACTTCGGTGAGCAGGGATATGATGGAGCCGGCTACCGCTTCTTTTGTCCATGAACTTCTCGGATTGTCCTCAAGCTGTTTGATTTTTGATATTTCTAATGCCTGCCTTGGTTTTCTCGACGGTATGGTTATGTTAGCCAATATGATCGAGTTGGGCCAGGTCAACAACGGACTGGTCGTCTCCGGCGAAACAGCAGAAGAGCTGATCGAATCGACACTGGCCTCGCTGCTGGCCGATGAAAGCCTCAGCCGCAAGAGTATCAAACCCGCTTTCGCCTCGTTGACCATAGGTTCTGGTTCCATGGCGTTATATATGACCAGGGCTCTGCGGAGAGCAGGCGAGATCAGACTGGTGCATGGGGCCTGGCGCGCCAACACCCGCTATGCCAATCTGTGTCACGGTGGTCAGGCCAGCAGAAAGGGAACACTTATGGAAACCAACTCAGAAGAGCTCCTGCGCCGGGGGGTGGAGACAGCGGAGACCACCTGGAAGCAGTTCTCCTCCCGGCCTGGTTGGTCGGCGGAGGATATAGATCTGTTTTTTTGTCATCAGGTCGGTTCCGCCCATGCCAAGCTTCTTTTTGACACGCTGCAGCTGGATACCGACAAAAATTTTGAAACCTTAGAGAATTTGGGAAATGTCGGATCCGTTTCTGCACCGGTGACCATGGCCATGGCCACGGAAAACGGAACCTTTCGTCCCGGCAGTAAGGGAGCGCTGTTGGGCATCGGCAGTGGTATCAACTGTTTGATGCTGGGCGTTGAATGGAGCGCTGAGGAGTAGATGATCATGGATAGCCTGACGCAGAAGCAGGGCGCTGAGCTGGTATGTCTGGCCAGGGCCGAAATTGCCGCAAGATTAGGTATGAACGAAGAAAAGCCTGTAGCTGTTGACGAGGCGCTGCAGGCCAGAGGGGGGACTTTCGTCACCCTCAAGCTCGACAACCAGCTCCGTGGATGTATCGGCAATATCGAACCAGTGGGGCCGATCGTTGACAGTGTTCGCGACAACGCGGTTAATGCCGCCTTTCACGACTATCGCTTTGCGGCACTTACACCAGCCGAATACGAGAAAATCAACATATCAGTCTCTGTTCTCACCCCGGCAGTACCTCTTGAATATAAAGATGGCGATGATCTCGCAGCCAAACTGCGTCCCGGCATAGACGGAGTAATACTGCGGTACGGCAGGAATTCGGCCACCTTTCTCCCCCAGGTATGGGAACAGTTGCCCGATGTTGGACAGTTTCTCGGCCATCTCTGTCTCAAGGCGGGCCTCGCGAGCAACTTCTGGGAAGAAGGTGAGGCGGATATTCTTCTCTACCAGGTGCAGAATTTTCAGGAGCACAGCAGATGACGGACTACATTCTCGCACCTCCCTTGGCACAACAGATGGAAGAACTCTACACCCGTATGGAGGCGAGCTACGATGAGGTGGCAGACGAGCTGCAGCTAAGCTGCAGAGGGTGTCCGGACAACTGCTGCGATTCCTACTTTCTTCACCATACCTATATAGAGTGGAGCTACCTCTGGTGCGGCATCAAAGAACTGGAAAAGCACCGACAGGAAGAAGTTTTTCAAAGGGCGCGAGACTATGTAGTGGCGGCGGAAAAGGCCCTTGGCCGCGACAACAGGCCGCAGATCATGTGCCCCCTCAACGAGGAAGGGCTCTGTATTGTATATAAGCATCGGCTGATGGTCTGCAGAACTCACGGTGTACCTGCCGTGCTGGTGAGACCTGATGGTAGAAAATTGGAGTTTCCCGGCTGCTTTCGCAGCCAGGAGAAGGTGGCCCGCGGGGACAGGGCGTCACCAATGGAACGTACCTCTATGCTGCAGGAGCTGGCGCGTCTGGAAAAGGAGTTTCTCAACAACCGGAGACACCTCTATCCCAAGGTGAGGCTGACGATTGCCGAAATGGTGGTTAAGGGGCCGCCGCCGCTACCCTGGCGGTAGCAAGCACGGTGGGTTTCGACACCGGGACCTCGCTTGCCGGGTTCCCCTCTTTCCCGTTTTTTTTATGGGGAAAAACCTGAGGCCGTGAACAGAGTGAGGGTTTTTCTATGCACAAGGAGACAGATATGGCGAGTTCGAACCTCCTGTGGGACAGACTCGGGGACCTCGAAGAAGATGAGTCCTTCCATGTTATGACCAGGCTCTTTGCTCTCTATGAAGAGATTCTCGAAAGGGACTCCGACAACCGCGAGGCCCAGCATTTTTTCAACAATCTGGAAAATGCGCTCGATTATTGCCGGCAGTGCAATCTCAACAGGAGGTAATCCCGAAATTCGGCGCGCAGAGCCCCTCACCCCTTCCAGGTTTCCGAGCCCACCTTACCTAAAAAAACCTTGGTGCAGATAAGGACATTACGGGGCGTGTCACCTGCCTGAATTCGCAGGAGGCCTTCACGTATGATAATTTTCTTCAGCAGTTCCCTGCCGTTGGATTCGTTATAGTATATATCGGCATCGAGTATGTCGGCCATGTTCTCAGGTTCTACTTTGTCGATAATCAATTGTAAGCCGAGGTTGAAAAAGGGATCGCTGATTGAGGCGAGCTCGTTTTCCAATGACAACAGGCCGGATTTACCGGCCAACTCGGCCATCTTTTTCAATGTGTGGACGATGGGAACCAGACTTTCCTGGTCATCGCTGCTACAGGCGGCTTTTGCCGCCAAGGCAAGGTCTCGTATCATGGTGTCTCACTTAAAGGTATCTGTCGGTTTTATAGCCTTGGGCTCGCCGTCGTGACAGCTCAACTTCCCCGAATAGTATCATGAGTTGATGTGGTCTTCATGGCGATAAGAGCCCCCTGTCTCGCCGGAACCGGATAAGCTGAGTTTCAGGGGGACTCAGGTTGCATTATTGTAAGATATAATGCGGTTTGTCGTCCATTTCTCATATAATATGTATTTGGGCCTGGGCCACGCCCTCCAGGGTGAATGAAAGATGAAGCAATAGCATGGCGCTTCGGGACTGTCAAGAGCAGGAATCCTTCGAAAAAAAAAGATGATCGGCCCGGTTTCCGGGGATGTTTTTTTCAAGAGCAATGTGTGCAATATCAATCAAATAAAGACGTTGAAGGATGCGGCCTCTTGTTATACATTCGGTGAGAGAAGAAACCACCTCTTGATAAAAAGGAAAAGGAATGGAACGCGCCGTAAAACAGAAACAGCCTAATTCGAAAATGTGTTTTGTCTGTGGCCTGAGCAATGATTTCGGCCTCAAAAGCCGCTTCTATGAACTGGAGAATGGCGAACTGCTGGCGCTTTTTACCCCCACCGTCGAGCATCAGGGCTATCCGGGAAGACTGCACGGAGGTCTGGCCGCCGCCATACTCGACGAAACCATCGGTCGGGCGGTGATGATACCCTCCGGCGGCACCGTCTGGGGGGTCACCATTGATTTTTCTATGCGCCTGAGAAAACCGATCCCCCTGGGCGATCAGATCCGTGTTGTCGCCCGCATAACCAGAGACCGGTCGAGGGCCTTCGAAGGTAGCGGTGAAATCCTCCTCTCCGACGGTACTGCCGCCATCACTGCCACGGGAAAATATGTGAAGATGGATATCAGCAATATAACCGACACCGACTTCGTTGATGAAGCCTGGGAGGTAGTCGGTGATGAGAAAGATATCGATTCTATCGATATCTGATTTCAAGAATGTATGAAATCCGGGTACCCCCAACATCCCCACATCAGCGTATCCAATCCGTAAGCGTCAGGGTGAGGTTTTCTCGTTTTCAGTGTCGCCCGCCCCAGAGGTCCGGGCGCTGCAGGAGATAGTCGGCAACCTGGTCGGCTCCGTTGACTGTGGCGGCAGCGGGCGCCTGCAGACTCAGCTGGGGGAGGGTACGGAGCCACCTGCCAGAGACGAAGTCTTCCTCGGAGAGGATGTGGCTGCCGAGATGCTTTTGCGCGTAGTGTTCGAGCACCGGCGACTCGGCAAATCCCTGTCTCTGGATGCAGATCGACGCCGTACCAGCCTGCCGGCATTCGGCCAGGGTGGAATAGCCGCTTTTGAAGACGACAATATCGACGCCGCCGATAAGGTCGGGATGGTAGAAGCTGTCTGATTGTGCCAGCATCAGCACATTTTCACAGGGCTGATATTGCTGCGGTTGTCCGGCGATCAGGAAAAAATACTCCGGCAGTGCATGCATCTCTGCAAGGAAATCGGGGGAAAATCCGAGTCCTCCCATGGTTATGAGAACTCGTTTGCGGTCGGCACCCGGTAGATCTTGTCGCACCTTTTCCACCGGGGTCCGCGCTCTGCGGTAAATGGGAGCGCAGCTGAGATCGACGTTGCTGGGCGAGCATACCGGCTGCGTCTGGATATGGATGTCGGCCAACCGATATATACTCTTGAGGTATTGGCCAAAACTCTCAAGCCGGCGGTGTGGGTCCTGCTGGGCGGAGTAGAACCAGTCCCAGGTGAAGTTTTCAATGAGGACCGAAGGGATGCCGAGACGAGCGGCAACGACGATTCCCAGAGCACTGATATCGCAGAGAACACAGCAACAGTTGTGGCACATCCGGACCAAATCGCTGATGGTGGCTTCGCGGTAAGGGAGTAGCGACTCCAGTTCTGTCGCGGTTTTTTGCCAATCGATATGGAAACTGTCTTTCTGACAGAAACCGATGTCGGTCAATCGGTGATGGTAGATGTATTTTTTGAGTGTCGGGTGGAAAAGAGGCTCGCCGGTGCTTGCAAAAATACGGGGGATGAAGCGCTGTTGCCGGCTCAGCGCCTCGATGACGGCTGCAGTTCGTGTGGCATGACCAAAGCCGTGGGAGGTGATAAAGCAGGCAATTTCCTTCACGGACCGGCTTCCTTGTGATGGTGCGGCCGGTTGCCGTAGGGATGGATGTGGCGGTGTTCATGAATGTGGCCCTCCCGACACTTCACAAGGTGCCCATTGTCCAGGGTATACAGTTCTGCAGTGGTTTTGGCGAGAAAATCCCAGTCATGGGAAATAATGATGTAGGGCAGGTTGAGATCATCCAGTATTGCCACCAGCCGCGATTGAGTTTCCGGGTCGAGATTGTTGGTAGGTTCGTCAAGCAGCAGCAGCTTTGGGTCCATGGAAAGAATGGTGGCCAGGGCGACAAGTTTTTTTTCTCCGCCCGAAAGTTTATGGGTAATCCTGTTTTCAAAGCCTTTGAGACCGACCTTGTCGAGGACAGCAGTGGCTATCTGCCGAGCCTCTTCTTCCGTGTGACCGAGATTGAGTGGGCCGAAGGCCACATCTTCGATGACGGTGGGTGAGAAGAGCTGGTCATCGGAGCTTTGGAAGAGAAACCCCACTTCCCGCCGCAGTGTTTTGAACTGATCTGAGCCAGAGATCACCTCTCCTTTGAAGAAAACTTTTCCCTCCGTCGGCTTGAGAAGGCCCATGATAATGTGGAACAACGTCGTTTTACCGCTGCCGTTGGGGCCGATAAGTCCGACGGTCTGTCGGTCGATGGCGAAGTTGATGTTATGCAGAATCGGTCTGGCGTCAGCGGGAAAATGGTAGCGTATGTTTTCAAGCTCTATAAAATGTACGGCGGACATGGGCAGTATTCTTGGAAAGGACCGGCCGGCGCCGGATTGCTGTAATCCGCTGGCGGACAGCTGAGAAGCTACAGCATAGCGTTTTTACCCGCTTATGCAAAGAAAAATTTGATTACCCCTTGTTCTCAGCAACTCGGCCTGAGACAGGGATACTCTTTTCCAGGTAGGCCATGAACTCATCCCTGGCGACTCGACTGCAGCCGTCCAGGCTGCAGACCCCCGTGAAAAGCGCCCCCTGTCTTCCGATAATTCGCTGGGCTCAGTTTCAGGGGGTATCGGGAAGAAGAATGGCTTCCTTCTCTACATCCTTTTGTTGGTTCGCATGAAATTGAGGAAACCCGGAAGATTCCTGACAAAGCGCAGCCAGCTGTCCGGCGATTTCCAGATCATGGATATGTAGCCCCACAGCACCCGGGGGCGTTTGAAGTGCTGTTTGTAGAAATCGATGAAAAGCTGCTCGAGCTGATCTTTTTCCAGAGCTCTGGGGATGAAAAGAAACTGCATGCAATCCATTTTTTCCCAGTCTTCGTCAAAGGTTCCAAGATCTCCATCGCTTGTTTTTATGCTCGTGTATACCGGCGATCCCGGAAAGGGGGTGAATTTTGCCAGGTTGAAGTCATCTATGGGCAGTGAATAGACATACTTCTGGCTGGTGCGAATGCTGTGTTCCGTTTCGCCGGGAAGACCCATCATCAGCAAACCCTTGACACGGATACCCGCCTTTTTGATACACTCGATTTTGTGCCGCATCATTTCGAGATCGGGATTCTGACGATGTCTGGCGAGAAGGTCGGGGTCTCCGGTTTCGATGCCAAGGCTGATCATCCAGCAGCCGGCGCCTTTCATAAGATCAAGCAGTTCGGCATCGAGATGCTCGGCCCGGGCGGCGCAGTTGAAGGTCATGTTCAGGGGTTCTCTGGCCATCAGGGCGGCGAAGTCGGCTACCCGCTGGCGGTTGAAGGTGAACTGATCGTCATAGAAGTTGATATGACGGATGCCGAAGCGGTGGTGCAGGTAGCGGAGATGCTCATGAAGATACTCGGCTGAGTTATAGCGAAAGCTGCGCCTGAAGACCGAACGGTCGCAATAACTGCAGGAATAGGGACAACCTCTACTGGAAATACAGCTGGCGTTGGGTGCGCGGGGGTAATTGAAGATAGGCAGCGTGTAGGCCTGCGGATAGCCGGTCAGTTTTTCATAGGCAGGAAAGGGGAGTGTATCGAGGTCGACGAGCTTTTTACGGTGTCCGGTGAAGACGACCGAGCCGTCGGCACGCCGGTAGACCAGGCTTTCCACCTCGGCGTAACTGTGGTAATCGCCGCAGAGCAGCTGCCGCAGGGTTTCCTCGCCTTCGCCGACGATGACGAAGTCGATGATTTCATAGTTGCGCAGAGCTTCCTCTTTAACGGCAGAGACGTGTACGCCGCCGAATATGATTGTAACTGCGGGGTCTGTGCGCTTGGCTAACCGGGCGATGCGAACTCCGTCGAAAAAGCTGGAGGTCGTACAGGAAAAGGCAATGGAGGCCGGTTTGTGAGTCCGCAGATAGTCCGTGATCAGGCGGTCGGATTCGGGGTGGGCGAAACAGTCGATGATGTCACAGCCAATATCGTGCTTTTCGAGATAGGCTGCAATGCTGGCAAGGCCGAGGGGAGGCATGATATTGGCCATGCGTGATATATCGCCTGCCGCTTTTTTAGCGCTGTATCCCAGGGGATGTACAAAAAGGACCTTTTTCTGCTGCGGTGTGCTCATAGGGGACTGTTCCTGAGAATATGATGGGTCAATCGTTTGCATATTACGGCGGCTCACTCA
>CAKZOA010000211.1 GCA_937132035.1 uncultured Desulfobulbaceae bacterium | reverse complement strand
TTAGAATAAAAAAAATAAAGCCTAAATGAAAGAAAATAATTTTTATCTATTTATCCCGCGTTGATCGTTTTAATTATCCCTCCTCCCTACTTAGAAAGAAGGGAGGCAAAGAAACAGCATGCCGGTTACGATACGCAATCATAACCGGCATGAACGAATACAAAGATGTACGGTGGGACTGTCAGCCGTTGGCCTTGGCCGCCACTTTCACAACTTCGGAAAAAGCGGTCGGATCCAGTACGGCCATGTTGGCGAGCACCTTACGGTCGAGTTCGACCCCGGCTTTTTTCAGGCCACCGATAAACTGGCTGTAGTTTATACCGTTCATCCGGGCACCGGCGTTTATGCGCGCAATCCACAGCCGGCGGAAATCGCGCTTTTTGGCGCGTCGATCCCTGTAGGCATAGGCGAGACCGCGGTCCACCGCCTCGGTGGCGGTTCTGTAGAGCCTGCTGCGGGCACCACGGTAGCCCTTGGCAAGCTTTAATACTCGGTTTCTTCGTCGGCGGGCTTTAAAGCCCCTGGTAACACGTGACATGTAGGTAACTCCTTTGATGATCCGGGACGCTTCTTAAGGGGTACCGTACCTTATGGTCAGATCCGGTCGCTGTTGACGACGCGAAACGACAGGTTCTAGAGATAGGGAAGAATTTTCCTGATTGACTTGACGTTGGTATCATCTACCAGACCGGCCTGTCGCAGGTTGCGCTTGCGCTTCGTCGATTTCTTGGTGAGAATATGACTGGTGTACGCTCTGCTGCGCTTGATCTTTCCGGACCCGGTTGCTTTGAAGCGCTTGGCGGCGCCTCTGTTGGTTTTCATCTTTGGCATGACTGCACTCCTTTATACATCCTTCCAGCGCTGTTGGGGGCCTGTTGCCGACAGCTTATTTTCTGGCATTATCAGGTTTTCGGGCCGACGAACATGACCATCTGCCTGCCCTCCATTTTTGGCGGCTGGAGAATGGTCGCCTCATCCTCGAGGGCCTCGGCGATTTTCTGCATGGCTTCCATGCCCACAGACTGCGAATAGACAATCTCACGGCCCCGGAAACGCATGGTAATTTTTACCTTATTCTTCTGGCCGAGGAATTTTTTGATATTTTTGATCTTGAAATTGAGATCATGTTCCTCGGTTTTTGGACGAAACTTGATTTCCTTGGTTTCGACGGTCGTCTGTTTTTTCTTGGCTTCCTGCTGCTTTTTCTTCTGTTCGTAGCGGAACTTGTCGTAGTTCATGATTCGGCAAACAGCGGGATTGGCGTTAGCCGAAACCTCCACCAGGTCAAGTCCTTCTTCGTTAGCCTTTGCCAGAGCATCCTTGGATGTGAAGATCCCCAACTGTTCACCGTCCGAGCCTATAAGTCTGACTCTTTCATGGCGAATTTTTTCGTTGATGACCGCTTTCTCTTCTCTCTGGACTGGAGCTTGTTTACCTCGTCTGTTAATATCGATTCCTCCTCTTCTACGAACTTAATCAAATGTGTCTTCTTGCAGGCAGCAGGGTTACACTGCCGGTCCTAGATACCGCGGACCTCAAGACACTCCTTGTTAACCATGTCGATGAACTCGGCCACCGGCATCGCCGGCAGGTTTTTGCCGTCCCGCAGGCGTACGGTTACCGTGCCATCGTCTCTTTCCTTATCACCAACTATGAGCATATAGGGGATTTTAGCAAGCTGGGCTTCCCGTATCTTATAGTTCAATTTCTCATTACGCAAATCTTTTTCAACACGGATTCCGGCGTGCCGCAGTTTGTCAAAAACGTTTCGGCCATATTCCGCCTGATCGTCGGTTATATTGAGCAACCGTGCCTGTATGGGGGCGAACCACAGAGGAAACACGCCGGCATAATGTTCAATCAGCACACCGATGAAACGTTCGAGAGAGCCCATGAGTGCCCGGTGGATCATAATGGGCTGGTGTTCGGCGTTGTCGGAGCCGACATAGTTCATTTCGAATCTGTCCGGCAGGTTGAAGTCGACCTGGATGGTAGAGCACTGCCAGGATCTGCCCAGCTGGTCCTTGATCTTGATGTCGATTTTCGGACCGTAGAAAACGCCCTCACCGGGATCTATCAGATAGGTCAAGCCCTTTTTCTCCAGGGCCTGTTTCAGCGCTTCGGTGGCCTCCTCCCAGTTGTGATCGCTGCCAACGAATTTTTCCGGCCTGGTCGAGAGGTAGATGTCATACTCGCTGAAGCCGAAGGTCTTGAGGATATGAAGGTTGAGGTCGAGTATGTTGAATATTTCCTCTTCGAGCTGATCCGGCCTGCAGAAGATATGGGCGTCGTCCTGAGTGAAACCGCGGACCCGCAGCAGTCCGTGCAGAGCGCCGGCCCGTTCGTAGCGGTAGACGGTTCCGAGTTCGGCCCAGCGCAGGGGAAACTCCCGGTAGCTGCGTTTGCGTGAGTTGTAGACGCCGATATGGAAGGGGCAGTTCATGGGCTTGAGCTGGTATTGTACCTCATCGATATCCATGGAGGAGTACATGTTCTCTGCATAGAAATCAAGGTGTCCCGAGGTCTTCCACAGGTCCTGTCTGGCGATATGAGGCGTGTAGAGAAGCTCATAGCCGTGTCGGTAGTGCTCCTCTTTCCAGTAGTCTTCAATGAGGCGGCGCAGCTGCGCGCCCTTGGGCTGCCAGAGGATAAGGCCTGGGCCTATCTGATCCTGAATAGTGAAGAGCTCAAGCTCCTTGCCGAGTTTGCGGTGATCACGCTTCTTGGCCTCCTCCAGGGCATTGAGATGCTTCTTCAGGGCCTTTTTGTCATAAAAGGCGGTTCCGTAAATTCTCTGCAAAACATCGTTTTTTTCATCTCCGCGCCAGTAGGCTCCGGCCACCCTCAGCAGTTTGAATGCCTGAATATGGGTAGTGTCGGGCAGATGAGGGCCGCGACAAAGATCGACGAAATCGTCGAGCTGGTAGAGTGATATTTTCTCGTCGCCAAGGTCTTCGAGCAGCTCCAGCTTATATTTCTCGTCCTCTGCGGCAAAAATGTCCTTTGCCTCCTGTGCCGGGACCTGGCTGCGCTTGAATTCGGCTCTGCTGCGGATGATTTCCGTCATCCGGTTTTCGATGGCATCGAAGTCTTCGGGACTGAAGGGTTCGCTACGGAGAAAATCATAGTAGAAGCCGTTTTCGATGGAGGGACCTATGGCGATCTTGATGTCTGTGCCGAAAAGATCCCGCACGGCCTTGGCCATGACATGGGCCGTCGAATGACGCAGGATTTCGAGGCCTTTTTCAGAATCCTTGGTGATCGGCACAAGGGCGGTATCTTCGGTCAGCGGAGTGTGCAGATCGACGGTGTCCGAGCCGGTGAAGGCGCCGACCACCTGTTTCCTCTGCTTGTTGGACAGCAACTCAGCAAGGGCGTCCCTGAGCAGGGTCTTCGCCGGAAACTGTCGCTTCTCTCCGTCTTGTATTGATACCGTAATTTCTGTCATGGTCACTCTATAAAAACAAAGGCCAAAGTGTTGTCCTCCATATCGGAGAACAATTCCTTCAGCCTTTTATCTTGGTAGGCGCGGGCGGGATTGAACCGCCGACATCCACCACGTCAAGGTGGCGCTCTCCCACTGAGCTACGCGCCTGCGTATCTGAACTGTCCCCCGGTTGCGACAGCGCTGAGGGAGTGTTGCATAAACCTGTTTCAAATACCAGCATTTGCACTCCGTGTCAAGCGAAAATAATGGTTGGTGTCTAAAATGATAGCATTGATTTCAGAGGGCGGCAAGTCGACCCTCGATGGCCTTGGCCAGGGTATGCTTATCGGCGTATTTAATATCCATACCCATGGGAATGCCGCAGGCCAGACGCGTGACATTTATACCCTTTTTCTGCAGCTGATCGATGAGATAGGAGGCGGTGGCCTCGCCAGGCACCGTGGAGCTGGTGGCGATGAGCACCTCTTTGACCACACCGTTTTCGGCCCTGGCCAGGAGCTCCCGTGTCTTGATCTCTTCAGGGCCTATGCCGTCGATGGGGGAGAGGACGCCGTGCAGAATGTGATAGTGGCCGCGATATATGCCTGTTTTCTCGATGGCTATAAGATCGCTGGGCTGTTCGACGACGCAGATGAGTTCAGCTGATCTGCGGGCATCACCGCAGATGACGCAGGGGTCGTATTCGGAGAAGACGAAACAGCTGGAGCAAAGCCGTATGGATCCATGGAGTTCGGCAAGGGCTGCAGACAGCTCCCGGGCCTCGCCCGGAGACCTTCTGAGCACGTGCATGGCCAGTCTGCTGGCGGTCTTTTTGCCGATGCCGGGAAGGGAGGCGAAGCTTTCGATTAGTCTATCAAGGGCGGGAGGCACTATTTGCATGGGATGCACTCGCTTAGAACATGTTGGAGAGGCCGGGTATGTTCAGTCCGCCGGTGAGCTGCTTCATTTCCTCTTTGCCAAGTTCTTTGGCTTTGGTTATCCCGTCGTTGGTGGCGGCGACGATGAGGTCCTGGAGCATTTCTTTTTCATCGGTGGAGACCAGGGCCTCCTCGATGGCAACCGAGAGTACTTCTCCGCGTCCGTTGACCGTGACATTGACCATACCGCCGCCGGCGCTGCCGGTGATGGTTTTGTTGGCCAGCTGTTCTTGTATTTCCGCCATCTTGGCCTGCATTTGCTGGGCCTGCTGCATTATGCTGTTTAAGTCCATAACCACTCTTTTTTGATGAGATTGTTGCTGTTATCTGCTTCGTGGGCCTATACGGATGTCGCCGAGCTGACCGTTGAATATCTCCACGGCCATCTGCACCAGTGGATCCCGGGCAAGCTGTTGTCTTTGCCGGTGGGGGCTTTCGGTATCGTCGTCATCCTCGCCGTTGGCCCCTGCTTCAGGAACCTTAAAGCGTACTGTGAGGTCTTTTTGAAAAAAATCAAGGACGAATTCGGTAAGCAGTTTGCGGTTCTCCTTGGTTCTCAGGAGGGTGCAGGTGATGGGGTCGCTGTAGTGAAGATGCAACTCCCCTTCCTTTTCCTTGACGCTGTCGGCCCGCTGCAGGTCCTGAGCCATCCACACCTTGCGCTCTTTGACGTAATCAGTAAAGGGTATCCAGTCCTTGCGTACGTCACGGGTGTGGGCGTGCTGAACTATATCGGGGCCCGGTTTTTCGTCCTGCAGAGGTGCTGGCTCGTCGGTCGGAACAGCGCTGTGTCGTTTGTCATCATCGCTGGAGGTGTCGTATGTCTTCGCGGCCTCGGGCTGACTGCTCTCTTCCGGCGGCGGCGGTTCTTCGGGGGGCGGCGGTTCTTCGGGGGGTGAGGGCGGCGGCGGGGGTGGTGTTACCTCAGCACTCGCCTGTGCGGCTCTGTCAGGTTGGGTTTTTTTTTTGGTGTCAGGCTCAACGGCCTGCTCTCCGGTTCCCGGGGCTCCGGCGAGAAGTTCATTAACTTTTCCAAGCAGCGAATGGACGGAGACAATGCTCCCCGCCTCTATTATTCGTAAAAATGCGGTTTCCAGGGTCAGACGCGGCTGGCTGGCATGACGCAACTCCTCGGTGGCCCTCATCAGCAAACCAAGCTTGCTGTGAATGGTTTCAAAAGAGTGGTCGGCGGCGAGATTGCGAAACGCCTCTACCTCCTCCTGCGGCAAATCGAGCAGTTCTCCGCAGCCTTCGACCTTGACAAGCAGCAGGGTTCTAAAGCACTCAAGCAGATCGGCGCTGAAACGCCTGATATCGACGCCATAGTCGAAGGCGCCTTCAAGCGAAGTGAGGGCGGAGGCCCGGTCGCCGACAAGAAGGGCTTCGGTGATGGTCAAAAGGAGGTTGCGGTCGGTAAGGCCGAGTACCTGAATGACGTCGTCATGCGTTATTTCCGTATCGCCGAAGGAGAACATCTGGTCGAGCAGACTCAAGCCGTCGCGGACTGAGCCTTCAGCCTCGCGGACAATGAGGGAGAGAGCCGCCGGCTCGATCTTCACCTCTTCGGCGGCGGCGATTTTGCCGAAATGGTCGTTGAGCTCGGTTGCGGCAACACGCTTGAGTTCGTAACGCTGACAGCGGGAGAGGATGGTGATTGGGATTTTATGCAATTCAGTGGTGGCGAACATGAAATAGACATGTGCGGGCGGCTCTTCAAGTGTTTTCAGGAGCGCGTTGAAGGCTTCGGTGGTGAGCATATGCACTTCGTCGATGATGATGATCTTGTACTTCGACGAAGTCGGCAGGAAACGCAACTTTTCTTTGAGTTCCCGAATTTCCTGAATGCCCCGGTTGGAGGCGCCGTCGATTTCATGGAGATCGAGTGACCTGCCCCTGGCTATTTCCTTGCAGGACGGGCAGACATTGCAGGGTCTCTCTTCTTTTTGTTCACTGCAATTTATAGCCTTGGCCATGATGCGGGCCAAGGTGGTCTTGCCAACGCCGCGTACGCCTGAAAAGAGGATGGCATGGGCGATCCGCTGGCGCAGGAGACTGTTTCTCAGGGTTTTGACGATGGGCGCCTGGCCGACGACGTCGGCGAAGGTCTGGGGACGATATTTTCGGGCGAGAACCAGATAAGACATGAAACACCTGGATTGATGATCTCTTTTCGAGACAGCCTGGCAGCCACGCGAGGCAGTATTGCCGACCGGTGGGGGTGCTCAGTATTGTTAACGGTGCGTCTGGAGAGAAAGTACTCGATGGCGGGTCGGTCCGGCAAGAAAAATGATAGCCGGGCTACCCCGTGACACACAAAGAGGTTCACTACCGTTGCTTCCTTCCGGACCTGGCGGAGTTCGTGATTCTTTGTTGCCCAGGACCCGGCTATCAAACCGAAATCTTGGCTGGCGGAGAGGGTGAGATTCGAACTCACGGTACTCTCGTACACACGCGTTCCAGGCGTGCACCTTAAGCCACTCGGTCACCTCTCCATCCTTGATTAGCAATATAAAATTGTGAGCCTGTTTGTAAACCGTGCGGTCAAAATTATCAATCAAAAAAAAACGGCGATGACCAAAAAAATGAGGCAGTCCTGGAAAATCTTCTTATTTCCGTCTGGATGCGAAAAATGAACGCAGCAAATCACCGCACTCCTGCTCGAGCACGCCGCCGCGTATTTCCAGGCAATGGTTGAGCAGACCGTCCTGGCCCAGCCGGTAGCGGGATACCAGCGCCCCGGTCTTCGGGTCCGTAGCTCCGAAGACTACCCGGTCTACTCGGGCGTGGAGAAGAGCACCGGCACACATGATGCACGGCTCCAGGGTCACATAGAGGGTGGTGCCCGGCAGCCTGTAGTTGCCCAGTCGGGTTGCGGCCCGGCGCAGTGCCAGTATTTCTGCATGGGCCGAAGGGTCGTTGGTGGTGATGGGGGCGTTGCCGGCCTGGGAGAGAAGGGTGTCTTCAGCAAAAAGCACTGCACCTACGGGTACTTCTCCCAGATCTGCAGATCTCCTGGCTTGCTGCAGCGCCGCCTCCATGCGTTGGCAGTCGAGGTCAGCGTCGTTCATTCTCGTGTTCCAGTGATGTGGAGAAGGTGAAAAATCGTAATAATCGTGAAGTCGTTTGCAATTGCATCGCTATTTGCTTATAAAGAAAGGAGAGGCCAATTACATATTGGAAACATATCTTACCCTGTTGTAATACACTATGTATACAATTTTAATGTATGAACCGCCAAGTGGCGACAGGCAAATTGATCCGGCTCTTTTCGGACAATCAAACCTTGTCTTTATGTCAAAAGTCAGAGATTTTCAAGTCGAGCTGGATAAAAGACAGTTCGATCTGATTTTTCTCGAAGTCGACTCGCACAACGGCAAGAGCATGGAAATGCTCGAATATGCACATAAAAAGAGCCCGTACACGCCAATTATCATAACCAGTATGTCCGAGCGGACCGATGTTGTTGTTCAGGCCATGAGTCGTGGCGCCACCGATTTCCTGGTCCATCCCCTCTCGGAAACCCGCCTGAATGTGGCCATGCGCAAGGCCATCGAGGCCAAGGAACAGAAATTCGAGATCGACTATCATAGACGCCGGCAGGACGTGGTCTATGATTTCGGCGAAGTTATCGCGCTGAGCAGGAGCATGAAGGACGTGCTGAAAAGTCTGCAGAAGTTTGCGCAGACCGACTCCACCATCCTCATAACCGGTGAGACCGGAACAGGCAAAAGTTTCCTTTCGGGAACGGTCCATTTCAATTCGCCGCGCAAAAAAAAGCCTTTTGTCAAGATCAACTGTGCCAATATACCGGAATCGCTGCTTGAATCGGAGCTTTTCGGTCATGAGAAAGGGGCCTTCACCGGCGCTGACAAGCAGAGGGTCGGCCGCTTTGAGCAGGCCAGCGGCGGCACCATTTTTCTCGATGAGATTGGAGAGATGAGCATAGCTCTACAGACCAAACTGCTGCGTGTCCTCGAAGAAAAGGCCTTCGAGAGAGTCGGCGGCAACAAGACCATAACCGTTGATGTGAGGGTGATTGCGGCCACCAATAAAGACCTTGCCCTCCAGATCGACGAAGGCCATTTTCGCGAAGATCTCTACTATCGTATAAATGTTCTGCCGGTACGTCTGCCGCCCTTGCGGGAACGGGACTTGTGCATCGTCCCACTGGCAAACGTTTTGCTGAAGAAATATTGCCAGTCGACTCGCAGGGATATCATAGGCTATGAAGATGAAGCCCTGGCGCAGATCCAGGCCTACGACTGGCCCGGCAATATCCGTCAATTGGCCAATACCATAGAGCGTGCTGTAATCCTGGCCGAAGGAAAAAAGATAACAGCCGACAATCTGCTTCTCCCCGGCAGCCGTCTGGAAGACCGGCAGATCGGCATAGGCAGCAGCAGGGCCGCAGCAGAACGGGTGAGTTCGAAACCGGAGGATAATGATATTTCGCTTGCTGGACAGGAAAAAGATCTCATCCTTCGTGTCCTTGAAGAGTCCCTGTGGGTGCAGAAAAATGCCGCCAACAAACTGGGCATAAGTCCGCGTGCCTTGAATTACAAAATACGAAAGCTGGGCATCACTCATCCGCACTGGCGCCGCAATAAGTGAAAAGCTGCCTCAGTTTTGAGGCATAGCACTATCTCTTTCGATGGCATTATCCCGGTGAGGCCTTGTATATCCTTTGTCCGACGCAGCGATCGCCATCAATGTGGCCTCACGTATCTAAACGACAGTATTGCCGAAGTCTCGGACTCCTTTTCACAACAATCAGCTGGACTGAGAAACAGCGACAAACGCTGTCGTTTGTCTCTGTTTTCCGCTGATTGTCTCTCTATAAAACTGCTTCTCCAGTTACCCGGTTCTCTCCGTGGTTTCATCGAGTCTTAACCCGGCAATCACCTCAACATCCCTGGCTAAAAACCTCTTGACAGGACTGGGAAGATATCCTAAAGTTTGGCTGTCACAAATAAAGAGACAGTGTCACGCATAGTGTGACATGGTTGGCGGTGTTGTCGCGGCGTAAATCACTTGCAGGTGAGGCGCGATGGTACCCCCGACTCCCGGAGGAATGATGGCCTCGCACAATGAAAAATATTATTTTGTTTCTTCCCTGGCCAAGGGGCTGAGGATTCTCGAACTGATAGCCGAAAAAGGGGCGCTTACCGCCTCACAGGTGGCCGCATATATGCAGACGAATAGAGCGGCAAGTCACCGCTTTATCAGTACTCTTCGTGATCTCGGCTATGTCGAGAAAACAGGAGACGGCAAGTTTACGCTCTCTTTCAAAACACTGGAGCTAGGAATAAAGAAGCTCGACCGTTTTGAAATCCGCCAGTATGCGCACCCCTATATGCAGGAAGTCGCCCTGGCCTTCAAGGAAACAGTCAATCTCGGTCATTGGGACGGGGGGGCAGTGGTCCATCTCGATAAGATCAACTCCACGGAAATACTTCGTATGGATCTTGGTTTGGGCGCCCAGGCGCCGGCGTATTGCACCGGACTGGGAAAGGCGATTCTGGCCTATTTGCCGGAAGTCGAACTCGATATGTATCTGCAGTCGGTCAAATTCGAAGCCTATACAGCCAACACCATTATCACGCCAGAGTCGCTGCTCGATGAAATAGCCAGAATCCGCTCTTCAGGGTATGCCGTCGACAATGAAGAGTTAAGCATCGGACTGCGCTGTATTGCTGCTCCGATCATTGATTACACCGGCAGGCCATCCTATGCCATGAGCGTTTCCGGACCGACGCAGCGTATGTCTGATGAGCGTCTGCAAATGATCCAGGAGACACTGCTGTCGGTCTGCCGCCGGCTGGCCAGTAAGACAGGAGCCAAGAAAAAACAGCAATAAACCAACACGTGCTTTTGCTTTTGGGAGAGCAAACAACAGGAGGAGGAAACATGAGTAAAAAGAAATTGTCCCGCATTCAACTCGATCAGATGAAGGCGGAGAGAACAGTGGCCGTCTGGATAACCGCCTATGATTATTGGACGGCGTCCTTTGCCGAAGAAGCCGGGATGGACATGATTCTGGTGGGCGATTCACTGGGCATGTGCATTTATGGTTACAGCGGTACGGTTCCGGTAACCATGGAACAGTGTATCTATCACTGTGAAGGTGTACGTCGCGGCGCCCCCAACACCTTCATTATCGGCGACATGCCCTTTCTATCATACCAGGTCAGTGTCGAAGAAGCAGTGCGCAATGCCGGACGTTTTCATAAGGAAGCTGGTGTTGATGCCATCAAACTCGAGGGCGGCAAGCGCGTCTGTGCGCAGATCCAGGCTATCGCCGATGGCGGCATGCTGGTAATGGGTCATATAGGCTTGACGCCGCAGAGTTCCGGACAGCAGGGCGGCTTCAAGGCACAGGGCCGGGAAGCCGATGCTGCCAAAGAGCTGATTGAAGATGCCAAGGCAATCGAAGCTGCCGGAGCTTTCGCGCTGCTGGTTGAAGCGGTTCCGCCGGAGGTCTGCGCCATTATCCGCGATACCCTGAAGATACCTGTGTACAGCATCGGCGCCGGTGTTGAAGCCGACGGACAGCTGATGATCTGCAGCGATGTTCTCGGCATCTTTCAAGCCTTTACACCGAAATTTGTCAAGAAATATGAAAGTCTTGGTGCCAAAACGGTGGAGGCCTTCAAGCAGTACGTCGACGATGCCAGAACCAAGGCCTTTCCGGCGGAGCAGCACACGTATAAAATGGTCGATGGAGAGTTGCAAAAACTGCAGAAACTGCTGGGCAAATGATATACCGGTAGAAGCTGTATATCGATAAAGCCCCCAAATAAATTACTATACCTCAATATACTGACAGCCGTTGCTATTGACGGCGCAAGGAGAATACTATGTCTGAAACGCTGAGCACTATCCGCAATTTTATGGAGAAGGAAGGAATTCCTGGCCGGGACGGCTATGATCTGAAAACGTCCCAGAAAGGTTTTGCAGATGGTGCTAACTGGAGAATAGAAATAGCCGGAGTAGAGCGAGCTTCGACCATGGAAGCGATGATCGCCGAAGCCAGGAAACGTCAGGTGGTTGTGCACCGGGCCATTGCCACGGTGGGAGGGTCGAGCTACTGCGATATGGCCGAACTCAAGGACATCGCCCAGATGGCCAGGGATGAAGAGATAGAAGTGGTTATGACCGTTGGCCATCGCAAGGCCTGGGATACGGGATCGAAGGAGATTTCCAACTCGGAAGGCGCCATGCAGGGCTTCCGTCTGCGGGGATCTGACAATATCTCATATCATATAGCCGATATAATGCGAAACATCGAAGCAGGTTTCCGCGGCTTTCTCGTCTATGATGAGGGCGTGCTCTTTCTGCTCAACAAAATGCGGCAGGAGGGATTGTTGCCCCAGGAAACAATTTTTAAATTTTCGGTTTTTGGCGGCTACTGCAGTGCAGCCGGCGGCAAGGTTATCGAATCCATGGGAGTTAATTCCATGAACCCCATCTCCGACGTTTCTTTGCCGATCCTTTCCAGTATCCGGCAGGCCGTTGACATTCCCCTGGATGTCTATATCATTATCGTCGATGAATTTGGCGGCATGTACCGATTGTATGAGGCTCCTGAAATAGCCCGTGTTGCTTCGCCGGTATATTTTAAGATCGAACCCGGGACTTCAGAGGCTGATATCTACAAGCCGTGGGTGAGTGAAGAATTTCATGCCAATCTGATTCGCGAGAAGGTAAAGATGGCCTCTGTGATCCAGGAGATCATGGCCCGGCACGCTCCCGATCTGAAAACATCGCTCAAAGGGGCCGAAGATCTGGTACTCCCGGTGAAGCGATAATTGTCGCTCTTCCTATCAGCGACCTGTGATAGTATAATTTGGAGATGTCATTCATGGATAACGTATTTGAAGTAGCTATTAAAACACTCAACCGAGCCGGTGAACTGGGTGGTATCAACCCACGCGTACTCGATGTCCTGCAGGAACCCAAACGTATCCAGCAGTTTCGTATCCCTCTCAAACTCGAAAACGGCGGGTT
>CAKZOA010000210.1 GCA_937132035.1 uncultured Desulfobulbaceae bacterium | reverse complement strand
CCGCCCCGTCCACCAGTGACTATATCTTCTGCAGCAGCTGTAAAAGATCTTCGAGTTCCCTGTATCTTTCCTGTGCCGTCTCCAGAGACCCTTGCCGACTGTCACTCTCTATAGCAAGGGCTATATCGCGTATAGCCTCGATGCCGAGACTCGCTGCGGCTCCCTTGATCGAATGGGCCGCAGCGCTTACCCTCTCGGATTCACCGGCAGCAATGCCTTTTTCTATGGTTTCAAAATCACTCTTGCAGGACTTTTTGAAAATTTCGATAAGTTCTTCGAGCAGTTCCGTGTCTTCGGCGGCCTGCTCCAGAGCAAATTCCCTGTCCCATCTCAGTCTATCCATATATTCACCCAACAAACAGTTGTCCCACTATCGCCTGCGATGTTATACGCCCCTACCGGGCATCTCACTCTACAGGCAGAGTATAGTAAAACCATGAATAATGCAAATTCAGCAGACACCGCCCCAGACCGTTTGAATCAAGGCATAGAGCATGCCCTCTATCTCATTGATATTTAATCCGGTTTTATGGTGAGTTGGCCTGGCCGCACCAGTTTGAGTCTCCCCTGAGTGCAGCCTATAATTGTTGAACACTTTCCACCAGGCGTATTGCCACCGTCGATGATATAGTCTATTGAATCACCGAAACTTTGAGCGACCGCAGCAACGTTTGTTGCCGGCAACTCACCTGATATATTGGCGCTGGTCGCCGTGATTGGCTTTCCCCAGATTCGCAGGAGCCTGTCGACGAGAGGATTGGGCGAACGGCGTATGCCGATGGTCTCGGTGCCCCCGGTGAGAAACTCACTGAGGTGTTTTCGCGCTGGAAACAACAGCGTCAAAGGCCCAGGCCAGTATTGTTCCATGAGCGGCAGATAGAAATCGGGTATGGAATCAACAAGCTCATACAGCATCTCCAGACCATCGACCAGCACCAAAATTGGCATATTAAGCGGGCGTTTTTTGATAAAAAACAACCTCTTCAAAGCCTCTTGATTATAGGGATCGACGCCAAGACCATAATAGGTTTCCGTAGGAAAGGCTACAATCCCCCCGTCATCAAGAATGGTGATAGCTCGGTCAAATATGTGCGTTTCCGTGGCTTTGTACCCGTTACTGTTTTTCAATTATTTGTGCTTTATCAGCAACTTCTTTTGCCATCGATTCCCTGAACTTGACCAGCTTCAGCGCGAGATTAGCATCGTTTAAGGCCAGGATACGCACCGCCAAAACTGCGGCGTTTTTGGCTCCAGCCTTGCCTATTCCCATAGTAGCCACGGGGATTCCCGGAGGCATCTGAACAGTGGAGAGCAAAGCATCGAGACCGTTGAGCGCGGAAGCATCCAAAGGTACACCGATTACCGGTATATCTGTATGGGCCGCCAACACCCCTGCCAGGTGAGCGGCCATGCCTGCCCCGGCGATGATAACCTTTATACCTCTCTCGGCGGCCATCTCTGCCCATTTAACGGCACGCAACGGTGATCGGTGCGCAGAAGCGACTGTCATCTCGTAGGATACCCCCATTCCCTGGAGGAAGGTGGCGGCGGCATTCATCACCGGCAGATCGCTGTCGCTGCCCATGACAATACCGACCTGCGCACCGCTGAACCTACTGGTCTTTCGCCTCAATGCTTTAGCGCCAATATCGCCACGGAAATAAGAACCAGTCCAGCTGATCTGTTCCACAGCTTTATATGCTCGCTCTATGGCATTTTCAAGATCCTTTCCTACTGCGGTAACCCCAAGCACGCGGCCACCACTGGTGACGGTTCTTCTATTCTTGACGCTGGTACCCGCGTGAAAAACCTGCACACCCTGTACCTTGGAAGCTGCAGTCAATCCCTTAATGACCTTGCCAGTCTCATATTTGTCAGGATATCCTGCTGAAGACATAACCACACATACAGTTGGACGTGGATCGATTTTCATCTCTATGGTGTCGAGGTTGCCATCAATACACGCTTCAAATATGTCGATGACATCGCTCTTCAGTCTCATCACCAGAGGCTGAGCTTCAGGATCGCCAAACCTGCAGTTGAATTCGAGTACGTTAACCTCATCCTTGTCTATCATCAAGCCGGCATAGAGCATACCCTTGTAGGGACGCCCTTCCTCCGCAAGCCCCTTGATAGTTGGAATCATGACTTTTTCCATGACGAAATCGGCAATTTCCGACGACACCACCGGCGCCGGTGAATACGCCCCCATTCCGCCAGTATTCGGTCCCTTGTCACCTTCAAAAATAGCTTTGTGATCCTGAGAGGTGGGAAGAGGCAAGATGGTTTTGCCATCGGTGAAGGCAATAAAAGAGGCCTCTTCACCCTTGAGGCAGCTTTCTATGACAACCCTTTTGCCGGCCTCCCCAAAAACCTTCTGCGCCATTATCAGATCGACGGCTTCCTTGGCCTCCTCGACGGTATCGGCAACTATCACACCCTTGCCGGCAGCCAGGCCGTCTGCCTTGACAACAATGGGCGCACCCTGCTTGTCGATATACTTTTTGGCCTTCTTCTTGTCCTTAAATACCTTGAAGGAAGCCGTTGGTATATTGTACTTCTGCAGGAATTCTTTGCTGAAAACTTTGCTTCCTTCAAGAACGGAGCTCTTTCTGCTTGGACCGAAAATCCGCAGTCCCTGCTCCTCAAATGCATCGACGACACCCTCTACCAGCGATGATTCAGGGCCGACCACGGTCAAATCTATTTTTTGAGTAATGGCAAATGACAAGAGTTCATTGACATCTGTAACCGCTATATCAACGCATTCAGCCACCTTACGGATTCCGGCATTCCCTGGCGCACAAAAAATCTTTTCGACTTTCGGGCTCTGATGAATTTTCCAAACCAGGGCGTGTTCGCGCCCACCCGATCCTATAACGAGTACTTTCATGAGAGATACTCCATTGTTGTAAGTTTCGAGTGGCAGCCGGCACTATAAACGTGGAGATTGTCCGCTCCAACACTCTTAGAAGATTAAATGCAGATAGGTAATTTTTCCGTAACTATAGTAGCTCATCCTGGAACTATCAAATAGAATTTATTGTTGCATCTATTATTGACAAAAAACACGCGAAAGAGTAAATGAGTGAATGACCATTCATTTTTCATTTGAAAGAAAATTTCAAATTATACATATATTAAAACACTATCTTCTGGCAGATGAAGGCTGTAGACAAGCATGCGAAAATAATTGCGGCAGCAACGAAGGTCTTTGCCAAAAAAGGTTTTTTTAACGCCAGAATATCGGATATCGCCAAAGAGGCGAAGGTTGCCGACGGCACAATTTATCTCTATTTCAATAACAAGATAGATATTCTTCTCTCCGTTTTCGAAGAAGAGATAGGCGCCATAATCACCCATACCCGCAAACTTCTCGACGAAGAGCAGGATCCCCGCAAAAAGCTCGAAATCTTTATCGTCAAACACCTGACGGCGATGAAAAAGAATAAGTATCTCGCCGAAGTCATTCAGATAGAACTGCGGCAGACAACCAAACTCGTCAAAGAATACCGTAACTCCAAGTTCAACGAATATATTAATATAATAGCCGAAATTATCGAGCAAGGGCAGAAACAGGAATTCTTCCGCCAGGATATCATGCCAAATCTCGCCAAGCGAACGATATTTGGCGCATTAGATGAGGTTTCAAGAGTATGGAATACCTCTCTGGAAACCCATTATTCTGTCGATGAAGCCAGTTGCCAGATTATCAAGCTGTTCGTTTCGGGAATACTCATCGATGTAGAATCATCATCCCCATGATGTATCTGCGCGTGTAATCCAGGGCCTGGCGTCCATTTCAGGCAAAACGTGACTGTCGTATCTCTATTACTTCAAATTCACGCACACCGCCGGGAGTCTTGACAACCACCTCATCACCTATTTCCTTGCCGAGCATACTCCTGCCAAGAGGAGACATGACGGAAATGGAACCGCTTTTAACATCGGCTTCTTCAGGGCCTAAAAGTTGATAGGCGACTTCCTCGTCGGTATCGATATCAAGCAGCTTGACCACAGTACCAAAAACAGCCTTCTCGCAGGAGACCTTAGAACAATCTATGACTTCAGCACGAGATATTTTATCCCTGAGCTGTATGATTCTCCCTTCAATGTGCGCCTGTCTCTCCTTCGCTGCGTGATATTCGGCATTTTCTTTGAGATCGCCATGCTCTCGTGCAGTTTCGATGGCCCTAACCACTGCAGACCTGTCTACTCTTTCAAGTTGGCTCAGTTCAGCCTTCAGCCTGCCAATTCCCTGTTTTGACATAGGTATACGCTCTACCATTGACATCTCCATTAAAAAAAAAATACCTGCATGTTCCCTCGCTACCGGAACATACAGGATAGTTGAAATCTGCTTACCAGCGATATATCAGTGAAAGACCGGCTCGGGTTTCTTCGTAATCCTCGCCGTTTTGATTGTTAAGGTTCCCTTTTAATAAAAAATGCCTGTTAATTTCAAGAAAAATATTCACATCAAATTCGTGACTCTGCTGATTATCCCCTTCAAAGCCATAGGAATAATCCAAAGAGCAATAGCTTAAAGGATCCTCGAGCTGGTTCTCGATCTCAAAAAAATGCTTAAAATGAATTGCGAATGAATGCTGCCAATACTGTTCAGGACTCCAGTAGACTCGGTCATCAGGTTCGAACTCGTTGCGGAAATTGCCAGCTCGCCTGCCGACATTTTCGTCATTGTTGCGAATGTGCTCGTAACTATACTTGACCTTGAACTGATTCATCTCACCGAAAAGGTGATACATGCTCCACAACTTGTAGCGATGCTGCTGGTTGTCATCCGAGTATATCCGATAACGGTAATCCGCCCCAGCAAACCAACGGGGGAAAATGTCATACTTGAAACCGGTTTCCAGGTCCCGAAAAATCACTGAATCAGTTACTGACCGCAGAGTGTCTTCGACGAGATCCTGTTCGAATCTGCCGTAGACTTCAAGCAATTTGTCTATACGTCGAATAAGTTCGAATTTATACAGAAACTC
>CAKZOA010000209.1 GCA_937132035.1 uncultured Desulfobulbaceae bacterium | reverse complement strand
AATGTCAAAGGCAAAGGTTTTGGTGGTAATTTGAAGTTGACCCTTGCGTTGAGCCTTGGTTTGCTCTCGCCACGAGAGGATGCCATCGTCAGCCTGGCAGCTGGTGGCCATATGGGCTATACTTTTGCCCCTGGCTGAGACATGCCCTATGATGTTCCGGTGGAACATATGGAGCAGGTACTCGAGGCAAAAACATGGTTTGAAACTTATTATGCCAAATATCCTGAGTCTTGGTAAAATTATCCTATGAGGAGGATACAATAATGGCTGATAAAATAAAAATAGATGTGTTGACTCTAGATAGTGTGCAATGTGCCGCCTGCGGTTACATGATGGAGTCTATTGCCGCCTTGCCTGATGAAGTGCAGGGAATGATCGAGTATAAAGAATGGTCTATCAAAAACAAAGATGGCATAGGCAAGTTTATGGAAATGAAGGGAAAAGTTCTCCCGACCGTTTGCATAGAAGGCGATCTTGTCTTCGAAAGTATTATTCCTCAGTACGAGGAGTTGATCGATGAGATGGTTAAACGAGCACCAGAATCAATGGTCGGATGCCTTAAGTCAACCCGTGACAAGGGATTTGAATTTGATAAGCTCGAGGCGAACCTCAAAAAGGCCGGTTCTGGTCTGCATACCAAAGTTGAATGATACCTGCCTGGGTCTTCAGATTAAGCAGGAAGCCGGTTAATGCCGGTTTTCTGTTTTCCGTTGCATATTACAATCAGGAGGCAGTATGGTTGAATCCACAAAAGTTCTATTAATTACTGGTTTTCTGGGTAGCGGTAAGACAACGTTCTTGAATCGAATCATTGAAAATTTTCCAAAGGACCTTAAACTGACCATTTTGATGAACGAGTTTGGTGAGATAGGAATTGATGGGACCTTAGTGGAAGGCGATGATATCGATATGATGGAAATAAGTCGCGGTTCAATATTCTGCGTATGCGTCAAGACGGATTTTATCAAAGGACTCTACGAACTCAATTCCAAAATCCAGCCGGATCTCCTGATTATTGAGTCCACAGGCGTTGCCAATCCATCTGATTTGAAGAGAGACCTCAAACTGCCGATTTTTAACGGCAGATTTGAATTCACCGATCAATTCTGTATTATCGACGCGGCACATTTTCTTGAAGCGTTTGATATCTTTGCTTCAGTTGAAAAGCAGTTGGCGACATCAACGGTCTTTATCATCAACAAGACAGACCTGGTGGAAAAAAATGTCGTAGAGGAGATTAAACAGATTGTCAGGAAAAATAATCCCGAGCCTCTTTTCTTTGAGACGACATTTTCAAATATTCCATTGGAATCATTTTCTTTTCTTGGAGGAAAAACAACTGGATCGTCAAGTGTTGAGCAAACGCAGGCCCCATCTCCGGTGTTGCCGCCAAAGGAGCTGGATAATTTTATAGATAATCTTTTAAAACAGCCGGGTCAGGAAATGAGTCCGCCTGACCAGCTTGCCTCGGTAACCTATTCATGGCATGGAGATGATGCCGACGAAATAAAGGCTATGGCAAGCGAGCTTCCTAGTTCTATCGTCCGTGCCAAAGGGTTTATATTTGACAAGGATGAGGTGTACCTGTTCAGCTACGTCATGGGTGATTGGACCTTTGAGCCAATAAAAAAAGATCCATCGAAAATACAACATCCGAATATGGTAGTATTCATCGGAGGAGTTGACTCGATGGATGGAGTTGCAAAGGCGGTCGCGAAAGGGAAATGGTCTGCCAGAGAGGTACTTATGCCTGCGCTGCAGACAGATATTCTGTGATAAGGCTGTTGCAGCGGGTCTATCCAGAAAAAAATCTTAGATCATTTTCTGAATTTTTAAGCGGTTCCTGGTAGAATTTTTCGAGCGCTTTGTTAAGTAATGAGATGGTTGCTTTTCAACCAGCACTAACACAATCTGGGAACTACATGTCATTTGAGAAAAAAATGGTTGTGGAGGTCATGTTCAAGGCGGAATACTGTCTGATATGTGTATACATGGATGAGGCAGTTCGAGAAATCTTGCCGGAATATGAAGACTGCATGGAATACCGCCGCGTCAATATATTAAACGGAGAAGGGAGGAAGCGTTTCTTGGATCTTTCGATCTCTCTATTTGGTGAAGAGGGGGTGTTCAAAAAAATGCGCATTGCTCCTGTTCCCTCTCTCTTCATTAATGGCGAGCTTTTTTTTGATGCTATTCCTCCCAGACCTTTGCTTGAAGAGGCAATAGAAGAAGTTATCTCCAAACACAAGTTGAGGGGATAGATATGGAAAAGGTTATAGTCGATGTATTGTTAACCGACTTCCGTCAATGACTTGCCTGTGTCTATATGGCAAAGTCGGTGGAGGACCTACCGAAAGATATTCGACAGTATATTGATGTTCGCGAGTGGGATATGCGAACCCTTGAAGGCAACCAGCGCTTTTTCGAGTTGAAAGGCAAATGCCTCCCGAGTATTGCTCTTGACAACGAGTTGATGTATGAATCATTGATTCCCGATCAGGAAAAATTGACTACTGAAATAATCAGACGTTGGAGGCTTAAAAATAAATAGGAAGATTTTGCACATGAGAAGCGGCTCGATAAACCCCATTGATGATACACCTTCAATGCGTTGTCATTTTTCTATGCCAACCCGTGCCTTGACGCCTTCTTTGAAATAATGCTTTACCGCCTTCATTTCTGTTACCAGGTCGGCTCTTTCTAGTATTTCAGGAGCGGCTTTTCTACCGGTAATAATCAGCTCTGTTTCTTCCGCCTTGCAATCGATAAGGTCAAGGAGTTCTTCTATTGAAAAAAGATGGTAATGCAGGGCAATATTGGCCTCATCCATGATGACTACTTTATAGTCACCTGAGGCGAGTATATCTTTTAGCTTTTTCAAGCCATGGCGGGCAGCATTTATATCCGATTCTGCAGGTGTTCCATTGATAAAACGCCCCAAACCAAACTGTTCAACGGTGATCAAATCTTCAAAACGCTTCAGCGCGTTCAATTCACTGTAATGGCCTCCCTTAATAAATTGGGCAAGAAAGACTTTGTGATCAGCACCTGCAGCACGTATTGCCAGTCCCAGCGCTGCTGTTGTTTTCCCTTTACCCTCTCCTGTATATACATGCACGTAGCTTTTCATATTGACTTTTCCTATTGGAAGAAAACCCCTGTGGCGATCGCCTAACCCGTTAAACGGGTTCTACCTCCTGAGTTTGCTGGAACTGTTTAGAAATATGGGCCAATTTAATATTAAATACCCTAAAGTCAATATAAATGTAGATGCAGCAGTTATCCAAGAGCTATCATCTCTGATTCTTTTCAGCGCTATTGCCGGGGAGATGGAGGTTCTTCAGTTGAAAGAATAGCTAATATTCCTTATCCTGATACATAGGCAGTTCAGCTTAAGATAACTTTTAAGCAGCACCACATTCATGTATGATCAGTCCACCCAGTATACTGGTGGATGATTGGAGTAGTAGATGTCTCAACAATAAAGATAAACCGAACTATGACAGGTAAAAATGAATATAAACTGGCCGGAGAAATTTGCCCGCAAAGGACATGAGTTATTTCTATCGGAATTGCCTATAGCCCTCCATTGTCACCATTACAATTTGAATTTGCAGAAAACTCTGGAGACTTCTCTTGGCGCTGACGGCGCTTTACTTCTCTATCAGGCGTCCGAAGAGTCAAGCTATGCCGGCTTCACCTCTTTCCTGATGCAGCATCCTGAAATAAAAACGATTAAGTCAAAGTTGGAGCTCGCCTCAACCAGCTATCAATATTGTGGACTTGGAATAATCAAATTCAATCATATCGGGCCGGAGGGTGGTATGGTTGTCAGTCCTCACAGCCACCATGTAACCGGCTGGCTGGCAAAATATGGAAGGAGAGCGAGCCCTGGTTGTTTTTTCTCAAGGGGATGGATTGCCGGTGTTCTCGCAGTGATTTATGATAAACATATCGGTTATTTTTTGGTCGATGAGCGGGAATGCAAGATGACAGTGGCTAAGGAGTGTGTATTTGAGGTGACAGTAGCATAAGGACGCAAACCAGCAGAGGAAGTTGAATGGCCATTGATACCGATAAAATAATACAAGCCGTGATGCAGGGCAGCAGAATCCGTGAGGAAAAAGGTATCATCCCTCTTTTCGGGGTATATTTGTCGATGATATCTGTTCAGTATTACAATAAAATCTCTTTTGGCTTCGAAAATATGGCGGATAATAGGAAGAACGCTGAAAAGCTGCTTGTGGATGCCGGACAGGAATGTGGCTACACTACTTTTTACGGAATCAAAAATTCCTGGGAGTGGCAGGAAGTGGTTATGCCCATGATTGAAACGGTTGAAGACCAGATTCATTGTTTTGTCTCAATTGCAATCGCTTTTGGCTGGGGTGATTTAATGGTCCATGAAGTTGTCCCCGGGGAAAAGCTGGTGATTCGCGCCAATGACTCGTATGAGGCAAAAGGGTATGTGGATGCATATGGTCAGGCAGATGCAGGTAAATGCTATATGTTGAGAGGCGTTACTGCCGGCCTTATGGATTTGTTATATGGAGGCGGTTATCCGGAAAGTTGTTTTGAATATGCTGCCATGGAGACACAGTGTCAGGCAAAAGGAGACCCCTATTGTGAGTTTATTGCACGAAAAGCGGTCAAATGAACCATGCTTCAGGGAAGGGCAATCCTGCTGGGAATTCTTCCATTGTGTTAAGTTTCTCTGTAGTGCTCATGGGGAAACTGATACAGAATGTTGGCTGATTCCCAAAACCCATTGCAGTAACTATATAAGTGATGATTTCGTAGAAAAATTAGCCGCTTGTCTTTCCTGCGATTATTTCAAGGAAAAGGGCGATCTCCACCCCAAGGGCCCAAAATTTTTTATTGCCGATCAACTTCGAAACTTCAATGTGAAGGCGCTGGGACACCAATTTCAGAAAGAGGAAAGTTTTGTCGAAATTTTAAACAGGATTCCTGACGGTGTTTTCACCTTTGATAAGGATTGGCGCA
>CAKZOA010000208.1 GCA_937132035.1 uncultured Desulfobulbaceae bacterium | reverse complement strand
CTGAAAACTTGCGATAGAGTAACAGAGGCACTCCAGAGGACATTTTTTTCCGGGGAAGGGGGGGAGGCAATCTTTTTCCGGCAATGAAGAAAACGGTACTATCCCGGAGGAAAATCATCGAGTACCGCGCTCACCATTTCTTCGACTTGGTTGCTGATTTTTTCCGGTGTTGCGTGGATCGAGACAATATCCGTAGCCGTGCCGCGCCAGATGAGTTTCTTCGTCCGGGTATCCTTGATGTTGATGAAGAGGACGCCCTGATCGAACTCTGATATGTCGGTGCAGGTTTTGGCACCTATGCCGCCGTATCGATTATACGAGCCATAGCTGAAACCGACCTGCCTGTTGATGTTGTAAAGATCCATCTTCGGTCTTACGGAATAATCGAAGGCGACGGTAAAGTCACTGTCAGAACTCTTTCCAGCATAAGCAAATCCTTTCTCCTGCAATACCGAAGTGATAGTTCTATTAAATCTGTTGTTTATGAGTTCGTTGTCATAGCGCGGGTCGGTGTCGCGATCGGGATCCTTTTCATCAAGAGCAAAGCTGTCGTATTGTTTGAAAGAAACAGAGGGGTCGAAATCCTGGTTGACCATTACGGAAGAGCAGGAACTGAGAAGGACAAGTATGGATGTTACCAGGAAAAAGGTTCGTGTAACGATCATAATACACCGTATATTGTAGGAGAAACGAAGACCTCACTGATGACCATACAGCGTAGCCTGCGACGTGGTAAGAGTAACCTGAGCGTATACCATTTTTATAACATATTTCCCGCTTTTTTTCTACTAGTCATTGAAGTTTCAAACGTTTTCTGAGAGTAGTGCAGAAATTTTCGAGGTTGGTAAGAGGCTTGTAGAAAACGTCTTCCTGGATAAGTCCCAGTTGCCGTAGCGAGGCTGGTACCACATAATCGGTTGAGCCCGTATGGATGATGAAAGTGGCTTTACAGCCAGTCTGCTTAGCTTGATGAATAACTGCATTGCCGTCTTTTCCAGGAAGGCGCACGTCGATAATTACCGCATCAAATGTGTCGTTTTCCAGGAGAGTAAGGGCTTCTTCGCCTGTGGTTGTTCCCACGACCTCAAAGTCAGCATCCTGCAGATACGCTGAGAGGCTGAAAAGCAACCCTGGCTCGTCATCTACTACAAGAATTCTCTTCTGAGCGACTGGCATTGATAATTCCATGGTATAATAATGGGTGAGCAAGCTCCTTTTGGCGAACGGTGCGCAACATCGAAATATAGTGGTGGGGACTGCACCTCTTTGCGTGAGGGCTGTTCCCTTCACCTAGGTAGTGGAGTCGCTGCCTATTGCTCAACCAACTTTGTTGTGGCCTTGCCGATGGTAACAATGCTCCCGGACAAAGCGGTTCTGCCTAAAATATATATATTCAAGCAAGGATAATCGCAAATAATTATTTCTATTTTCCCCTGAAACCGACAATGAGTCGCTGAGTACTGAGGAGAAGCCAGGTAACGTCATCTCTATTTTTTTCTTTTTACTACCCAAATTTCTTTCTCGTGACTCGTGGTTTTTCAAGGATGGCGAAGTTTGCTTTTGCTTTCCGGCGAGAAGTGTTACAGTATTTTTAGGATGTTATCAAATAATACCTCGCAAACCGGTATGGAGGTAAGTGAAAAAATGCAAGGTCTTTCAAAATCGCAACGGGCAAGGATTGCAATACGAACCTTTAAGGTACTGGCCGACGCTCTGACTATACGAGGATACTACCGTCCTTTTGGAAAGACCGGCCTGAAGCTGGCAGAAGCACTGAAACAATTCAGTCCCGAGATTTACGGCTCGATGGGCGATCCCCGTATAGTTGAACTCAAGGGACTCGAATATGTGATAGATAGACTGCCGCGGGGAATAGAAAAATGTAACAGGATTATTCTCACCGCCCAGGAAGACTTTCAAAGCACTACCTTCGAGCTGGTCATTCCCCCTAAAAGAAGAAGGGTCTGTTATGTTGTCTCTGAAAAGGAGATTTGCTTTGTCATTACCCGGGGTCTGACGGAGATCTATGACATCCTCACCCATATTACCTTTTTGAATATCGAGTCCGTGAAGATCTACGAGCGCATAGGCGACAAAGAGCAAGGAACAAGTCTCGAGTGGCTTGATCTTGAGAAGATCATACGTAACGGGACCGAAAAACTCAGTGGCGCATCCCTCGACCAGGCAATCTGGAATCTTTCGATTATTCTTGGTCGAACCTACAAAGAGACCAGAGAAACGTATGCGTATCTGGAAAAAAATCGCAGACAGGGGAATCACAACAGCGGCTTCTTCGAGATTGTCTATAACCTCGGCAAGCGCTACGAAAATGAAAAAGCTCAAAAGGGAGAACAGCTTGCCGTATACTTTACTCCATCGCTGCATGAGATGATCGGCCATCATAAATATGCAGCTGCCTGGGCCGAAAACATAAAAAATAAGCTGGTGGACCTTGATCTGCAGTTGCGGCCACTTCATCTTATCAGCGCCAACATGCATTCGGTCAGAAATCTTCTTTTTGGATTTGCCGCTCTACAACAGCACAAAAACAAGACGGCCGATAATTTCTACTCTTCCATACCGTCCATGAGAAAACATGATGCAGAAATCGTCGCCTACGCCGAGACCCACGGCTTTCACTTTGTTCGAGACGAATCTGGATCCAATATTGATGTCAATATCATTGATACCGCCAGAATAGACCTATCGCAGTTGCGCTCGGAAATCGAATATGATGAAGAGTACATTGCATCGAAAAAGCCAGTCATACTTGTGATGGACTACGCCTTTGGAACTCAGGCCTTTCAGGTCATGGATGAACTCTTGAGCCCGACCAGGCTCGAAAGCGGCGACGTTATCCTGCAGCTGGAATCAATCGCCATTATGGGCAAGGCCGGCATCCTTCCCGGAAAAAAAGGGGATATCATGCTCGCCTCCGCTCATGTTATGGAGGGCACACCACATAACTATATCGTCAAAAATGACCTCACCATAGCTGATTTCGACGATTCGATTGATGTGTACTGCGGTCCCATGCTCACCGTTTTAGGAACTTCGCTGCAAAACCGTGATATTCTCAAACGGTTTCAACAGTCAGCCTGGCGGGCAATCGGTTTGGAAATGGAGGGTGCTCATTACCAGCGGGCGATTAATGCTGCCATCATTCAGGGCCACATTCATGAAGATCTAAAAATACGATACGCCTATTACGCCTCTGATAATCCGTTGAAAAGCGGCCAGACCCTGGCGTCCGGATCAATGGGCAAGGAAGGGATTTTTCCAACCTACATGATAACTTTGATTCTCCTCAATAAGATTCTCAAACCTCAGAGCGATGACGCATGAACGAGCAGAGACTTGCAAGGGTTTCACCCTGGTTGCTGGCCGCGGCCTGTGGACTGCTTGCCATTATCATCGGTGTTTTCGCTCTGAGCAATTATCACCGCGAAAAACGGCTGATGACCGAATCTCTTCTTCAACGGGGGCTGACGATTGCCAGATTCGTCACAGCGAGCTCCCGAGCGACACTGCGTGGAAACCTGAAAAACATTCAGGTGGTTACGGGGCAATGGACTGACCATGTCCAGCAGGCGATAGAAAGCGGTTCCGAGCAGCCGGGACTACGTGGTCTGCTGCTTGTCGGACCGGACTTTGAGGTGCTGGCCAGTAATGAAAAAGAGCGGATGATTGGCAAAATAGATCTGGCAACCCAGCGTTTTCTGAAGCGACTCCCCCGAGAAGCCAGTGATGAGGGCTTTATTTACAGGACCTTGGATCATGCCGATGAACCCATCTTGCAAATAGCCACATCCTATCGACCGCTTGGACCCGGTCGCCCGTTTCCACGCCATTACGGGCGCGGCCACAGATCCGGGATGCGCATGGAAGGCGGCGGCAGACCAAGACAATTTTTCGATCGCGAAATGTTGGAGCTCCTCGAAGATATTCGTAGCGGACGATACGTCTTGCTCATCGAACTTGACCTCAGCAACTTCAACAAGGTGGTGCAAAGGCAGCTGCTGCAGATAGTATCTCTGGCTCTTGTTCTGCTGCTGGTTGGGGCGGGAGGGTGGATTTCACTGCTGACGCTGCAGGGCTTGAGAGGTTCGCAGATACGGCTTCGACAGATACGTGAATTCACGGATATACTCATCTCTTCGTTACCTGTAGGTTTGGTGGCAACGGATAGCGAAGGCAATGTCCGCATATTCAATACCTCGGCGGCGGAGATGACCGGAGTTGACGAAGCCGAGGTGATGGGAAAGCCGCCGGCCACGATTCTGACAGAACGGCTGTCGGAGGAACTGTCAAGAAAGTCCCTTACCTCCGGTGAAGGTACATTGCAGGAAATAGTCTTACGGGACGACCGGGGTAAAGAGCGATCGCTTATGGTAACCGCACTGCCGGTGGTGGACAGCAGAAACCGTTATGCCGGACAGACCCTTCTTCTCCAGGATGTCAGCCAGGTCAAGGAACTTGAGCAGGAGGTGAGGAGGAATGAACGGTTGGCGGCTCTTGGAAAAATGGCCGCAGGCCTTGCCCACGAACTGCGCAATCCGCTCAGTTCCATAAAAGGGCTCACTCTCCTTTTGCGATCGAAGGTTGGAGGCGATGACGAGGGAACCAAAACCGCCGACATACTTATCCAGGAGGTGGAAAGACTCAACAGGAGTATCGGTGAATTACTCGATTACGCCAGGCCCCATACTCTGCAGCTTGAGAAGATTGAAATATCCGAGATAGTGAGAGAGTCCCTCATGCTTGTCAAAACCGATGTCGACGATGCCGGGGTGAGTGTTACCACCGCTTTGGAAAAGCCCCTGTACACTCTCGGGGATGGCGACAAGCTCAAGCAGGTATTCCTCAACCTTCTGCTCAACTCAATCCAGGCACTGGAGGCAAAGCAGGGAGATAAAACATTACGCCTGCGTCTTTATAGTCAGGACGACCGGAGCATATGTTCAATCGAAGACAGCGGAGTAGGCGTGGAGAGCGGCAATGAGACCAGGGTTTTCGATCCATACTTCACCACCAAAACCGAGGGAACGGGGCTGGGGTTGACGATGAGCGCAAAAATCATCGAGGAGCACAAAGGATCGATAGAATTCCAGAGCAGCCTGGGCTACGGCACGGTGGTGAGGGTGAGCCTCCCAGCTTACTCAACCGGCCGCTGAGGCAACTTTCGCTGTATATCCTCCTTTTTCAATTCCCTGGAGAAGATTGTCTGTATTTTTTTGAAAAGTATTTTAATACCGCGCCAGAGTTTTGGTATCAGCCAGATGGAGAGGAGAATAAAGACGATAAAGAGAATCAGAAACACCAGCGGGAAATGAAGAGCGGTATATAAGCCGCCGATTACAGCGATATCTTCAGTTACTGACGCTGCCCAGTTGGAAAAGGGTTCGGGGCTGGTGTTGATCAACACTCTGCTGCCGGCCTTAATGGTGTGGCTGGTGGCGGATATCGTCCCACCAAGAATACCGGCGACGATGACCATTGCCGGATTGACATCTCCGACGGCGCCGGCGGCGAGTAGAACGCCTGCGGGAATACGAACGAAAGAATGCAAAGTGTCCCAGCCAGTATCCACTCCAGGGGTCTTGTCGGCGAAGAATTCGACCACATACATCAGTGCAGCAGCGCCGATGACCATGGGATGCTGAAGAACCTGAAGCTGTTCTGGCAAGACAATGTCGCCCGTAAGGCCCAGTAACCCGAGCATGCCAATGGTGGCATACAGGTTTATACCGCTGGCCCACGCTGCCCCCATGGTCAAAGAAATCGTTTGTATCAACTGCTGGTAGGCATCCATATATCTCTCTCAAAGTGGTTGAGGCCGGTGGTGAGGTCAGTTTAGAGAATCGCCGAAATGCTTATGCAGAAACTCGCACTCCAGAGGAGTGAGGTCGAACTTGATCTCCACCTCGTTGAGCAGTTCCTGGCGTGTTTTCTCAGGATATTTCTGGTGAAGTTCGGAAAACAACGATAATGCTTTTTTCACTCTCTCTCCCGGCGGCTGCATGGGACTGGTGGCGGACATAGGATGCTCCTTATGGTTATTGCTTGTTGAAAAGTGGTTTTATAATGAGTCCCGCCAGGGGAGGGACGGTAAGTTCAATGTGCTTGCTGTGGTGCCCAAGAGACTGGTTCTTACAGGGGTAGGTCGTTTTTTGACTGGAACCGCTGCCGCCGAATTGTTCATCATCGGAACAGAATACCTCTTGGTAATCACAGTCATAGGGAATACCGGTTTTGTAGTTATAGAGGGTCTGAGGCGTAAAGTTGAAAAGACAGACCATGTGATTCTGTGGATTACTGCCGAAGCGAACGAAGGAGAGAATAGAATTCATTCTGTCCTCGAAATCGAGCCAGCGAAAACCTTCGTGATGGAAATCGCGCTCCCAGAGGGCGCTGCTGCTTGTATATATCTGATTGAGTTTGGCGATACAGTGCTGGAGTTGGCCATGGAGGGGGTTTTCCTCGAGAAGGTGCCAGTCGAGGCTCCTTTTACAGTACCACTCGGAGTACTGGCCGAATTCGCCGCCCATAAAAAGCAGATTCTTTCCGGGATGACACCAGAGCAGGGTATATAAAAGACGAAGGTTGGCGAATTTTTGCCATTCATCTCCCGGCATCCGGCTCAACAAAGATCCTTTGCCGTGCACTAC
>CAKZOA010000207.1 GCA_937132035.1 uncultured Desulfobulbaceae bacterium | reverse complement strand
TCCGGCCAGGAAAAGCCACAGCATATCGTTGCCAAGCGCCATAACTATCTGCAGCCGGGCAGGGAATCTATCCACTAGAATGCGCATGGAGATATGGGAACCGCGCTCGTAGCCGATGGCAAGGGTCAAATACACGATCCAGATGTGAGAGAACTTCTGGAACTCCTCGCTCCAGCTCAAGGAACTGTTGAGCACGAATCGGTTGAAAACCTGCATACCGCCAACTATCGTCATCAACAGGAACAGGAGAGCCACCAGGTGTTCCACGCCGCGGTCAAGGAGCGACCAGAAGGTGCCAACCAACTTTTTCAAAATTCACCCGCCTTAGAGCAGCACCGGCAGGCGCACGGAAACCGCCGCCGCCGGCCAATGGATATGCTACTTGGTTTCCTTGATAGTCTTGAGCAGCTCTGTCGCGCCCATCTCCGCCGCCAGCTCTTCCTGAACCGACGCCGCTTTCTCTCTAAACGAGGTTGTGTCTATGTCGTTGATTCTCATTCCTTTCTCTTCCAGGAAAGAGAAGGCCTCGGCTTCTCTGATCGGGGCCAGGCCACGCTGCACGTCGCGGGCAAAGGTCGCAGCATCCATCACCACCTTCTGTTCCTTGTCGGACAGCTTCTGCCACTCTTTTTCCGAATAGACGAAAGCCAGGGGGCCGAAAAGATGCCGGGTCAATGCAATATAATCTGCGACCTCGTAAAATTTGTTGGCCTTTACCACGGAAGCACCGTGCTCGAATCCATCCAGTACGCCTGTCTGCATGGCGGTGTATACCTCGCCAAAGGCCATTGGTGTTGCATTGGCGCCCATAGCATTCAGGGCGTCCACAGAGATCGGGGTGGGAATGGTGCGAAGTTTCAGGCCCTAGATATCCTCAGGTTTGGTGACCTCCACATCGGAGGTGACCACGTTTCGGTACCCCCAGCTGTCCATCCAGGCAATGACCCTGAAGCCGGACTTCTGCAATCCGGCGGCCAGCTCTTCGCCCACAGACCCGTCAAGCACCGTATGAACATGATCATAGCCGCGCCAGAGAAAGGGCAGGTCAAGCACCCCGATCTGTTTGTTGAAGTTGTTGAGAATCGCCGTACCGCTGATTGAGCAGGTGGCTCCTGAGCCAAGCTGCATCCCTTCGTATACATCCCGTTCCTGGCCGAGGGCGTTGTTCGGGTACAGCTTTACCTCCAAGGTATCTGAGTTTTCATTGACCCATTTTTGGAATATCCAGGCGGCAGTGTGTATTTCCGAGGCAAAATCCCCCTGGTGGGTGTGGGCAAGTTTGATGGTTTTCTTCTCTGCAGCGGCAAAAGGTGTGAACGCCAGCAGCAGGCCGGCCAGACAGAGTGTACTCAGTGCGATGTGTTTCAGATAAGCCATACTCTCCTCCCTAATGGTTTGTTGCCTCAAGTAACAACAAGGGTTTGATGGTAAGCGTTCCATTATGCAAACGCCATTTCTACAACTTATCGGGTATCGAACTGCTTCCTGGACATTTCCATATGGTATGCCATGGCGGCTTCAGCCTTGTCCGGATTCCGTTCGACAATTGCTGCAAGTACCTTACCATGCTCAGCAAGGGCATTGTGATTACGGCCGTCCCTACAGGTGTTCTGCTCGCTGGACATCGTGATTACATCAGGCGTGATCAGGCCGATCAACGAGCGAAGCACTGCATTTTTTGAACATTCCGCCACTTTGAGATGAAAGAGATGATCCTCTTCCATGTTCGATTGTCCCTGTTCCGCCAGCAGCGTCATCTCTTGATAGCTCTGCTGCAGCTCGGCTATGTCCTGGCCGGTAGCCCGTTCCGCTGCCAGCCGGGCGGCATTGATTTCGAGAATTACCCGGGTTTCCATAAGCGCCCGATAATCCTCCTTGTCAAGATCGAGGATATTGGCGATCAGCCCTTCCAGTGCTTTTACTCCCAGGCTCGCCACCACGGTGCCGCTCTGTGGAAGCGTTTTCAGGATGCCGTAGAACTCGAGCTTTTTTATCGCCTCCCTGAGATGCCCCCTTCCAACACCCAGGCGTGCCGCCATGTCCCGCTCACTCGGCAACTTGTCACCCGGGGCGAGTATTCCCTCGGAAATGAGCTTTCGAATTTGAGCGATGATTTCATCAGCAGGTTTTTTGATCTCTATCGTATTGAAATTTCTTATTATATCTGTGCTTTCCGCTTCGTATGCCATTGTTGATTGGAATATGGTTGCTGGTTAATGGTTAACTGGATATTGGTTAACCAATTCTAGCCGAGAGATTATCATTTGTCAATTGATAACTGGACGCCATTTGAATGCCTGTCCATGGCCTCCATGACTTTTTCATGATTGCCAGTCCCCGTGTTGGAAAATATCTCTTTTATCAGAACGGGATACAGACCAACATTCGTGCTCATATCTGTAAATCCGTCGTGACTATCGCTGCAGCAGTCACCGCATTTATTCGTCAGCGGTTAAAAAGGCGCATTGGTTATATACAGATTTTTTGCTGAGTATTTTTTTTAAAACTCCCGGCAAGGCAATCATGAAATACAAAAAAATCGTTAGGCCGATGAATCTGAAGAGATTAATAGGAGTTTAAGAGTTTAAAAAG
>CAKZOA010000206.1 GCA_937132035.1 uncultured Desulfobulbaceae bacterium | reverse complement strand
GCCATGGTTCTTGCCGGCGACAGCGACATCAGCGACGAAGATATTGCCGACATCGAACGCAGCGCCTGCCCCACCTGCGGCTCCTGCTCGGGAATGTTCACCGCCAACTCCATGAACTGCCTCAACGAGGCCCTGGGCATGGCACTGCCGGGAAACGGCACGGTGGTGGCCACCCATGCCACCAGAACGGGATTGTTCGAGAAGGCCGCGGCTCAGATCGTCAAGAATACGCATGCCTGGTACGATAACGAGGACGCCTCGGTGCTTCCCAGGTCGATTGCCAGCCGTGAGGCCTTCATGAACTCCATGACCCTTGATATCGCCATGGGCGGCTCCACCAATACCGTCCTTCACCTGCTGGCCATCGCCAGCGAGGCCGGAGTGGACTTCACCATGGGCGATATCGACGATCTTTCCCGCAAGATACCCAACCTCTGTAAAGTCGCCCCGTCGTCCTCCTACCATGTCGAAGATGTCAACCGCGCCGGCGGCATCATGGCCATCATGGGCGAGCTTGACCGCGCCGGCCTCATCGACACAAGGGTTTGCCGGGTCGACGCCCCCAGTCTGGCCGACACCCTTACTTCCTGGGACCTTCGCTCGGAGACCGTCAGCGAAGAGGCCAAAGCGGTCTATCTCAGCGCGCCCGGCGCTTCGGGAAGAAATCTGGTGATGGGGTCTCAGCAGAAAATGTACGCAGAGGCCGATCTCGACCGGCAAAAAGGCTGCATTCGCGACATCGATCACTGCTACAGCAGAGAAGGAGGGCTGGCTGTGCTCTTCGGCAATATCGCCGAATGCGGCTGCATCGTCAAAACCGCCGGCGTCGATCCTTCTATTTTCACCTTCCGGGGCTCGGTCAAGGTCTTCTCATCCCAGGAGAGCGCCTGCGAGGCCATTCTCGACGACACCATCTCTGCCGGCGATATCGTCGTCATCCGCTATGAGGGGCCCAAGGGCGGTCCCGGCATGCAGGAGATGCTCTACCCCACCTCCTACCTCAAATCACGACACCTTGGCAAGGAGTGCGCCCTGGTCACCGACGGCCGTTTCTCAGGTGGCACCTCCGGCCTGTCCATCGGCCATGTCTCCCCCGAGGCGGCGGCCGGCGGAGCCATCGCCCTGGTCAAGGACGGTGATATCATCGACATCGACATACCCGGGCGTACGATCCATCTGGATGTAAGTGACGAGGAACTCAGGCGTCGGCGCCAGGAGCAGGAGGCCAGGGGCAAACACGCCTATACACCCGAGGATCGACACCGAAAAGTGTCCACGGCGCTGCAGGCCTATGCCCTTTTCGCCGCCTCGGCAGACAAGGGTGCCGTACGCAGGCTCCCCGAATTATGATCCCATACAGTATTCCCGCCCTCTGCCGGCCCCGGAGCGGGGCCGGCAGGAAAAAGGCATGAGCACTTACGGCACGTACGCCCGGCTGGCGGCACGGCTGCCGGTCCACTACGGCTGGATCATCATGGTCGCCGGGACAATCTGTGTTTTCGCCTGTCTGGGACTCGGCCGCTTCTCGCTCGGCATGCTGCTGCCCTCCATGGGCCAGTCTCTGGATCTGAGCTATTCGCAGATGGGATTTATCTCCACCGCCAATTTCATCGGCTACCTCTTCGCCGTGCTGGTCAGCGGTAGAATCATGCGCCTCCTTGGCGGCAGAAGGATTATAAGTCTGGCCCTGCTGGTGGTCGGCGCCTCGATGATGCTGATTGGTCGAGCCCACTCCATGCCGGTCATCACTCTTCTCTACATCGTCACCGGCATGGGCAGCGCCCTGGCCAACGTTCCGATCATGGCGCTCATCAATATCTGGTTCTGCCACCACAGACGCGGCCGTGCAGCGGGTTTTGTGGTCATCGGCAGCGGTTTCGCCATCATTCTCTGCGGCAGCCTCATTCCGCAGATAAACGCACTCTATACCCAGGGCTGGAGGATCAACTGGCTCATTCTCGGCGCCCTTGCCCTGTGCTGCGCCCTCGTCTGCTCGCTGATCCTGCGCAACTCGCCAGCGGACCTCGGACTGCTGCCGGTGGGGACGGACTCCACTGCCGCTCGTCGCAACATGGCCCCCGCAACCAAAGACGACCTGGCATTGAATTCGAAGATAGTCCTCCATTGTGCGGCAATCTATTTTCTCTTCGGCTTCACCTATGTCATCTACGTCACCTTCGTCGTCACCTCGATGATAGAGGACAGAGGGTTTGCCGAATCGGCCGCCGGTCTCTTCTGGTCCTGTATCGGTCTGCTCAGTTTGATCTCTGGCCCGGTGCCGGGAGCCTTTTCCGACAAATTCGGCCGCAAGGCGGCGCTGATGTGTGTTTTTACCATCCAGGCCTGCGCCTACCTGCTGGTGGCCCTGCCCCTGCCGACCATGTTCCTCTTTCTCTCCATCGGCTGCTACGGCATCGTCGCCTGGGCAGTGCCATCGATCATATCGGCTCTGGTGGCAGACTACGCCGGGCAACAGCGCATCGCCGCCATTTTTGGTTTTGTCACCTTCATCTTCGGCCTTGGCCAGATCAGCGGCCCTTATCTCGCCGGCCTGTTGGCCGAGAGAACCGGCAGCTTCTCCGCCAGCTTTCTGCTGGCCTTCTGCATGGCAGCAGCTGCGGTACTGCTGAGCTCCTTCCTACCGCAAAGAAAAGCACACCATTGAAGTCATGAAGTTTTCCGTGATATCTCTACTGCACCTCTCAATATCCTTGGCAGAAAAACTATCCGGAAAAAAGAATTTAGTTACCCCTTGTTCTCAGTAACTCGGCCTGAGACAGGGATACTCTTTTGTTGGTATGCCATGAACTCGTCCCTGGACCTCGACTGCAGCCGTCCAGGCTGCAGTCGCCTGTGAAAAGAGCACCTCTGTCTCCTCATAATCGGCGAGGCTGAGTTTCAGGGGTAATCAGGAAAAAGAAACTCCAACACATTATTGCAAACCGCAGAGAATTTCAGTATCTAGAAGTGTGACGGCTTTTCCTCACAGCCCGGGCACGTCTGGCAGGTCTGTGATACTCACCAGACCCACAATCACCTCAACATCAGGAGAGAATACATGAAGAAATGGATCACGCTTTTCCTGGCCGCCATCTTTGCGGCCACCCCGGCCATGGCCGAAAAAACCATTAAGTGGAAACTGGCAATGACCTGGCCAAGCACCCTCACGCCACTGGCTTCGCCGCCGGCCAAGCTCGCACAGATGGTCAGCGACATGACCGACGGCAACTTCATCATCAAGGTTGACGGCAAGGAGAAACACAAAGCCGCTCTGGGAATCCTCGACATGGTCAAGGGCGGCCAGTACGAAATGGGCCACAGCGCCTCCTATTACTGGAAGGGCAAGAATATAACCACCACCATCTTCACCACCGTCCCCTTTGGCATGACCGCGGCCGAACAGGCTGCCTGGCTCTACTACGGGGGCGGCATGGAACTGATGCAGGAGCTCTACGATACCTTCGACGTCTATGCCTTCCCCGGCGGCAACACCGGCGTTCAAATGGGCGGCTGGTTCCGAAAGGAGATCACCTCTCTTGATGATCTTAACGGCCTGAAGATGCGCATTCCCGGACTTGCCGGCGAAGTTTTCGCCCGCCTCGGCGTCAACGTCACCAACATCCCGGCCGGAGAACTCTATACCTCGCTCGACCGGGGCACCATCGACGCTCTGGAGTGGGTAGGACCGGGAATGGACATCCGCATGGGCTTCCATAAGATCGCACCTTACTATTATACCGGCTGGCATGAGCCTGCATCAGATATGCAGTTTCTCATCAACAAACGCCAATTCGACCGCCTGCCCAAAAGCTATCAGGCGGCCCTCAAGGTAGCAATAAAGGCAGTGAGCGCCGACATGTATGCCGAAAACTATGCCGACAGCGCCACCGCCTGGGCAAAGATGAAAGAGGAATACCCCGATATCAAGGTCAAATCCTTTCCTCCCGAGGTACTTGCCAAAATGAAGGAAGAAACCGACAACGTACTCAACGCCTACGCCGAACAGGATCCCTTTTTCAAAAAAGTCCTCACCTCGCAGCGCCAGTTCATGGACAAAGCCAGAGCCTGGACCACCATTTCCGAGTTCTACTATCTCCAAACCTCCGCCGAAGTGCGGAAGTAGCGACAGCAGCTTTTTTAATAGACGGCACCATCGGCGGCACGACATGCGCCGATGGTGCCGCAGCTCGCTGTTGCCACCGCAGCCGAAAAAGGCTATGGTGTCGTCATGCCACTCATCCAGCGCACAGAACTCTCCGCCTCACTTGCCGCCGCAGCCGGCGACGACGGACCGAAGATCTTTCTCTTTTTCGGTGAGCGCTTCCTGTGCCGCAGGGCGGCGGATGAACTGATCTCATCTCTTAGCACAGCAAAAGATGGTACCGTCTATACCATTGACGGCGACCGGGAGGATGCTCCCCAGACGCTCTCCAAACTGATGAGCTTTAGCATTCTCCCCGGCCTGCAAATCTACCGGGTCAATGACTCGCGACTTTTTCACTCCAAAAATCTCAGCGAAAATCTCTGGCAGAAGGCTTCACAGGCAGCAGCAGCCGACCAGCCTCAACGTGCACTCAGGTATCTGGCCGATATGTACCATCTGGCCTCCATCGACCCGCAAGACCGACAGCCCCTCTCGGAGATGAGCGAGGACCAGTGGCGACAGCTCTTCGGATTGACTAAACCCAGCGATCTTGCCTGGACCGATGAGATTTTTACCCGAATACAGCAAAGTACCGCCCCCGCTGGCACCGTCGATCTTGCCGATCGTTATATCCAGAGTTTTGAAAAGGGTATTCCCGCCAACAACAGGCTGATCCTGACGGCGGAAAACGTCGATAAACGCAAACGGCTGTTCACCTATAGCAAGAAGAGTGGCCTGATAATCGACTGCTCAGTGGCTGAAGGGGGCGGCGCCGCTGCCCAACGGTCTCAGAAGTCGGTTCTCCAGGAAATGATGGAGTCAACACTGCGGGACTTCGGCAAAACCATTGACCGAGGCGCCGTCGATCTCTTCTGCGAAAGGGTCGGCTTCCAGCCGGTCGCCATCGTCACGGAAACCGAAAAACTGGCCCTGTACTGCGGAGACAGAGACCGCATCACCCTCGACGACCTCAATGCCATGGTCGGCAGAAGCCGCGAGGACGCTCTTTTCGAGCTCACCGACCATTTCGGCAAACGGCAGCTGGGCAAGACGCTCACCACCCTTCACCATCTGCTGGAAAACGGCATCCACGCCCTGGCGGTTCTAGCTACCCTGCGAAATTATATCCGCAGGCTTCTCATCTTTCGCAGCATCCAACTCCAGTCGTCACCACCCTATCAGAAGGGCATGAACGCCCGGACTTTTCAGGAGAAATATCTTCCCGGGCTGAAGGAGCATATGGAGTGGAAGGAGCATCTGGGAGGTCACCCCTATGCCCTCTTCATGTCGTTTGAAAGGGCCGCTGAACACCAGTGCTCCACATATAAAGCCTGGTTGGCGGAGCTTGTCGATGCCGAATTCCGCCTCAAAGGGTCCGGTCTCGCCGAGCATCTCATTCTCGAAGAGCTCATCACCTCGCTTCATCGCGGCCACAGTGTGCTGCCCGCAGAGCTCTACTGAGAATCCACCGGTAAAGCCGGTCTGTATAGCCGCCGCAGCTCCTGAGCATGACATTTTTTATCCGTTCCCGGCTGTCACCGAAACAGACAAACTACTTTGCCGATATCATGGAACTATCGTGAAATTATGCAACCTACACTGTTGGTGATGCTCAAAAATCACTGGTGTCTTTTTTTTCTCTCATGGTAAACTATATCTAAGAAACAGGGGTTGGAGAACCCCTGATGCCATCTGTTCTCCGAAAGGAATTGGTTATTGAAAAACTCCGATTCGTAACTATTTTACCAATAGATAATAAAAACAGAGGTTATTCGTACAAGACGACGTGAATCATGAGCAACACCAAGAAAGATGCTTCTACCAAGGAGAGGATTGAAACCCAGGAACCACCGCTCTATAGAGTACTCCTTCACAACGACGACTATACGACTATGGAATTTGTCATCGCTATTCTTGAGAGCGTGTTCCACAAATCTACTACGGAAGCCACGAGAATAATGCTCAATGTCCATCACGAAGGAGTGGGGGTCGCTGGAATTTTCACCAAAGAAGTCGGTGAAACCAAAATTACACGTGTTCATGAGTTGGCGCAAAAGAATAATTTCCCACTCAGGTGCTCCATGGAAATCACCTGAAAATACAACATAGAGATAAGATAGACAAATGCTCAGTAAAACATTGGAAATGGCCCTGATCAGGGCAATACGGGAAGCCAAAAATCATAATCATGAATATGTGACCGTCGAGCACATGCTCTATGGCCTGCTTCATGACGATCTTACTCACTATATCATCTCGGAATGCGGCGGCTCAACGGACAATCTTAAATCGAAACTGGAAGAGTTTTTCATCGGGGGTATACCCCAACTTTCGCCGCAGTCAGAAAATGAACCGGCCCAGACACTGGCCTTCAATCGCGTTCTGCAAAGGGCCGTGGCCCATGTTCAGAGTTGCGGCAAGATGGAGGTGGATAGTGGAGATGTGCTGGTGTCGATTTTCTCCGAATCCGAATCCCATGCCGTCCATTTCCTTGGCACCGAGGGCATAGGCCGTATGGCTGTAGTCAATTTCGTCTCCCATGAGCTGCCGGAGAATCTGCAGAAAGAACCCTTGCCCAAATCGCCCATCAACCCCAAAAAAAAGGAGGGCACCCCTGAGGACAAAGCCCTTGAGGAATTCACCATAAACCTCACCGAACAGGCTGCCGAAGGCAAACTCGACCCTCTTATCGGCAGAGAGGATGAAATCAGCAGGATAATGCAGGTGCTCTGCCGCCGCAAAAAAAACAACCCCCTTCTGGTGGGCGAACCAGGCGTCGGCAAGACGGCCATGGCCGAAGGCCTGGCCCTTTCCATTCACAGCGACAAGATCACCCGGCTCAACGATGAAAAAACCTCGGTACCCGATCTGTTGCGCGATGTGGAAATACACCTCCTGGATATGGGAGCTCTGGTGGCAGGCACCAAGTATCGGGGCGACTTCGAAAAGCGACTGAAAAGCGTGGTGGCGGCAATAGAGAAAAAGGACAACGCCATACTCTTCATAGACGAGATGCACACGGTGGTCGGCGCCGGCGCTACCAGCGGCGGTTCGATGGACGCCTCCAATCTTCTCAAACCGGCGCTGCAGGCTGGGGTCCTGCGCTGCATCGGCTCAACCACCTACGAGGAGTACAAGAACCATATCGAAAAAGACCGGGCTCTTTCCAGGCGATTTCAGAAAATCGATATTGAGGAGCCGACCGTCGATGACACCAAGCTCATACTCCAGGGCCTGAAAAATCGCTATGAGGAACATCATAACGTTCGTTACTCCAAGAACTCCATCACGACGATCGCCGAGCTTTCCAACCGATACATCAACGAGCGCTTTCTGCCGGACAAGGCCATCGATGTCATGGATGAGGTCGGATCGCTGTTCCGCATGACCGGTAAACTCGGCAAAACCGTCACCATAACCGATGTCGAGCAAGTGGTTTCCCGCATGGCCAGGGTACCGGCCAAGAGCACCAGCCGCAGCGAGAATCTTTCCCTCAAAGAACTCGGCAACAGGCTCAGGTCGGTGATATTCGGACAGGATGATGCCATCGATGCCATCGTTCAATCGGTAAAACGATCGAGGGCAGGCCTTGGCAATCCCGATTCCCCCACCGGCAGCTTTCTTTTTGCCGGTCCTACCGGCGTCGGCAAAACCGAGGTCGCCAGGCAGCTAGCCAATAAGCTCAACGTACATTTCGAGCGCTTCGACATGAGCGAATATATGGAGAAGCATGCGGTCGCCAGACTTATCGGCGCCCCTCCAGGGTATGTCGGTTTCGATCAGGGTGGACTATTGACCGAGGCCATCAGAAAGCATCCCTATACGGTCCTGCTGTTCGACGAGATCGAGAAAGCACATAGCGACATTTTTTCCATCCTGCTCCAGGTCATGGACCACTCGACGCTGACCGACAACACCGGCAGGAAAGCCGACTTCAGGAATGTGATCATTATCATGACCACCAACGCCGGAGCGCGTGAGATGAGCAGGGCCTCCATCGGCTTTGTTTCCAGTCAACACAAGGGTGAAGACAAAGCGGCTGTCAACAAGCTTTTCTCTCCCGAGTTCCGGAACCGCCTGGACAGTATCATCAGCTTCGGTTCCCTTGATACCTCCACCATGGAGATGGTGGTGGACAAACTCATGCTGGAACTTAAAACCCAATTGGCTGACAAGAAGGTCAGTGTTGTTCTCAGCGATGCAGCCCGAAACTGGTTGGCGCGCAAAGGCTACGATCCCGCTTACGGTGCCCGACCGCTGCGAAGGCTTATCATGAGTGAAATCGGTGACGTCCTCACCGACGAAATCCTCTTCGGTAAACTCACCCAGGGAGGCCAGGCCTCCATTGATACCGAAGGCGACAAACTTACCTTCGTCTATGAAAAATAACCGCACGGCCTGCCGGCAGTTTTTGCCGGCAGGCCGTCCATGCTCCTGTTCTTCATCCCTCTACACAGGCCCCATCGCCGGATGAGGCTGATTCCCCACACAAGGTACTGTCCCCCTCCCCTTCCGCTGACCTACTCTCCAGAGGAGCCTGTCGGAGAGAGCGCTTTCTCGCAGTCCTTCACTGCATTCACTTAGTGATTACTGATGCGGTGTTGTCAAAAAATCAATGTTCGCAATAGTACCTCTATGAGAGGTGCTTGATTGCCTGACAATAAGTCGCTTGAGGAAAAATTATACTTCTCAAACATACTCCTCCCCTGGGTTGTAGACGAGTTGAGATGGTCTGCCAATCGAGGAGACCTGTGATTGGCAATACTTGCGCATGGCAAAAACACCAGCGCCCATCGATTCGCCCAACGGCTGAAAAACACCGTGTATGTACATGGCGCTTGCCCGTTGAGGGATAAGCTTTCATCAGCCATATCTCGTTTTATGTGCTGATGAACAACCGGAACACCAACAAAAGCAAAACTATAGCTTGATTTTTCATGAGATATTGGGGTTAGTATGAAGTTCTGGTCATATCGTTTTACCATCGTCTTCAACGGTGGTGCAGAACGGCAACGATTCCTCAAGATTTCCCGTCTGCTGACGAGATATTGCGATCTGACCGGCGGGGGGCCGGGATACGTCCTGAAAAGTTACTCTTTTCCAAACTTGTTTCCCCGCATCGTATACGATATTATATGACACCGGGAAGGATCGAGTAGATTCTGCAGCTCTGCTCATGGTCCATCTTGAGTTCTTATTCCAGGGAAATACATGTCATCAAACGAAAGCAGACTCATAGCCGATCACCAGGAGGTAGTCCGGACACTTCGGCTCTATGACAATATCACCCTCGTAAATACATCGGGCGACCCGGTCGATGAATATGATATCGAGTATAAGCTTCGTGGATATATCACCGCCGCCAACGGAAAGATAAGCATCAGCAAAAACCACCGTATCAAAATCAAGATTCCCTTTGGTTATCCACATTTTCCGCCCACCATCAAACCTCTCAGTCCGGTTTTTCATCCGGAAATAGACGAGAAAGTCGTGCCCATCGCCAATTACTGGGAAGAAAACAGATCACTGCCCAACCTCATTCTGCACATCGGCAATATGATTTGCGCCAATACCTATAATCTCAAAACACCGTTCAATCTCAAAGCCGCTAAATTTTACGAGAAGCACCAGGAAAATCTTCCTCTCGACAGCCTCTCCCGCATCGAGGAAAAAAAGAAAAGGGATCCAAGGGAACCGCTCCAGCTCGACTTTCTCAGGCCGCTCTTCGTCGCTATAGTTCTTATAACCCTTCTTGGCATCACCATCGGCGGCGGTTTTTACTTCTTCGAGAAATGGAAAATCGACCAGGCGGAACAACAGCTGCTCCAGGCCAAAACATATATCCAGCAACAGGAATTCAGAAGGGCACGGGCGACAGCCGAAGAAGCCATGGCTCAAAGCGATAGGTTTTTTGTACTTCGCTCAAGCGGTACCGCACTGGTCGAGAAAATTGATGATTTTCTCAAATCCAAAGCCCTTAGTGAAGGATTGCAGGGCAAGATTCAATATGGTGATGTCTTCCTTCCTGCAGAGCGTGTACAGAAGCTGGAATTCGTCAAGGATCTCATCGGTGAAGCGGAAGCCTATGCCAATGAAGGAGAACTGCGAAAAGCTGTTGAAGCTTACGAGAATGCCCTGGAGTACGCCAAGGAGCATGCACTGGAAGCGGATAAGGAGGTAATTCTGCACGATGTCTCTTCCCTCAAACTGCAGCTTCTTGTCGCTTCTTCCGAAGAAGCACATGCCGCCAAAAAATGGGACTGGGCCATTGAAAAACATACCGCCCTTCTTGACTTCATCGAAGAATACCGGAAGTACCTCCAAAATTTCAAAAAACAAGAGGCTAAGACCAAACACCTTTTGCTCATCGATAAGATCGCTCTGTATTCGCAGCTGGCAACGGAAGCTGAAAACAGATCCGATTTTGCGACAGCCCTGGAATACCACAACGCTCTCATCGACCTCATCGGCAAGTCGTCTCCGAAAACAGACACGACCCTGCATCAAACTCTTATCGATTCCATACAGAAAAGTGCCGTGCTCACGGAGAAAATGCATATCGAGCGTCAGCGGCAGTGGCTTCTGGAGAACTTCAAAGATATCTTCCAGGCCCATTACCCGACCATCCTGGCGTCGACCCTGCGCAATCCCCAAGCCCTTTTTGTCAAATATGACGGAGAGAACATGGTTTTTGACCTTAGCTGTCTGGAAAAAGGCAGCGGCAGTGTCGTTCGCCTGCGCCTTTTTTATGAGTACGATCCCAATACCCAGCAATGGCGCGTCTACGACGGTACAATCGAAGAGAGAAGCTGATATGAAAGGCACCTGGACGTAATCCACAGTCTTTTGTGAAACGATCTGTTTGGCAACACAGAGGGTATTTCCGGAAAAGGCGGGCAGGGCAGAGCCCATGGAGAGGGGTAAACCATGATAGGGGAAACAGCCGCCCTCAGCGCAGCTCTGCTCTGGGCTTTGGCATCGGTATTGTTTGCAGATATCGGCAGGCACATACGGGCGATCAATCTCAATCTCATAAAAGGGGTATTCGCCTGCCTGCTGATGCTGGCCCTGCTCGCCGGTGGCAGTCTTTTGGGAGCAGAGGCCTATGATCTCTCCACCCTCGGCCGCATTCCCCTGCAGGGATATATTCTCTTGATCATCAGCGGCATAATCGGCATCGCCATAGGCGACACCGCCTATTTTGCCTGCCTCCGCAGAATCGGCCCGCAAAAAGGACTGATGCTCGAGTCGACCGCTCCGATCATCGCCGCACTCCTGGCCCTGGCACTCTACCAGGAAACACTGAGCGGTTTTGCCTGGCTGGGAATCCTGCTCACCACAGGTGGCGTCATCATCGTTATCAGGTGGTCCCACTCCTCCTTCGGTTTCGAGACCCGGCTCAACGGCATTGCCTTCGGTATGCTTGCCGCCTTCTGTCAGGCAACGGGCATCGTCCTCTCCCGGGGGGCCTTGCTGACAGACGAGGTTGAACCCCTTACCAGCGGGCTTGTCAGATTGGGCGCCGCCGTCTTTATTATGGCCCTCTGGTTCGCTCTCCGAGGCACACTGCGCCCATGGGCCAGTGAACGTCAGAGCCTGGCTGCAGCCATGAGTGGTATTTTTCACCATCGACTCCTGCTGCGGCTTACAGGTGCCATCACTCTGGGAACCTTTCTGGCGATCTGGCTTATGCAGACTTCGGTAAAATTCACCAGCGCCGGTATAACGCAGACACTACTGGCAACCTGCCCCCTTTTTGGCATGCTCATCGCCCTCATTCAGGGCCACAGACAAATCCCGCTGGTATGGTGCGGCCTGTTGCTCGGTATCGCCGGAGTCGCCCTCCTTTTTCTTTCCTGACGAATTCGGGCGTATCTTTTTTCTGGTTTACTTCGATACTCAGCGTATGCAATCTTTATGAGCATCCTGTCTCACAATACGTTGCCGAACAGTCGTTTGATTTTTCTACAAACCGGGACGGCCTACTCATAAAAAGCAGTGATTAGAAATAATTGGCACGAAACTCATGAAGGCGACAGGAGACAGCAGGCCATACCGACTCATCCGAAAGGTAAAAATGCGCCGTCCTATTTTTATGAAATGTTGGGTTTAGGGGAAAGTATATTTTTTTGAGAGAAGGGGATATATCATGGGCATAGGCGTAAAGACTTCGGCTTCCACGGCGCCCCTGTCGACGGATCTCCCCTGCGGTCGCCGGACTCCGCGCTGGTCGACTGGCGATGTATCAAAGAGCATGCCGCTGTCCCGGGCCGGACTGGAAGGCAACAGGGAATGCGTGGGTGTAGGTCCGCTGTTTTTTCTCAGGGCCTTAAGGCCGGGGTCGGCGACGGTGATACCAGTACCGCCGGCAAAGCAGGAACCGTCGGTATCGAGAACATATGCATCCTCATCAATGCTTTTTCGGGGGGTGCAGTCGCCTCCACTGTTCCCCGCAACGATACTGTTGCGCAAAGAGACAAAGCTGAGGTCGTTGATTCCTCCTCGCTGCGCGGCATTGCCATAAATGGTACTGTGGGTGAGCTGCAGGGTGCCAGCATTGTTAATGCCTCCTCCGTGAAGGGTGGCGGCGCTGCCGTTGCCGCTGATCGTTGTGTTGACGGCGGTCATGACTGAGTGGTTGCTGATGCCGGCTCCAATAGCAGCATGACTGGCGCTCACCGTCGAGGACGCAAGAGTGAGTCGAGCGCCTACTCCATTGTAGAGAGCACCGCCTTCGGCCGCCCTGCCTTTTTCCAAAAGTGATTTGGCTATAGTGCAGCGGCCGTCATTACGAAGAATTCCTCCATTGGAATTCACTGCCTGGTGTCCGCTCATAACCACATTATCAAGTATCAGCCGGCCCCTGTTGTAAACCGCTCCGCCACCGCTGGAGACCTCACCGTTTATGAGAGTCATATCTTTGAGGATAAGCGTGACATTACCAGCGATAATGTCAAAGAGCCGGTCGATGCGGCGGCCGTCGATAACGGTCTGATCCGGGCCTCTGCCTTTTATGGTAAGGGTTTCGGTGATGTCAAGATCGCCGCTTTTGGCGACATTTTCATTTCTGCCCTCAATGGTAAGCGACATCACCGAGGGCTGCAGTTCTATAAGGTCGTCACCGGGCAAGTCATTACTCTCTTCGATTGCCGCACGAAGAGTGCAAAATGGCAAAACAAAAGGTGGCGATATTATGAGATAGGCAACGCAGAGTTCGTTTCCCGGACTGAGATCACTGACGTCGAAGCCGGAGTTCACCTTAAAGGTCTTGCCCCAGGCAAAGGTTGTCACGGCAAACAGGAATAGTACGGCCAGCGACAAGATGGTGGTGCCTGTGCGAAATCCATCGCCTCGGCCGTATAATCGTCTTCTCCGGCGACGCAGTTCTGAAAAACACTTTACACGGTAAGATGTCCGTCCCATGCTGAAATCTCCACAATTATCCACAATCATGTTCCAGCTCCGCTGTTTCCTTTGAATCTATGCCGCACACTGCCGATTCGACGCCGTTTTCGCACGACCGTATGTTTTTTCAAAAAAACCCGAAAGATCAAACCACTGGCAAGAAGGCTGGAAACGTCTTCTTCGTCCTTCAGTATCAATCTTACCTCAAAACGAAACTGAAGTAAATCGGGGGCCAGCTGACATAGAGGATGCCACCGGCTCTCTCTGGTTCTGCTCTTTTGAACATTTGACGAACTGGGACGGTCTACTCGACAAGAAGATCCCCCGCCGATCAGGGGATGCGTGGCCGAGTACCATCATTGCTGCGGTACTGAAGATTCGAAGCCCTGGACAATCTTCAATATCGAATCGACTGCAGGCCGATCGCCTGGTCCTCTGCCGATGTAATGGAAGCGGACAATGCCCTGCGGGTCGATAAGCACATCGCCACCCCGCTGATAGATATCTCCGTCAGTCTTCTTCGGCATATTGCCCCGGAGCATCTCCTTGATGTACGACCACCAGGTTGCCGGTCCCCACACATCCCAGAAACTGGCTCTGGCAAGACCGAAAAAGTCATACATCTGCCGCTGACGATCAATGACCAGGGACCACTCGAGATTCGTTTCATTTTGATAATTGAGGGCCTCTTCATCCTCTGCGAATGTGACGACAACGACATTGACGCCGCAGGCCAGCAGACGATCCTTACTCCGCCGCAACTGCGACAGGTGCGCCCGGCAGGGCAATCAGGCGAGATGACGATGAAAGACCAGGTAGAGCCACTGGCCGCGATATTCTTCAGTGGAGAATAGTGTGCCACTGGGTGTGACAAGTGAAAATGGTTGAGGACGCCTGTCTATTTGCGTTGGCTGTAAGCTCATAAATACAAATTATATGCGTTCGGAAAGGTTAACAGTGAGAGGTGAGGCAATAGGACATCGCTGTGTCTGGCTGCCCTGATTTTCCTGTAGATTATTTCCCAGCAGCCAGTGACTCACCACAACCTATCCTCTCTCCCCCGCCCTTTCAAGCAATTTTGAGCCGTGCAACAAGCAACTGATCACCTTGCTTCCTCCGGCCAGTTCCGGAGATGATCCGTCGCCCGACCTCTATGAAATGTATGGGCCAGATAGATCGAGCCGACACGGCAATGACAGAGGTGCCCTCAGTTCATTAATTATTAAATCCGTATGAAACTCAGGTTGTCCCCTTTTTTTCAACTTCCCTCATCCCGCCGCCGGTTAAGTATTTCGCGGCCGGACCTCCGGTATCTCCTCACTACCCTCCCCCGTCTTTTAGGCCTGTCAAAAGGTGAACGGTGAAACGCTCACCAGTCCATGGACGAAGACCAAGGGGACCTTTCAGCTGAAATCCAGACACCATGAGGGCTTAGCGCTCTTCCACAGGAGTGAACGAGCGTTCCTGGGGACCGGTATATATCTGGCGCGGTCTGGAAATGCGCAGGCGCTGGTCATGCAGTTCGCGCCAGTTGGCTATCCAGCCCGGCATTCTGCCGATGGCGAACATCACCGTATACATGTCCAGGGGGATGCCGATGGCCCTCAGGAGAATACCACTGTAAAAATCGACATTTGGATAGAGGTTGCGGCTGACGAAGTAGTCGTCCTTCAAGGTCTTTTCTTCGAGCTCCAGAGCGATATCAAGCAGCGGATCCTTTTTGTTCAGCTCCTTGAGAACCTCGTCGAGCCTGTTTTTGAGAATACGTGATCGGGGATCAAAGTTTTTATAGACGCGATGACCAAATCCCATGAGACGGTAGTCATTATTCTTGTCTTTGGCCTTGTCGAGGTAGTAGTCGATCGGCCGGCCCGAGGTTTTGATGTCTTCGAGCATATTGATAACACCGATATTGGCGCCTCCGTGCAGAGGCCCCCACAAAGCACAGACACCGGAGGAGATGGAGCTGAACAGATTGGCCCGGGAACTGGCAACAGCTCTGACAGTGGAGGTCGAGCAGTTCTGTTCGTGATCGGCATGGAGTATAAGAAACAGCGACAGTGCCTTCTCGATCACCTCATTGCGTTCATATTCGCGGTAGGGCTCCGAAAACATCATATGGAGAAAATTGGCGCAGTAATCAAGGTGAGGGTTGGGACGATTAAAAGGCTTCCCCACCGACATCCGGTAGGAATAGGCGGCTATGGTCCGCACCTTGGAAAGCAGCAGGGCGGCCGTGCGATCAAAGCCATGTCCCTCGGAGTAGACTTCCAGCACATCGGGATGAAAGCAGCTTACCAGATTGAGCATGGCGGAGAGGATGGCCATGGGGGGCGACGACGGAGGAAATCCCTTGAAGTGCTGCTCGAGGTTGGTATGCAGCGATGCATGCTCTGCCAGTGCTTTCCGGAACTTATCGAGGATCTCGGCATTCGGCAGTTCTCCGTAGATCAGCAGTGAACAGATTTCGACGAAACTGGCTTTTTCGGCTATTTCCTCAATAGGATAGCCCCTGTAGCGGAGAATGCCGTTGGCGCCGTCCACGTAGGTTATATCAGAGTAGCAGGAGCCGGTGTTGCCAAAGCCTGGATCCATGGTGATAAAGCCTGATTCGGTACGCAGCTTCTGGATATCAAAGCATTTTTCGTTTTCGCTGCCGGTGGATACCTCCAGTTCATAACTCTTGCCATCGATGGTCAGGGTTGCTTTTTCGCTCATATATCCTCCTTGATCAACGCTGAATAGGTGTAATTCAAGGCCAGGAGTTGGTCGGAGAAAGCTCTTTTTGTACTTCTCCTGCACGCTCCCGGTTACCAGAATTCTTGGTACTATATCCTTCAGAACACACGGAACCACTCCGTTTGACTCTGATGATTTTCAACATTCTATACCACTTACTACATACTATGGCTTCTCTGCCATTTTTCCAAGCCAGAAATAACAGTCGGGCCGAACATTTCGCCGGTTACTGGCATGCGTACTGCAGTACTCATCATTATACAAATAGGGATACAGGCTTCCATCGGTAATTTTTCTTTTCACTCAAAGCGGGAGATGTACCAATGCTGCCCATGAAAAACCACAATCTTCTCAAACAGCAGGCCTTCATAAACGGCCAGTGGCATAATGCCGAAGAGGGAAAAACCTTCAGCGTTTACAATCCGGCAACAGGTCAGTCCATAACAGATGTCGCTCTCTGCGGCAAGGCAACGACACGAGGCGCCATCGCCGCGGCCGAAGCGGCTCTGACGGAGTGGAAAGACCGACCAGCCAAGGAACGGGCGGGTTACCTGCGCGCCTGGTATGATCGTATCATGGAAAACCTCGATGATCTGGCCCTTCTTCTCACCGCCGAAATGGGCAAGCCACTCGACGAGGCCAGAGGCGAGATCGCCTACGGAGCAAGCTATATAGAATGGTTCGCCGAAGAGACCAAACGGATCTACGGCGACACCATTCCAGGCCCGGATGCCGGGAAACGGCTGGTCTGCATCAAGCAGCCCGTCGGCGTTGTTGCCTGCATAACGCCATGGAACTTTCCCAATGCCATGCTCTGCCGGAAAATAGCCCCGGCTCTGGCTGCCGGCTGCACCGTAGTCTGCAAGCCCGCCACTGCAACACCGCTTTCTGCGCTGGCGCTGGCCGAACTCTCGCTGCAGGCCGGTATTCCCGCCGGGGTCATAAATATCATTGCCGGTCATACATCGGCAATAGGCCAGGAGCTGACAGAAAATCCGCTGGTGCGCAAGCTGACATTCACCGGTTCGACGGCGGTGGGGAAAAAACTTATGGCCAAATGTGCCGCCACCGTCAAGAGAACCTCGCTTGAACTTGGCGGCAACGCCCCCTTCATCGTCTTTGACGACGCCGACATCAAGGCCGCCGTCGACGGTGCCATAGCCTCCAAATACCGCAACGCCGGCCAGACATGCGTCTGCGCCAATCGCCTTTTCGTTCAGGCAGGAGTCTTCGAAGAATTTACCAAATCCCTTACAGCGGCAGTAAACAGCACCCTGATGCTCGGCAACGGCATGAACGAAGACGTCACCACCGGTCCGCTCATAGACGGTAAAGCCGCCGACAAAGTTATGGCCATCATCGAAGATGCCATCTCCAAAGGAGCAAGAGTGGAGCTCGGCGGTAAGAGAGCCGACCTGGGCGGTTCCTTTATAGAACCGACCATTCTCACCAACGTCAACTCAACAATGCGACTCTACCATGAGGAAATTTTCGGCCCGGTGGCGCCGATATTTTCCTTCGATACCGAAGAGGAGGCCCTTTCGCTGGCCAACGATACCAACCTGGGTCTTGCCGCCTATTTCTACAGCCGGGACATCGGTCGGGTCTGGCGGGTATCCGAAGGGCTGGAATATGGTATTATAGGTGTCAACACCGGCATGATCTCCAACGAGATGGCCCCATTTGGCGGCATCAAGGAGTCCGGTCATGGGCGCGAAGGTTCAAAGTACGGGCTGGACGCCTACCTGGAAATCAAATATCTGTGCATGGGAGGAGTCGACAACTAATCTGAGCATTTCATGCAAAATGGACGATGCATCACTTTTTAATACGTGGTACCAAAAGCTTAAGAGGGTTTCGATGAAGGTACCACTATTGTCCGTTTTCATACACCCAATGGAAATGGGCATGAGGTGCGAGTCGAAGGACACTACCGGCACCTCTAGCATGATCAGTCCCGATCCATCGGACTAATCCAGTGGCATCGGACAGACAATTCCGCAGTAGCCCCCAATAAGAAATCGACGCAGTCCAGAGCAAGGTTAGCTCAGTGCTCTGCTGTTTCTCAGTTGCGCACCTTCATCTTCCATATGCCCAAGTGCCTTGTCAAAATCGCCTTTCTTGACATTGACAGCCCTGGTGGCATCTGCGACCAAATAGGTTGTAAAACCTTCGCCGAGGGCATCGAGCACCGTATAGTAGACGCAGACATCTCCTGCAAGACCGGTTACATACACTTCCTCCACTCTCTTCCCTCGGAGATATTCCGCCAGCCCCGTGGATTTGCGGTGAGCGTTGTCAAAGAAGCCACTGTAGCTGTCGATATCGGAATCCATACCCTTGCGGAATATGGCTTCGATCCTTTCCTGTCTGAGAGCGGCTGCAAAGGCGGCCCCCGATGTTGCCTGAACACAGTGGTCCGGCCAGAGAGTCTGCTCCAGACCATTGAGTTCGGTCACCTCATAGACCTTACGGCCTTGATGGTTGGACGCGAAGCTGCCATGATCTTTGGGGTGCCAGTCCTGGGTGGCCACCACCAGATCGAAACTGTCCTGCAATGAATTGATGACCGGAATGACGGCATCACCTTCGGGTACCGCCAGAGACCCACCGGGGAGAAAATCATTTTGAACGTCAATTATAAGTAAAGCTTTCATTGTCTCTTTCGGTAGGTGTTTTTTGCTTCCCTGATGAGCCTGCTTCGCAGTTCCATCAAGCTTCTACTGACACCGACCGGAAAGTCGGGGCCATTACGCAATGCCTTAAACCTCTCGGGTAGAGCTGCCAGTTTTTTCCTCACATAGCCGGCAATATCATTGACACTGCGCCTGTCAATCCGGCTGACCCCATCGTCCATGACGTGGCCCTGCAGTATTTCCTTCGTCAGACCGCTGACATCTATATCGTCCTTGTGATTATTGGGGTCCCGCAGTATTCCTATTGATTCCGGCTCCTCGTCATCAAGAGCTATGCCATCGGCATACATCTCTTCATCCTTATAATATCTGATGAGGGTCTTTTTGTCCGGATTAATGATCTTGGCCTCGTTCTCCGGCAAAAACCAGACTCCCTTCCGGAGGGGCATAGATCTCTCCGCTGAATCGAAAATCCCTATTATTCAAGGTACCCTTAAGAGATAACAGCATAAATAAATCCCCGAACCGATATGGACAGTTATGCATGAATCATTCCCCCTATCGACGACAAAACAGATAAAATGGTACGAGCCAAGGATACCTGCTAAGAGCTTGAGCATGAAGGAGGGTTCAGCATCACTGTATAAGGCTCTGCATCTGCAGATTGGGTGATCCATCAGGTACCTCATAATATAAGGCCGGTACATATATTGGTCATTTGATCAAAATAAAAGTTGACCAAACAAAAATCACGACCTATTATATGAGCATATGACCACAAAGGAGCAGTAATGCCGCGACCTAAAAAGATGCGCTTTATCAGTAAGCAACTGACATCCAGTAGTTTTATCCCCGAGAATACTGCTCCCAGCGGCACTCAGCTGCTGCCGCTGGAGGCAATGGAAGCCATTCGGCTCCGCGATTTCGAAGGCATGGACCAAGAAACAGCGGCTCTGCAGATGGGTGTCAGTCGCCAGACCTTCGGCCGGATCCTGACACAGGCCCGGGAGATTGTAGCCGAAGCACTGGTTAAGAATATGCGTTTGCAGATAGACGGCGGCACCTATGCCTTCCATGATGGACGCAGAAGAAGACGACGTCGGGGCCAGATACCATAAAGCGCCATGCGCAGGCAAAGCAGGCCCGAAGGCGGATTCTTAAACCAAAGCCCACTACTTTATATGCATCAGAAGGAGAATACAGCCATGACGGAAAACAGCAAAACACTTGGAGAGAAAACACCGAGCGATCAGCGAGACGACGAAAGCAATCAAAATCAGGAACGAGGGCAGTCAGGTGGTAGAGGTCTTGGCCGCGGCGACGGCAAGGGCCGGCGCGATGGTACCGGCCAGGGTAAAGGACGGGGAGGCCAAGGCGACGGCCAGTGCCGGCGCCGTAAGTAAGACGGATGCCATTAAACGCTCTTACGAACAGACATTTTCCGTATCATTGAGGAGGTACGCCATGCCAGGATTTGACAGGACAGGACCGGCAGGGTCCGGACCGATGACCGGCGGAAGCAGGGGTCGCTGCACAGCACCAGCCGATCGTCGCACAACAGAGTATCCAGGTTGTAATCTCGGTAGGAGACGGCGCTTAGGAAGAGACGGCATGCGGCAACGCCGAGAATTTCAAGGCAATGACTTCGAAGAGGCTTATGCCGGTCAGCGAGTTGATCTGCAGCAACTGCGCCGGGAAGCCCGAGTCCTTGAAGAAAGACTGCGGGAAATAAACAAACGTATCGATCTGCGCCCACAGCAATCGAGCGAATAATTACTCCAACCGGCAGCTATCCCGTCCGTGACAGAGAAAACAGCAGCGCGGGCGGGAAGTTTTCGACCGGCTTTTCTTCAGGAACTCAGTTCGGCTACGGCTACCAGCAATATTGAGCGTTGCAGAGGCCTGTCAAATGTCTTTGCCGCCCCCAGCTGTCTGGCGATATCGAGATACTCCGTTGAGCTGTTGATACTGCCTCCCGACATGGCGATGATTTTGACACTGGGAGTGTTCTTTTTGAGATTGATTATGGTCTCGATACCCTCCATTTCCGGCATGATTACATCGGTAATAACCACATCGAAGGGCTGGGAACTGAAAATCCGCACACCCAGCCGGCCGTTAGCGGCCGTCGTAACAACGTATCCCCTGCAAGTATGTAGCCATATCAGCTCAGCTAGTGAAAACCGGCTGTAGACTTCCATAACCGTCTCTGAAACCCGCATTCCCTCCACCTCGAACCTGTTTTCGACGACGGCCCGCAAGAAGCCATTGACCGACAGCGATGACTCATCGATTTGCAAAGGCTTCTTCGATCCGTTTATGGAAAAACGCGTTTCCATGCCACCGGAATCCGTCATCAGACTTGAGGGTACCTTGAATAGATCCTGGCCGGTAGAAGAAAGTGTGAAGGCGACGATACACCGGGAGACATGGCGGTGAGATCGCAACTCCTGCGCCAAGCCCTAAACAACAAGACAGAACCCTGCGACAAAGCCCTTAGGATTCTGACTTAACACAGTTTATTTTTATGCCGACATTCCAAACAGACCAGCGGTACCAGATAGACTCTGCCAAAAAAGAGGTAGGAAAACCACCTTTTGCGGATAGAAAGGCGGCCTTTTGTCTGCAGGCCGGGTGTATTCACTGCCGTGTCTGCTAGGATTACTGCCAAAACAAAAGATTATCGAGCGCTCAGAGAATCAGAAAAGGTGGTATTTTTGCTCCCCGTTTTTTGGCTCTCCTATGGAACCAGCAATCTTTACTTCAGGCTTGGTCATCAAGAAAATATTCCGTTTTGCTGGTGACGGTTTTCTTGATCTGGTTGAGGGTGTCACTCAAAACCTCGATAACCGTTTCCCTGACATCTCCGGCGACAACGAGATACATGACGTCGTCTCCGACTTCCAGGTCCTGATCTTCATTGATATCAACCAGAATTTCGACGATCCCCCGCCGCAATTTCTGTGCGGCCACCACTTCCACCAACTTATCCCAGTCGACCGTAACCGAAAGACCGCTCACCCGGCGACCGTCGCGAGATGTTTTTCGGACGACTCCGTTGTGACAAAGAACCATGCCAGCACTGCTGAAATCATCACGGGCCTTAACCTGTTCCATCAATTCATTGAGACTTTTCATCGCCCCTCCCGTTAATCTAAGTCTTGCTCGTCGTTACTTGTGGTGCTGATTCCCTCGGTACCCTCCTGCAGCAGGCAAAAAAGCTCCTGTATAGAAAAAAATCACCTCGCGGCCCTCGCCGCCCGTGCGCTCCTGCCCGCGGATTCGAACATCAGTAGGCGCAGTGTCTGAAAATGGGTTCAACGCTGCCCTGCCAGTCACCATGATAGCAGGCAAGTTTTTCCTCCGCCGGTGTCATGCCGCTTGAGGCTATCTGCCATAATCTCTCCAGATACAGCGTCTCATCATCTCCGTCAAGGTTGCGACGGGCCCGTCGCTTCAAGCCCTGTTCGGCAATGGCCATCACCTCCAATGCCAGTTCCTGCAGAGTTGCCGAAGGAGTATGGGTCTTGAGGCCGAAACGAGGGGCGTCGCGCCTGAACTGCTGCCGCTGTTCGGCAGACCAGTGACGCACCAGCCGCCAGGCGGCATCGACACAATCGTCATCGTAGAGCAGCCCTACCCAGAAAGCCGGCAGAGCACAGAGATTGTTCCAGCTGCCGCCGTCGGCCCCACGCATCTCCAGAAACTGCTTTAATCGCACTTCGGGAAAGGCAGTGGTCAAATGATCCTCCCAGTCATTAATGGTCGGCAGCTCGCCAGGCAGGGCCGGCAAGCGACCAGCGAGAAAATCCCGGAAGGACTGGCCGGCAGCATCAATCATTTGTCCCTGCCGCTGAACGAAGTACATGGGTACATCGAGCATATACCGTACATAGCGCTCAAACCCCATGCCCTCTTCAAAGACGAAGGGCAACATGCCGCAACGGTCCGGATCCGTATCGCGCCAGATGGAAGAGCGATAACTCAAAAAACCATTTGGTTTGCCGTGGCAAAAGGGAGAATTGGCAAAAAGGGCGGTGGCCAAAGGCTGCAAGGCCAGCGATACCCTGAACTTTTGAACCATGTCGGCTTCGTCGGCAAAATCCAGATTGACCTGGACGGTGGCGGTACGCAGCATCATATCGATCCCCAGACTCCCGACCCTGGGCATATATCGGCGCATGATACGGTAGCGCTCTTTGGGCATCCAATCCATTTGCCGACGCTGCCATAGGGGGGTGAAGCCCATGCCGAGAAAACCCACGCCCATGGGGTCGGCGATGGTTTTTAGCTGATGCAGGTGAATATGCACTTCATCACAGGTCTGATGAAGATTTTCCAGAGGCGCGCCGGAAAGTTCTATCTGACCGCCGGGTTCCAGGGTAACCGATCCCGTCTCGCCCTTAAGGGCGATAATGTTGCCGTCTTCCTCAACAGGCTTCCAGAGAAACTTCGAACAGAGGGCCTTGAGGACGGCGGCCACACCGGAATCTCCCCGATAGCGCAATGGGGAGAGATCGTGGAGATGGAAACCAAATTTCTCATGTTCCGTGCCGATTCGCCATTCGGTCCTGGCCTTCGAGCCCGACTCAAGGTGGGCGGCAAGATCGGCTTCGCTTTCTATGGGGAGAATATCCATACACACTCACTCTCGTAGGCATCGGGGACAAATATTTTGCTGTCCCGAGGTAAAGGTCGAATACCTCATTATATTGCATATCTAGAGGAAAACAAGCCAGCACCTGAGATATTGTCGCTTGCCAAATCTTTCCTTCTTTTTCAAAAACCGCAAGATCGCTCTATACAAACCCTTGACCAGGAAACGGTTCTCCGGCAAAACAGCGCTTTTTCTCTACCGAAAGAAGAGCCAAGAGCGGTGGGACGATTGCAAAACAGCCACGGGTATGGTAGAAAGTATCGAGCAAATGCACATTTTATCGTCTGTGACGGTGGCTCCAGCCTTTCGATTAGCCCAAGACACCAATGGTGCTCATATGCAGGACAGATCCTCACATCGTAAAAGTATAGAAACAGCTATCATTTTCGATTCCATTTCCGACGGCGTATTCACCGTTGACCATGATTTCATTATAACCTCGTTCAACCGGGCGGCCGAAAAAATCACCGGTTTTTCCAGGTCCGAAGCCATCGGTCGCCGTTGCGCGGATATATTCCGCTCCAACATGTGCACCCACAACTGCACCCTGGAGAAAACCATGAAGGAACAGTGTTCCTTTACCCATACCTCCACCCGTATAACCAGCCGTTGCGGGGACTCCGTGCCGATTTCGGTTTCCACGGCACTCCTGCGTGATACCGACGGCACCCTTCTCGGAGGTGTGGAAACCTTTCGCGATCATACGCTGATCGAGGGGCTCCGGCGTGAACTCGAAGGAACCATCGAAATGGGCCGAATGATCTCCCGCAACAAAGAAATGAAGCAAATCTTCTCCATATTGCCGCAGATCGGCGAAAGCGAATCGACCGTGCTTATCGAAGGCGAAACCGGAACCGGCAAGGAGTTGCTCTCCCGGGCCATTCATTACCATTCTCTGCGGAGCGACAAACCCTTCGTCGCCATAAACTGCGGCGCGTTGCCGGACACCCTGCTCGAATCGGAACTGTTTGGATACAAGGCCGGCGCCTTTACCGGCGCCAATCGGGATAAACCTGGAATTTTTGCCAGCGCCGGTCGAGGCACCATCCTCTTAGACGAAATCGGCGACACCAGTCCGGCCTTCCAGGTCAAGCTTCTGCGTCTATTGGAAGAAAAAGAGTTCCAGCCGCTCGGCGGTGTCGATATCATCCACACCGAAGCCCGCATAATAGCGGCAACCAACAAAAATCTCGAGGAAATGGTGACGACGGGCACTTTTCGCCAGGATCTTTTCTACCGGATAAACGTCATCCATCTCAAGCTGCCGCCCCTGCGGCAGCGAATCGAGGATATCCCCCTGCTTATCGAGCAATTCATCGACAAATACAACAGCATCAAGCTGTGTAATGTCACGGAAATATCGCCAGAGGCGATGGCCATACTGATGGGGCATGATTTTCCCGGCAATATACGTGAGTTGGAGAACATACTCGAACGCGCTTTCGTTCTCTGCCGTCGGGGCAGCATCGGGCCGCATCATCTCCCCGGCTCTCTCACGGCCGGGGCACAGCCCCGCGCTGCAAACGGCGATCAGTTCTCCGAAGCCGACCGAATGCGGCAGAAGATGCAAAGAACCGAAGGCGATATCATCCTCGAAACGCTTGAAAAAATGGACTATAACCGGAGCGCCGCCGCCCGCTCTCTGGGTATGCATAAGTCCACCCTCTACCGAAAAATGGCCCGCCTGGGCATTACTCTGCCAAACAAGGACGGTCGCTGCGCTGTTCTCCAAAATCGAGGTGAGACCATAGGCTGAATATCTCGCGACAGTCGCACTTGCGCGACACTATGCGACCCCTTCCGTCTCCCACCGTCGCATATCCGCTTCACAATCACCGTCGATACCACTTCGTCAACCGCCCTTTTTTGTGCATTTGCCTGTAAAAGGGCCCGTTTTTACCCCCTTACTCTTTCTCATATTCTGGCATAGCGATTGCTCACTCTTCGTCGAGAGAAACTCCGGTGTGGTTGAAACATGCAGACCAGCCACGTTCATCTTTTCCGGTCCAGAGGCGGCTGACGTTTAACAGGCCGAAAGGGTTAACATAGCTCTGCCGGACCGGAAACATCATTTCCCGGACAACCGGGAAAAAACGGCTAAAGCGCTTCTCCTGGACTCAGGCTCCGCCTGAAAGCCGATACAGTCCGCGGGAGAAAAACATCACAGTTACAGTAAAAATGGCACTTCTACTCTATACAGAAAATGTACAATCACTGGCGCCGCTGATTGACGGTCTCGCCGACAAACAGCGACACATCAGGCTTGTCTCCACCGAATCTGAGTTACGCCGGCTTCTCGACACCCCGGCAGTGGAAGCTGTCATAGCGGAGGATTCGAACCTGGAACTGATGAAGTCCATCATCGAGGATTATCCGCTCTATAATTACGCCCTCATCAGCCCGAGGTCGGAGAAGGACTTTCATACCGTAACCGAAGGGTATGGTTTTTTCATGCAGATCCCGGACTCTCCCAAAGAAAAAGACGCCCAGGCTCTGCTTGACAAGCTTGATGAGATAACCAGTTTCACCGCCACCCGCGGAGGAGTGCGAAAATGATAATCAGCGTTGCCAGCGGCAAAGGCGGAACAGGCAAAACCACCGTTGCCACCAACATGGCCGCAGCCATAGACGAGCAGGTCACCTTCCTCGATTGCGACGTCGAAGAACCCAATGCCCATCTTTTTCTCAAACCGGAAATCACCACTCGTCAGCCGGTCTATACCTTTTTGCCGGACATCGACCAGCAACGCTGTGACCGGTGTCGGAAATGTGCGGAAATTTGCCGTTTCGGCGCAATCACCGTGGTCGGCGAGCAGATCCTGCTCTTTCCGGAGCTCTGCCACAGTTGCGGCGGCTGCATGCTGGTCTGCCCCCAGCGCTGCATTGATGAAGGCCAAAGAGAACTCGGCCATGCCGAGTCGGCTACGGTCAAGAATATCGCTTTTCATCACGGCATCCTGCGCATCGGCGAAGCCATGTCGCCGCCACTGATAAAATGGCTGCGTAAAAACTTCGAAAAGACGGGGACCGTCATCATCGATGCCCCTCCGGGCACCTCCTGTCCGGTTATCGCCGCCATGCACGAAACGGACTATATCGTCCTGGTAACCGAGCCCACCCCTTTTGGTCTGCACGATCTGGCTCTTGCCCACCAGACCGTCAATGAACTCGGCATAGCCAGCGGCCTGGTAATCAACCGTGCGGGCCTGGGCGACCACAGCGTTCAACGCTATGCCGAAGAAAACAACCTGCCCATCCTGCTGGAAATCCCCTTCAGCCGTGAAGTAGCCGAACTCTACTCACGTGGCCGGCTTCTCGTGGAAGGAAGCCCAAAATGGCGAAACATTTTTGTTTCTCTTTTCGAGGAAATCATCAGACAAATACCTGCCACAGGAAAGGTATCATGAAAGAATATGTTATTATCAGCGGCAAAGGCGGTACCGGCAAGACCAGTCTGACAGCGGCCTTTGCCACACTTGCCAAGAAACCGGTGCTCTGCGATGCCGATGTCGACGCCGCTGATCTGCATTTACTGCTGTCTCCGCAGCAAAAAGAACACCACGACTTCATGGGAGGACACCTGGCCGAAATCGATCCGGAGTCCTGCACTCAATGCGGCTATTGCCGTGAAATATGCCGATACGATGCCATATCCTCGGCCTTCGTCGTTGACCCGGTGAGCTGCGAAGGCTGTGGAGTGTGCGTCGACCTCTGTCCGGAAAAAGCCGTTGCCTTTCCCCAGCAGAAAAGCGGCGAATGGTATATCTCCACCACCCGCACCGGCCCCATGGTTCACGCCAGGTTGGGAATAGCCGAAGAGAATTCCGGCAAACTGGTGAGCATGATACGGCGGCGCGCACGACAGCTGGCGGAAGAAGGTGGCTACAAGCGTATCATTACCGACGGCCCTCCGGGTATCGGCTGTCCGGTCATCGCCTCCATCAGCGGTGCAGAAAAAGTCGTTATCATTGTCGAGCCCACCGTATCCGGAATGCACGACGTCGAACGGGTGACTCGACTGACGGCTCATTTCGGCATCCAGGCCATGCTCTGTGTCAACCGCTACGACATCAACCCGGAGACCACCGAGGCCATTGAAAAGAAGGCAGCCGCCAACACTCTTCATGTACTGCCCCGCATTGCCTTCGATCCCGATTTCACCCTGGCCATGGTCCAGAAAAAGACCATTGTCGAGTACGCACCGCATTCGGATACCTCGGCGACCGTCAGGAAGGTATGGCAAGAGATTGAAGAACACGAGGCGCAACCCGCCTCACAACCGATAAAATTTCCTAAATTGAATTAAAAGGAGTAGCAAGCAATGAGCAAAATGCGTATTGCCGTCCCCTCAAATGGCAGGGGCGGGCTCGATGGCACCCGTGCCGGACACTTCGGACACTGTGATGTTTTCACTATCATTGACTGTGAAAACGGCGAGATAATCGATGTGAACGTCATCGAGAATGAAGAGCATGTCCAGGGAGGCTGCATGGTTCCGGTGAATCTTCTGGCCAACCAGCACGTCAACGCTCTGCTGGTTGGCGGTATAGGTATGCGACCGTTGATGGGATTCAAACACGCCGGCATCACCGTCTACCATGAGGCTGAGAGGGCTGAAATCAAACCGGTGGTAATCGACCTCATTGCCGGAAAAGTTCCCGAAATCCAAACAGATCAGGTTTGCGGCGGCGGAGTCTCGTAAGACCTCCCTGCTATACGATCCAGACCAGGAGAAACTCCCATGATACTAGCAGTAAGCTCCAAGGGACCAACATTGAAAGACAGTGTCGATCCCCGTTTCGGCAGAGCGGCATATATCCTTATTGTCGATGCCGATACAGGTGAATTCGAAGCCATTGACAACTCGGCAAACATCAACGCCTTCAAGGGAGCGGGAATTCAAACCGCCACCATGATAAGTGACAGAGGCGCTGAAGCATTGCTTACAGGCTATTGCGGCCCCAACGCCTTTCGTACCCTCCAGGCAGGGGGCGTCAAAGTAGTCTCCGATGTCAGCGGTACCGTCAAAGAAGCCATCGAACATTTTCTACAGGGCGCTGTACACTATAGCAACGAACCCAACGCCGAAGGCCACTGGTGATTTCTCATCAACTTCAAGACATGTATGTGAGAGTAGATGAACAACGCACAACTTGACGAATTCCTCGACAATCTCGAGGAGGAAATACGAGAAGACGCCTACAAAGCCTATGGCGCCAAAGGCCATGAGCGGTGGCTGCATCCCCGCTTTTGCCATATAATAGACAACCCGGATGCAACCGCATCGCTCACCGGCGAGTGTGGCGACACCATGGTCATGAGCATCCGTATCAACAACGATTCACGCATTGTCGATGCAGCCTACAGAACAGACGGATGCGCTTCCAGCTCTATTTGCGGCTCCTTTGCCGCCGAGCTGGTTATCGGCAAATCACTCGACGAGGTGCTCGACATGACGGGAGAAGCCATTCTCAGCGAGCTTGGAACCTTTCCCAAAGACGAAGAACACTGCGCCCACCTCGCCATAACGACGGTGAAGGAGGCCATTCATACCTATATGCGGCAAACAGTGCAGGAAAAGGGCCATAAAAACAGATAGAGCATGCGATATTGTTCTCCGGAACCTCCAATAGGATCAAACTGTTAAACGATCGCCGGTAACACATATCGCCTGTAAGGGCATATCCCTTCTTTCCTCCAGGGATATGCCCTTTTTTGGGTCCACACATCTAATGGTAGCAAATACTACCATAAAGCTACTGTATTGCCAATATTGCTATCGATTGTTTTACGCTTAGAGTAGTAAGCAACGATGCAGAAAGCATCAGGACAACGACACCACAACCAACTCAAGCGAGGTGACATAATGAGAGGCGGAATTGAAAATCTAAGCTGGATCAATGATGAAGATGGCAAAGAATATGTTTGTTACAGCGACGACGTCGGTGAACATACTTCCTTCGAGGAACTCACTGAAGAGCAGAAAAAGGCCTGCTCCGACGTCAATCAGCTTGTCGGTACCGAACGCTGGTAACTTTCACAGGGGGCGCCCGATTCGCCTCCATGAGTCGGGAGCCCCCTGATCTTCTTTCAATACCGATAAAAAAACACAAAAATACACAACATATTGAGGTGACATTATGAGAGGCGGAATTGAAAATCTAAGCTGGATCAATGATGAAGATGGCAAAGAAT
>CAKZOA010000205.1 GCA_937132035.1 uncultured Desulfobulbaceae bacterium | reverse complement strand
TTTCAGTTTGCCAGTGTCTCGTCTTTGCTTTCACTTTTTTTCTTTTCTGCGCTTTTGGCATCAGCCGGCGGGGGCGCCGGCACCGCGGTGACGTACTCGGGTTCGATGACGACGATTTCCAGAGGTACCGTCAAACCTTCTGCCGGCACTACCCGGACCTTGAGTCTGCCACCGGTAGTGCTATCGTCTTCATTGACGGCGGTGACGGTGATCAGACGGGTATAGTCCATGTTGTCTTCAACGAGGATTTTCGGTATCTTCAAGGTAATATCGACCGCCGCCGGCTCCATCTTCTGCACAAAGCCCTTAACGACAACAGTCACCGGCATATTCCGCACCGTTCTCACCACCGTATCGTAGCCAATGGTAAGATCGGCCGTCAACGACGTCTCCCCTATGAGATCGACCAGGGCATCGTTGAGCTCCAGCGGAATCTGCAGCTGCATCGATTCGGACATGGGAAAGAATGGTCTGCGGTCCGTTGATGGTAATCGACTCCGGCTGGAGCGTAAGCTCTTTGAGAACAAAGCCCGGCTTGACCTCCCCCGTTGTTACGGCGTTAACCGGAAATTCCTTTTTGATAAGCTTATCGAGGGAGAGGATAATGGACGAGGGCTGTACCCTGAGCACTTCCAGGCCTCGGATCACCGGCACGGAATCATTTTCTATCTGCTCCACCCGAGTTCCGGGAGCGGCTTTGGACAAATCGATCTGCCTGGCCTCCTGGCTCTTGCCCATTTCCATTATCAACGACCTCGGCCCACGAACGGTAACCTCGATATCCTTCTTGTGCTTGTTGGAGATGATAAGGTTGTTGGGCAGATTGATAACCTCCACCGGCACCATGACATTTTTTTCAACGATATCCTCGCCGCCGACATAGTACCAGAGCATTGCCGCCACAAGGAGCGAGATGACCTTGAGCAGCCACTCCTTCGACCAGAGACTCTGTATTTTATTGATCAGTTTCGACATCATGATTTAAAAAAAGCGCTCTTCCAGTTAAGGCTCTGGTCCTTGCTAACAAAAATCGCCCGCAGACTGGTTCTCAGGGCTATTTCATCATTAACCGCCGTCAGTGCCCCATGCTGGACGAGAGATACGTTCTGGGTTTCCTCTGATACCACCAGTATGACCGCATCGGTTTCCTCGGAGAGGCCTATTGCGGCCCGGTGTCTGGTTCCAAAACGTTTACTGATATAGGGATTCTGGCTGAGCGGCAGGATGCTGCCCGCAGTCTGGACCCGGCCCTTATTGATGATGACGCCGCCATCGTGCAGCGGCGAAACCGGCATGAAAATAGATATCAACAGTTCTTTGGAGAGGTTGGCATCGAGATCAAATCCCAGTTCTACATAATCACCGAGACCGGTATCGCGCTCCATTATGATAAGAGCACCGATTCGCCTCTTGGAGAGATAGAAAACCGCACTGATGATCTCTTCGAGATCTTTCTCCATGGTATCGGCGGTTTTCTGGAAGGGCGACTTGCCAACCTGAGTGAGCGCCCGGCGAATATCTTGTTGGAACACAATGATAATTATCAGGAACAGGGAGCTGAGAAAGGTTCGCAGAAGCCACATCAAGGTGGACAGGTCAAGGATGGAGGCCATGAAATAGACCGCCGTGAGCACAATGATGCCCAGCAGCATCTGGACCGACCTGGTCCCCCGTATAATAGATATGAGCTGGTAGACGACGAAGGCGACAATGAGAATGTCCAGAGCATCCTGCCACCTGAATAATTCAAATATTTCAAACATCTAGAAAAGTTTCGTGAATGTTAATGACTGTTCCCACGCGGAAATCAGAAACGTTGGCTTCGCTGTTTTCTTTTCAATACCTAGACTTTTCCGTAGACGCTCATACCCCGCAAGGAAAGTGAGCGGAAGAGAGGCTGTTCTTAGTCTTTACGGTCTATTCTACATATGTTTGGTAATACTTCGCAAGATAAATTGTGAAATATAGTTGCTTTTTTCAGTATTTTAAACGGAGTTCACATGAGTTCCGGGTCGGGGTCGATATGCTGCTGCTCGCTGCTGCATGCTGCCCCGGCAATAGCGGCATCAACCGATATCTGCCGCTGGATCTCTCTTGGTAACGGGTCCTCCAGGCAATCCATCAACGTACTCTACTGATTGCAAGGCAATGTGGTTGACATGAAAAGATACTCCCGTGCCTTTTCACTGCTCTCAAGAAGCGACGCAGGAAAAAAGAAACGATGTGGGAAAAGTAAGGATGCAGTCGCTTTTCTGCCACATTTGTTAGTGCAGGATTTCATAAAAAGCGTATATTCGTCTACACGTTTACCATAACCTTACATAGCTTTACGTGGCATACTGCAACAACACGCAAGCATCGACAGTTGTATCAGATCACACATGACCGATTTATACGGCAACATCCCCATATCCGACGAACCCAACCAGCCGGCGCCGTCCCCAAAACCTTCGCCGCCGCGGCCCACGCCGCAGCGGCCTGCAGAGAAGACATCTCTGTTGAAACGCTGGTATATTTACACTCCGCTCATTCTCCTCCTGCTGGCGGCAGGGTACTACATTGCCAGCTCTGCCCTGGTACCAATTTTCATCGAGAAGAAATTTCCGCAGATTGTTCACAACAATACCGGACTCAACCTCAGTATTGCTTCCTCAAGATTCAATCCCCTGGAATTTTCCGTTTACGCCGACGGTATAGATATAGAATCTGTCCGTGAGAATGAACCAACGGAGATCCTCACCATCGGGGATCTCTATATTGACCTCGACTTTATCTCTCTGCTCAGACACGGCCTGGTATCGGAATCGCTGCTCATCTCCGATGCCGTATTCACCCTCGTCCGCTATTCGGACACGAGTTACAATATTTCTCAATTCTTCGGCACGGACCTGGGAGATGAAGCCGTCTCGGATGTCATGAATTTCGCCGAACTGCCGTTTCTCTATTCTCTCAACAACATCTCCATCAGCAACAGCAGCATACTTTTCAAAGATATGCGCTCAGAAAAACAGCACAGAGTCGAGAACCTCAACATCAATTTGCCGACTCTGTCCAATTTTTCCTACGACGTCGGCCACTACATCCAGCCACACTTTTCAGCAGTGATCAACGGCAGTCCCGTCGAGCTGACAGGTGATACCGAACTGCCCACAACAGAAGGTGAAGAAACGCCCACGAAAATGAGCTTTACCCTTCAAGACATCGACCTCCCCCTCTACGCCGGGTATCTGCCCATACCTCTTCCCGTAGACATTGAAAAGGGCCGGGTCAGTGGCAGCATCTCTCTTTCCTTTCTCTCGCAGTCCTCGGATGGCCGCCAGCTCAATTTCGGCTACCAGCTCCAGGTCGAAGACGGTATCTTTCACAGCCACGATCGCGCGCTCGCCCTGAACATGCCGCTCCTCAATATCGAGGGCAGACTCGATCCGCTTAAAAACGATATAACAATTGACAGCCTGCTCCTGCGAGACCCTTTCCTGAGAATAAGCCGGAATTTTTCCACCACCACGGTTGGTTCCCTGTTTCCAGGCGATGACACCAGCAAACAGGAGACAGCCATACCACTGCAGCCGCTCTCACTCAGGGTAGATCTCCTCATCGCCGATAATGGCAAAATCGAGATCGAAACAGAGCGTGACACGCTGGTTTTCGCACCGGTCCAGTATAGCATGAGAAACTACTCCTACGGCCGCGAGAGCTCCGTCGGCGACCCCTCCGAGGAAAGCTCCTTTCGCCTCAGCGGCGAATCAACAAACGACTTCTCGCTGTTCTCCTGGCAGGGGCACTTCGAAGAGGGAGCACCCGTCGGAGAGGTCGAGATCAACAACCTGCCCTTTTCTCTGGTGCTGGAGCGCATCCTGCCGAATGCCGGCAGCCAAGCCGAAGGCAGCACCGATATTCGCGGCAGGCTCAGCCTCAGGCGAGGCGAGGCTGTTCCCATCGTCTACGGTTTGGAAAAAGGTACGATACGCCTGTCAAAAATCACCCTGGCAGAAAACCAGCGCCCCTGGCTGCGCAGTTCTGCCGGCAGGTTGTCTCCTGTGTTCATAGACGGCGACCGAATCGACCTCGGCAACCTTTTTCTCGAAGACGCACACATCAGCCTGCAAGGCCACACTCTTCCTGGTGCTATAGATACTCTACTCAACGAGGGCGGCAGCACGTTGCAGGGAATCGACTTCAAGGGCACTTTGACGATGCAGGAGGACGGAAGTGGCGGTCTGCCCCTGGAACTGAAAAAGGTTCATCTACAGGCTACAGATCTGAATACGCCCGTCTCCAGGAAAGACAACTTCGCTCTGAGCGCCGACGTCAACGGCGACGGCTCCATCAAGGCAAAAGGACGGCTGAGGATTTCACCCGTTGCAGGCAATTTCGACCTCGGCTTCAGCGACGTAGCGGCTGCCTCGCTCTTCACCGCTGAAGAGACCTCACCTGTTGTTTTCTCTGAGCAGCTGCTGCTTAGCGGCTCCGGCACCTTTGATATCGAAAGCCAACGTTTCAAAGGCTCCCTGGAAACAAGCGGGGGCAGCGCCACTCACCAGGAAACCGGCTCCACCTACAGTTTCGACAAAGCTGCTCTCGCCTCACTCTCCACCGCCCTTGATCTCAGGGACTGCAGTGTGGATCGTATCATGCTCAAAGGAATGTCTTTTTCCACTAAATCCCTGCGCCTGACGGCAGACGGTGCCTCAATGAGCTCCTTCGATCGTAAAGGTGATGATTTGCAGGCGGATGAACTTGTTCTAGCCGATGCCAAGATTTCCCTTCTTTCAGGATTTTCCCTGGGTTCGTTGCCCTTCATGACTGCGGGCAAGGGCAGCATCACTCTTGACAAAGTCCTTCTCGACGGCAAGGTCGATCTGATTTCCACAGACGATGAGCGCAGGGAGCTCATCCCGGCCTTCTCTGCCGAGGTGGCCCCCTTGAGCAACACTTTACCGAAAAAGGAAAATCTATCCGCAGAGATTCGGCTTACCGAAGGCGGCCAAGTAAAGGTAGACGGCACCCTGGCGCTCGCTCCCTTTCAGTCCAAACTCAGCCTGAACCTGAAGCGGGTACCTTCAGAGTATTTTGCTCCCCTGGCCCCGGAAGACTTGAAGTTCTCCCTCGAAACGCTGATCAACGGCGAAGTAGCCTATTACTACCCGCAAAAAATGCTTACCGGAGATCTCCAGCTCGTTGGCGGCAGACTCTACACAAGCGACGGTACCGACCTGGCAGGCTGGGACACCGCCATACTCAGCGATTTCAAATATACCATGTCACCCCTGCACCTGGGCATAACGAAATTGACGCTGGATACACCGCGATTTTTCTACAGCAATACCGGCGACCACCCGCTTCTGGTCATTCGCCGGGCCCTGCAGTCTTCTCTACCTCAAGAAGATGTCGGCAGCGGTTCGATATCATTTTCCAGGCTGGACGTCGTCCGTATAGACATTCAAGACGGCCTGGTCGAATATCTCGATGAACGCATGACGCCAGCCTGGCAGACGGACATATCATCTTTTTCGGGCTTCATTGATAATTATCACCTTTCCGAGTCGTCCGAGCCTATACGATATGGTGTCAGTGGTACTATAGAAGGCGGCGGCCTTGCCGCCCATGGCAGCATAACTGTGGCCGGGGACGACGGTGTAGCCGCCAAATCCGTTGTCGAGCTCAAGAGGATGCCGCTCAACATCCTCAAAGAGCAGCTGCTGCAATCTTTCGCCCTGCAGGTCGACCAGGCCCATGCCGATGCATACTGTACCTTGGGAGGTGAAAGTGACGTTGATCGCGCCAGGCTGACGATCTCATCTCTTATGCCAGCCGATCCTGCCTCACCCCTGGCCATGACCATCGCCCTGCTCAGCGACACCCCCGACTCCTTTTCGGAAACCGTCGCCTTGAAAGATGAAGACAAGCCGGTCATTGACCAGATCATCAACCACTTTCAGAAACTGGTTGTCAAAACCGGCGTATCTCCCTATCTGCTGCTGCCCGAAAAATACGCCACTCTACGCCAGGACAACGCCCTTGTTTTCGAACCCGGAGAATCCGCTTTGAGCTCCACAGCCAGAGCAACCCTGGATGCCTTCGCTCTGCTCATCGAAGACTATCCGCGCCTGCGTCTAATTTTCCATTCCATCGTTGATCCAAGCGACGACGGTTCAGCTCTTCAAACACGACTGGAAAATGAAGAGCAGAAAAGGGTGCAGCAGGAAAACCAAAAATTACTGCAGCAGTGGACAGAACAGAGCCGCAAACAATCGTCTCCTTCGACGGCGGAAGGCGCAATCGTCGAAAAAGAGATTGTCGACGAGGAGTTGCAGGCCTTTGCCCCCGTCAGCGCCACACCGGTGGTGATAACGGAGACAATGCTCAAAGAGCTCGGTCGGGAAAGACTGAAAAACGCCTCTGCATACCTTCTGGACAAACATGCTGTTCCCAAGGAGAATATAGCTTTGGACGATGAACCGCGGATCAGCGGTCAAGCCCCTGAAATAATGGTAGATCTTCACAATATAGGTGCCGAAAAGCAGACGGAGTCAGACGGAAACACAGCACTTTCTCCGCACCCGCCCTTCCGCCAACTCTTACAACAGGACACAGTCGCTGCCGTAGGTGACGAAACGCTGTCCTCAACCCCTAACTGACAGAAAAGCCATGAAAGAACTCATTAAGAAAACAAGAACATATCGCAAATTTGATTCTAGCAGGCCCATCGACGATAAAACCCTGGAAGAGCTGATAGAACTAGGCCGGTTCAGCGGCTCAGCCAGAAACTGCCAGCCATGGCAATACCTGATTGTTAACGACAGGGAAGAATGCGAAAAGGTATTTCCTCACCTTGGCTGGGCCGGCTATTTGACCGACTGGAAAGGTCCCGACGAGTCCCAGCGGCCCACAGCCTATATCCTCTGTTACCTCAACAGGGAATGGCTCAAGGGTACCCTGCAGGAAGCCCAGTTCGACCTGGGCATCGCCACCCAGAATATGCTGTTGGGGGCCACGGACATGGGTCTCGGTGGTTGTCGCATTGGCGCCTTTTCTCCGAAGATAGTGGAGTTCTTTCCGCAACCCGAGCATCTTGAACTGCACCTGGTCATCGCCTTGGGAACACCTGCGGAAAAAGTCGTCATCGAAGAATCCCGCGGCGAGGATATAAAGTACTGGAGAGACGAACAGCAGGTTCATCACGTACCCAAGCGCTCACTTGCCGAGATACTCCTGCCGGCCACAAAGGAACCGGTCTAAAAACCTTATCGCAACCGTCATTCCGATAGCCGCGCACCACTGCTCTCAGGAGTCACGACAAACGGCAACCTCGGAAAGGCAGCCTTTTGTTTCTGACGAAAACGTGCGCCCACTTGACCTGCTTAAGTAAACGCTCCCTTATCCACGTATCTTATGAGTAAATTATGAACATGCAGACAATAGAACAGATTCTTCCCTATATCGAATGGCTGGTCATTGTCTCATCCATCGCTTTCTTTCTCAGTATTTTTCTGATCCCGTGGTACATCGCCCGACTGCCCAGCGACTATTTCCTAAAACTTTACACAAACCCTGCGGACACCAAACTTACCCCAGCGCGCATAGCGCTGCTGATCATCCGCAATATTATCGGCACCCTTCTGCTCGCAGCCGGTATCATCATGCTTTTCATTCCCGGTCAAGGCATATTGACCATTGTCATCGGTGTTCTCTGTATGTCTTTTCCGGGTAAACGAAAACTGGCGCTCTCCCTCATCAACAGAAGATCGGTGCAAAACAGCCTCGACTGGGCACGCAGAAAGATGAACCGTCCTCCCTTTCACTGGAAAAACTGATTTTTCGTTTTTCAGGAAAAAACAGCCGGCCCACACTTTACTTTGCCGCCACAATTGCTCTATACTAGAGCTGATCAGTTGAGTGCTGTATAGTGTTACCTGGTACCCCATATTCCGACCGACCCTCGAGCGCTTTCGCAGAAATGCCGCAATACAGGAAATTCATCTCGCAAGGGCAAATTCGCTATAGTTTTCATCTCATGACGTTTCAGTAATGGATATATCCGCCCCTCAGGAAGAGATTCAACGGCTTATTTTTAATCAAAGCGGCATGCTCGATGCCATAACCGATGCTATCATGATCACCAATGGCACCGATTCCATTGAATTCTTCAATCGCAGCGCCCGCGCCTTCCTGCGCGAGTTCGTCACCGTAGAGGCAACGGCCACGCGACTGAACTCCGCCTTCAGCCGGCGTTTTCTCAAAGCCATTGATGAAGTCGGCAAACACGGGGAGGACTCAACGCCCTGCCACCTTGTTTTCGAAGATCATCATCTTGAATACGTGACTGCTTCCTTCCGCGGGTACAAGGGTGACATGCTCCAGTGGCTCGTTGTCCGCGACGTTACGGAGAAAAATAAACACGAGGAAGAACTCTCCCTCTTTCACAACAATATCGAGATGATACTCTCGCAGAAAATCAATAAACTCAAAGAGAGCGAAAAGATCAGAGAACAGCTTTCGGAGCGGCTCACCAGCTTGAAGACCCAGCTCGAGAGCCTTTCGGGCGACAATGCCATGATCGGGTCGAGCAAACCCATGCGCGAGCTGCGTGACATGATCTCCCAGGTGGCAAAATCGGATGCCACCATACTCATTATCGGCGAATCGGGTACCGGCAAGGAACTGGTCGCCAATCTCATCCGGGAAACGAGCAATAGAAACGACAAACCGTATCTCACGATCAATTGCAACGCTATAAATGATTCTCTGCTGGAAAGCGATCTTTTTGGCTATGAGAAAGGCGCTTACACCGGTGCACATGCCCGTACCAAGGGAAAATTCGAGGTAGTCTCCGACGGCACCATCTTTCTCGATGAAATTGGCGACATCAGCCCACGAATGCAGGCAGCACTGCTCAGAGTCCTTCAAGACGGAGAAATAATCCGGGTAGGCGGAAACAGTCCCATACAGATCAATGTACGCATTATAGCGGCGACCAACAGGGATCTGCCGGCAGCAGTGCAAGAAGGAGATTTCAGGCTTGATCTCTTCTACCGTCTCAATATCATCAATATTCCCCTGCCGCCACTCCGAGAAAGAAAAGAAGATATCGAGGACCTTGTCTCTCACTTTATCCGCAAATACCGCCTGTCCTTCAAAAAGGATGTGGATTTCGTTCCGCGCCCTATCATCGACAAGCTCGAGAGACACAACTGGCCTGGTAACGTCCGGGAGTTGGAGAATGTGATTCAACGAGCCGTACTCATGGCTAAAAGCAATATTATCACTGAGGACGAAATCCTTTTCGACACCCCTTCCGTTCCACAGGAAAACACCCACGTTTCCATGGCCAAAAAGTTTTCCAACACCCCTCTCAAATCTATTCTCCAGGAGGTAGAGCGCGAGGTCATTGTCGCCACCCTTGAGAAAAATCACGGCAACGTGGCCAAAGCCGCCAAAAGTCTCAAAGTGGGCAAAACCGCCTTTTACGACAAGCTCAAACGCTTTGACATCTCGCCCAAGGAACTCCGCTAAGCGCCAATTGGCACATTTGTTGCAAGCATTTTATAGAGATATTCATATTACACACCCTGCTATTTCACCTCTCTGCTGAGTTAATAGTCGGGGTGTGATGGGTGTTGCTGTAGAAATCTGGCCACGCCCTTGATAGCGCAAAAAGGATGGACTTGCTGGACCCACCTGAAGGGCGAAAGCAGTATTCTTTTGGTGATTCCCTGTATAGGAGGAGACTATCCTCAGCATCTGGCGGCTATTACGTGACAGGTTAGTTGACAGATACCTTATTTACTGGGCAATGAAAAATGCTTCAAAATTTTTCTCGAAATATATGGGTTAAATACCATGGCGAACAGGGCAGATAACTCAACAAAGTGCAGCCGATGTGTTTTCTGGTCAGACTCACGCAGGCGATGCACCACCAGTCTCCAAGGCCTTTTCATACCGGCCGAAAGCTATATTGTAAGCTACTGCACTTCGCAGAATTTCATTGCGTGCAAATGGCATCAAAGAGAAATGCAACTGCAGAAGAGCATGTTAGCTGGCTTGCCCGTCAACCGCCGGAAGCATTCACGCCGTGCCGTTCGCTACCCTGTCACTTTGAGATCTGTCAACCGGTCGCAAGATACCACCAGCTCAAGTATGGCCGCCACCATCGACATCAGCAACGGCGGCATGCAGGTCGCCAGCCGCAAACCGCTCGTCGCCTCTACCCTGGTTCGGCTCATCTACAACTGTTCCGTAGGGGCCGAATCGCATGAGGATCTGGTTCTGGTACGATGGTGCCATTTTCGGCAGGATACCATGGACTACCGGGCCGGACTCAGCTTCCACTCCCAGCTTACCGGAAATAATCGCCCTCTGCACTGCGACCTCCCTCAGCTACGCAACGACAACACCCCGTAAGACAATAATATCACAACATAAAGCCTACACGGACGCAGATACCCTGAATCTGTTTCAGGCCGTCACCCAACCCAGGTCGTTACCACAAACGGCGACGTACCATCAAAGTACCACTTTGACTTGATGGTGTGTGATGGCCCTATTCATCGGCCGGAGGTGCTCCGGCAACAGCCAGTTTTTTGTGCAGTACCCAGATGAGGATCAGCACTGGTAGCCCCATAAGTGTCGTTAAAAGGAAAAAGCTGTTATAGCCGAAGGTGTCGACAAGGGTGCCGGAGTAGCCCCCAAAGAGCTTTGGAAACAAGGTCATCAGCGATGAGAACAATGCATACTGCACCGCCGTAAAAGAGATGTTGGTAAGACTTGAGAGATAGGCGACAAAAGCAGTGGCGGCAAGTCCTGCGCTGAGGTTATCGACGGCAATAACCACGGTGAGCATGGCGACATTAGCACCGGCTGAGGCCAGCATCATAAAAAGCAGATTGGTCGCTGCAGAAAGAAGAGCGCCGAGGAATAAAATGGCCAGGACACCGTATCTCAGCGTCAGCATTCCTCCGAGAAAGCCCCCGAGAATAGTCATGCCGACGCCGTAGAGCTTGGTGATGCCGGCAATGACGTTTTTGCTGAAGCCGAGATCGACGTAAAAGACGTTGGATATAACCCCGAGAACTATATCGGAGACCCGATAGAAGCCAACGAGCAACAGAATGAGAAGGGCCGTTTTAATACCGTACCGGTTAAAGAACTCGGCAACAGGATCGATATAGGTTTCGCCGACGATATTCCTGTCGACCGCCCCTGCGCGGACCAGGGCGCCTATGCAACAGGCGGCCACGAAAAGGGCCGTGAACAGTCTGCCTGCTTCGGCCAGAAAACCGGAAAAGACAGTTTCATGGAGGATACCTGTCAGCATGCCCTTGACCTGATCAGCCATACCGCCACTGAGGAAAAATGTCAGGCAGAAGGCGACACAGCCAGCCAGAAAAACAAGAAAAAGTCGCAGATAATCCTGTGAGGAGTAGGTGTAGATCGATGGATCCCTGTTGCTTTCCGGTTCCGGTATGATCAGCGTCGTCGCCATACCAACGCCCATGGCTGCGGCGGCGAAGTAATAGGTGTGTTTCCAGGCAGTATAGACATACCCACCCTCGCCTCCAAGGTAAGAGGCGAGAAAGAGCGAACCGGCGCCCGCGGCAACCATTCCCAGACGATATCCGGCAATATAGGTTGATGAAAGCAGCGCCTGGTAGGAGGCATCGATGCACTCGATGCGATAGGCATCGATGACGATATCCTGGGTCGCTGAAGAAAAGCCAAGGAGTACGGCTGCCAGGGCCATAAAGACGAGATACTGATGGCCGGCGGCAGGGTCGACGCTGGCCATGGCCAGAATTGAGGCGATAATGCAGAGCTGGGCGAGCAACATCCAGGAACGTCTTCTGCCCAGTTTCGCAGTAATCAGAGGCAAGGGAATCTTATCGACCAGCGGTGCCCAGATGAACTTGAATGAATAGCCAAGAGCGGCCCAGCTGAAGAAGGTAACCGCCGATCTCTCGACTCCGGCTTCCCGCAGCCAGACAGACAATGTCGAAAAGATCAGTAAAATGGGCAGCCCGGCTGAAAACCCGAGAAACAGCATGGTGATGACCCGCGGATGCATCCACGTCTCCAACAGCCGGCTCCAGGGCCGTTTTCTCTGCCGAGCATCTGCTGTCATTGTTGTCTTTTGTTCCTTGATAATTATGTTGTCAACTTCAATGGTAAGATGTTACGATTTTATTTCGCAGCCAGCAGAAACTTGCAGGAGCGAAAAGACGTATTTCCTTACCAGCGCCGTGCAACCTCAAAACAGAATCGAGCTTTTCCCACAAGGGATACTATCTACACCATGTCTATTAAAATTTACAATACATTAAGCCGGAAGAAGGAAGTATTCTCCCCTCTGGAACCCAATCATGTCAAGATGTACGTCTGCGGCATCACCAGCTACGACTACTGCCACATCGGCCATGCCCGCTCGGCGCTGGTCTTTGACATGATCGTCGAATATTTTCGCTTCCGGGGCTACAGGGTCACCTATATTCGAAATTTCACCGATATCGACGACAAGATCATAAACAGGGCCGCCGAACAGAATACCACCCCGGAGGAATTAGCCCAGCGCTTTATCGACGAGTTCTACGTCGACATGGACAAACTGGGTATCGGCAGGCCTACCCTCGAACCCAAGGCTACTGAGAATATCGATGAAATGACAGCATTCATCACCGGCCTCATTGACAAGCGCATGGCCTATCAGTCCGGCACCGACGTCTACTATGCCGTCGACAGTTTCGAAGACTACGGCAAGCTCTCCGGCAGAAAGCTTGAAGACATGCAGGCCGGCGCCAGGATCAGCGTCAACGAGCAGAAGACCAATCCTTACGATTTCGTGCTTTGGAAAGGCTCCAAACCCGGAGAACCACAGTGGGAAAGTCCCTGGGGTCCCGGCAGGCCTGGCTGGCACATCGAATGCTCTGCCATGAGCAAGAAATTCCTTGGCGAAACCTTCGATATTCACGGAGGCGGCCAGGATCTGATTTTCCCTCACCATGAAAACGAACTGGCACAGAGCGAGGGCGGCAACGACAGACCCTTTGTCACCACCTGGATCCATCATGGTTTCGTCACCATAAAAGATGAAAAGATGTCCAAGTCCTTGGGTAATTTTCTTACCATCCGCGATATTACCGATAAATATCATCCGGAGGAACTGCGTTTCTTCGTTTTCTCCACCCACTACCGCAATCCCCTGGATTTTTCCGAAAGCGCCATGCAGGACGCCATATCCGGTTTGAACCGGCTCTATCAATGCATGGCTGACATCGATGCACTCGACAACGGAGACCTGGAAGCATCTTCCATTGTCTCCGCCAAAGACAGAAAAAAACTCGACGACGTCGAAGCACGATTTGTCCAGGCCATGGACAATGATTTCAATACGGCGCAGGCCCAGGGGGTGTTGTTCGACACCGTCAAGGTACTCAACAAAATCCGCCGCCAGCTGGCTGCCGCACCTTCGGCGGAGGATATTGCACTGCTCCGAGAAAGTACGGCAACGCTGAAAAAACTGGCCGCCATCATGGGTCTTCTCAAAGAGGATGCCGCTTCCTACCTCGCACAAAAACGTCACAGCCTGCTTGCAGGTCTCGATATTGATGAAAATACTATAACCAGACTCATTGAAGAAAGGTATGCTGCCAGGGCGGCCAAGGACTGGGAGAAAAGTGACCAGATACGCGACCAGCTGCTGGAGAAAAACATCGAACTCAAGGATAACGCCGACGGTACGACCTGGACAGTAAAACGCTCACACCAGTAAAAGGACACACCATGAGCAGATTACCGGCCGTAGCAGACCGTTTTTACCCCGGAGACAAACAGCAACTGGACGACATCATTCAGGAACTGCTGAAAAAAGCAAAAACCTCCAAAATACAAGGTGCCATTGGTGTCGTCTCGCCGCATGCCGGATATGTCTACTCCGGCCATGTGGCCGCCGAGGTTCTCGGCAGTGTCGACATCCCCGAAACGGTGATCGTAATCGGCCCCAATCATCACGGCAGAGGACCATCTCTTTCCCTCTCCCGTCGAGACTGGGAAATGCCTGCCGGCGTCGTGCCGATAAACGTTGAACTGTCCGAAATCCTTCTCGAGGGCAACAGCGACATCGCCACTGATGATATCGCTCATCGGTACGAACACTCCCTGGAGGTCCAGATACCCTTTCTCCAGGCTCTGCAGGAGAACCTGCGCATCGTTCCCCTGGCCCTTTCTCAGCTGCCCTATCCGACCTGCGAGAAGCTTGGCACGTCTCTGGCCGAGGCCATACGTCGCTATGCCAAACCAGTGCTGATGGTGGCTTCAAGCGACATGAGCCACTACGAACCGCGAAAAGTTGCTGAGAAGCAGGATACCATGGCCCTGGACAGGCTTACAAACCTTGATCCCGAAGGGCTGTATACCACTGTATTGGCAAACAGGATTTCCATGTGCGGCATTATAGCCGTGACCGTTGTTCTCCAAGCATCCCTGCTGCTGGGGGCAGACCGGGCGGAAATATTGCGTTACACCGATTCCGGTGAAATATCGGGCGATACCGATAAGGTCGTCGGCTATGCCGGAGCGGTTATTTCCAAAAGGTAAGACGACCTCTCACGCCGACTTCAGCTCAGACAGGACGGCTTATACCTGCCAGGCGTCTATCGCCAAAAGACGCGACAGACTCGGCAAGAGACGCATAGTACAGGTGCGGTCAGGCGACGAGAGCCAACCGATCAAAATTTCTTGACAGCACCTGAGATTTTTTCTATAAAGTTCACCTCACCATCGTACTGGGGGATGGTCTAACGGCAAGACAGCGGACTCTGACTCCGCTTATCGGGGTTCGAATCCCTGTCCCCCAGCCACTATATCTTCAAGCACTTGCCGTGAATTTGGCGCAAGTGCTTTTCTCTTTCTTCTGCTTCTTCCCGCCCCCTTCGTCTGTAGCATTTATTATCGTTAGATTACCATTCACCTGTACATCACAATACTTTTTGTTTCCTCGAAAAAATGTGCCGCTGGCAGGGAGAGTAGGTGTTGAGGATGAATCGTTTTTCTCAAGGGAACTTTCTTGTTTATCACCTTATTATGGAATAGTATCAGATTATAGGTGTCTGCTCTCAACCGAAGCCTATACAGTCGCTCTGCGTTAGTGTGCTTTTTCACAAATTCTCTTCAAAAGAGGTAGTTGTGCATGACGTGGTTAATACCATCCATCATAGCAACTCTACCTGTTATACTCTGTACCGGTTTCAGTGAAAGGATAAGCAAAGATGTATCTGCAGCTGCCGGAATAAAGGCATTTCTTTTAAAACCCATCAGAAAGTCGGTCCTGGCCCGGACCCTTCGCAAGGTGCTCGATGAAGTGCAGTAGTTCCGACGACCCTGTTCTGTAGAGCCAGTGTGGCACGACAAAACTGCTGCATCGAGAACCGATGCTGGACCAAACAGGGTTGTTGTTACTCTTACGACTATTCCTCCAGTCCCATGACCTTGTCAAGATCGAGAACACCAATGAGAGTGGTTTCGGTTTTAAAAACTCCTGCAAAGAAATTTCCCTGAATACCACTCATGTTTGTCGGCGGCTTTTCCATGCTGCTGG
>CAKZOA010000204.1 GCA_937132035.1 uncultured Desulfobulbaceae bacterium | reverse complement strand
ATAGGAGCGCTGGTCATAAACCATATCTATGAAGAGACCCTCCCCTGCCAGAATCCCCTCATTCAGAGCCGTTACCACATCCTCAACCCGCTCGGTCATGGCCAAAACGTTTGTTCCCGGCTCCTTGCGCACGCCGACGACGATGACATCGGTACCGTTATGGAGAACCGAGACGCTTTCCTTTTCAAAATCCTTCTCCACTGAAACGATATCGCGGAGATACACCCTTTTGATGCCATCGTCGAAAACAACGACATCAAGCGCATCCTCGGGCTGCTGAAACTGACCTATGGTACGGATTCGATAATTTTTGCGGCCGATTCCCAAAACACCGGCCGAGGTGGTGGTGTTGGCGCTGCGTATGGCTCCGCTGACCTGGCCGATGGTGATCTTATGCTGGGCCATTTTCTGGGTATCGAGAATGACATGGAGCTCGGATTCGGTGCCGCCGAAAACAAAAAGCGAGCCGACTCCGGGAACCCTCTCCAGATTCTGGCGCACGGCATCCTCAAAAAAGGTCCGGTACTCTCTGATAGAGTTGGGGGTGCCCTCTTGGGTTTTCAACATCATCCAGATGACCGGCGAGGAGCTGGCGCCGGCCGATTCTATCACCGGCTTGTCGGCGTTTTCAGGATAGTTGGAAACCTCGTTGAGTTTATTGGAAACCCTGAGCAGGGCATCGTCGATGTCGGTTTCAAGAAGAAAGGACAGGGTTATCTCTGCAAAGCTGTTATAGGCCGAGCTTTCCATCTTGGTAAGCCCCCTCAGCCCCTTGAGCGCTTCCTCCTGGCGCTCAAGGATCTCCTTTTCGATCTCGAAGGGAGTGGCTCCTCCCCAGGCTGTTCCCACGGTAATCTGTGGTGTCTCCACGTCGGGAGTGAGCTGGATCGGCAGCGAATTAAGGCCGATGAGGCCAAAGGTGACCACGAGGATGACGGCCACGGCCACGGACACCGGTTTATTGAGGGAATACCGTACTATATCCATGCTATTCTCCTGCAACTTTCACGGGCTGGTCCGGCCGCAGCCGCTCGTTGCCCTCGACCACCACAGCCATTCCAGGAACGATAGAGGTATTGTCGACACCAACCCTGTCACCGAGGTAGGCGATGATGGTGATCGGCATGATGGCAGCTTTGTCGTCCTTGACGGTATAAATGAAATCCCCACCCTGGTGCTTGACCACGGCCGCCCGTTTGAAAATGCTCAGTTTCCTTTTGGGACTCGCCGAAACATACACGGTTGCGGACATGTTCTCGGCCACCAGCGGCTGGTAGGGTATATTGATCTTGAGAAATACGTTTTTGGTTTTGACATCGGCAATCGGATCGATATTCACCAGCCTGCCCTTCACCTCTCTGTCAAAGGCGTTGATAATCACCTCCATCTCTTCGCCTATGGCGACAAACTTCAGAAGATCCTCGGAAACAGGAGCACGGGCATGCAGGCTGCTGCTGGCGCCAATGGTGAGCAGCCTCCGGCCCTGTTGCGCCCAGCCGCCGGTGTCGACATCCTTGCTGAGAACGACACCATCGAAGGGTGCGCTTATTACCGACCGCCGCTTCTGGATTAAGAGCTTGGCCAGGGTATCCTCGGTGGCCTGCTTCTCCTTGACGGCATTTTCATAGTCGAAAAGGGCATCATCGTATATCTTCTCGCTTACCCCTTCGGACTCGAAAATTTTGGCAAGTCTTTCATAATCTTTTCTGGCATTTTCAATACGAAGATCGATCTGTTGCAGACGTGTTTGCGTAAGAGAAATCTCACGTTCGAGGATTTCGGTATCGAGCCGGACAAGAACTTCATCTTTCTTCACCCGGTCACCCTGAACGACGGTGACCTCTTGGACAAGGCCGGAGACATCGGTTGAGATTTCAGACTTGCGCTCATAATACAGCACACCGAGAACCGACTGCGTACTCGCCACTACCTCCTCCACCACCTGATCGACAACCACCTTCGCCGGCGGTGGCCCTTGTGCTCCAGCACTTGAACACAACACGATCCATATCCAGACGACCGTAAGAACCGATAACAAATTTCTCATTTATGCCTTCCCCTCATCTAGAGCGTTCATCAATTTTTCGATATTATGATTAATCTTCCCAAGAACCCGGCGAAAAGCCCGCTCTTCCTCCTGACCGACACCCTCGACAAACCAGCTGGCATAGGATTCGAATTCGTTCGATACCTCGGCAATTATTCTTTCACCCTCTCGGGTAAGATACACCAGAGAGGAACGTCTGTCTGCAGGGTTGGGCTGTCTTTCTATCCAGCCTTTCTTTTCAAGTCGGTCCAATAGCCTGGTGATATTGGCCGGTTTCTTGCCGACACTCACGCAGAGCTGGCTCTGACTTATCCCTGCCCTCGCCGAGGTACTCTTGAGAATATGAAACTGCTCCGTCGTCAGGCCGTAGGGATTTAAGAGCTTCTCCGCATAATTGCGTAGGTCAAGAGAGGTTTTGTATATCAACCTGCCTATGGGTTCTTCCGCGCACTTGGGCATTACTTGTCTCCTTAATAATTAACCAGGCAAATATTGTCCATGGCGACAGTCCTGTCAAGAATCTTTTCTCTGCTCGCAGAAATAATTCAAGTTACAGAGTGTTTAGGGAATATCGCCAATGAGGACAGCAACCGGTTTTCCCATCCTGCCGCGAGGCTTCTGCAGCCGCTTCTTCTCTTTCCATCAATGAGATTGAATGGTCGGGATTGTCTGCTCTTTCCGCCTGAGAAAAGAGCAGACAATCAGCGACGAAAAAAATATCGGTCTGGCAGGGGTCCTCTGGAGACTTACACGCTAGGTCGGCAGACTCAGAGAGCTTATCCACTTCCAGGGAGGCAGAATGGGCTACGAAGCATCTTGGGAAATCAGTTTTTCTATTGATAATAATTCCTGCAACTTCTATGGTAGAAGAAAAGATTGCTTCCATCATCCGTTGCACATATAATACGTTTGTCATAATTACGACATGGCTCTAAATTTTTAAAATTACATACAATATCCAGGTTCTCCGGGACGCTGGGGGCAAAAAGCTCCTGCGGCGTTTTTCCGACAGGCACCGCACTCTCTCCATAGAGACTCTTTCATGGTTGAACACGGGCGGGCACCCATGCTGCTCAACAGAAGAAAACTCATAGGCCTTGCCGCCGCCGCAGCTACATTCGGTGCCGCCTATTATTACGGTCTGCACAGCCGCGGCACCAACAGCTTTATGTTACGCGATTCGCGCACGATGATGGGGACCATCGTCAATTTCACCATTCTCGGCCCTGATCGCAAAAGCTGTGAACAGGCGCTGGCCCGAACCGTAGAACATATGCGGCTTCAGGGCAGCATCATCAACACCTACGAGCCCGACAGTCCGCTTTCCAGGCTCAACCGCCAGGGTGTGCTCGAAAACAGCCACCCGACCCTGCTCAAGGTGACCCGCATGGCTCTCGACATGGCCCGGCTCACCGACGGCGCCTTTGACCCGACGGTCTATCCCCTGGTTGGTCTCTCCAGAGAGATGAAGGAAAAAGGCTCGCTGCCGCCGCAGCAGGAGATCGACAGCGCCCTGGCCCTCGTCGATTACCGCAAGGTCGCAATAGAAGGCGATACCATTCGCTACGCCCGGCCGACGATGGCCATGACCCTTGACGGCATCGGCAAGGGCTATATCGTAGATGAGGGTGTGCGTAAAATTAATGAACTGGGCTTTGCCAATGTCTGCATCGAAGCCGGCGGCGATCTCATGGTTACCGGCACCAAGAGTTCCGGCGCTCCCTGGACCATTGCCATTCGCAACCCCAGGCCGGAAAAAGAGAAACAACAATATATAATCAAGATGAAGGACAGGGCCATCGCCACATCGGGCGACTATATGCAATCTTTCAGCAAAGACCGGAGATATCACCATATCATCAACCCCGCCACCGGCTTTTCGCCCCCGGAGCTGGCGAGCTGCTCCATTCTGGCGCCCTCCGTTGCCAGGGCCGACGGCCTGGCAACTTCTGCCATGGTCATGGGCCCGGATAAAGCCATGGCTTTACTCCAGACTTTGCCGGGCTGCGAAGGCTTTCTCATTGGAAAAGATCTCACAACTTATACTTCAAAGGACTTTTTCAGCTGACATGAAACGAATTGAACTCAACAGAGGACTCGATCTCCCCATTACCGGCACTCCGAAACAGACCATTGGCCGGGTCAATACCATCACCAGGGTGGCACTCATCGGAGACGACTATATCGGTATGCGGCCCACCATGGAAGTAAACGAAGGGGATAGGGTCCGTACCGGTCAGCTGCTGTTCATGGACAAGAAAACCGAAGGGCTGCGCTACACCTCTCCGGCGACCGGCACGGTGACAGGAGTCAATCGCGGAGCCAAACGCAAGTTCGAATCCGTGGTCATAGAGGTGGAGGAAGACGACCATATATCCTTTGTCGACCCGGCGGAAAAATCTCCCGGGGAGCGAAGCGCCGAGGAGATCAGATCAGTCCTTCAGCAGGCGGGTATGTGGAGCGCCTTTCGCACCAGGCCCTTCGGCAAGGTGCCGGCCATCGACGCCTCGCCTGCGGCCCTGTTTATCACGGCCATGGACAGCCGCCCACTGGCAGCAGATGCCAAAGTGATCATCGACGAAAGTCCCACCCAGTTCACCACCGGCCTGATCGTACTGCGCCGGCTGCTGGAGTGCCCGCTCTATGTCTGCCTCGACGACCGGGAGGCAATCGGTGCCGAAATCCCCTCTGACCTCGAGGTGGTCGAGTTCAAAGGTCCTCATCCCGCCGGTCTGCCCTCCACGCATATCCATATGCTCGACCAGGCAAGAGAATTGCGGGTCCACTGGCACATCGACTACCAGGAGGTCATCGGCATAGGCCATCTCTTCGAGACCGGCACTCTGCCCACCCATAAGATCATTGCTCTGGCAGGCCCGGCAGTCAAGGAGCCACGGCTGCTACGGGTGCGCATCGGTGCATCGATAGACGAAATCTGCGAGGACGAAATGGTTTCGACGCCGCACAGAATCCTTTCGGGATCGGTACTCGACGGTCGCCAGGTAGACGAGTTCCATCGCTATCTGGGACGCTACCACAATCAGATATCGGCGCTGCACGAAGGCAGCGGCAGAAGCTTTTTCAGCTGGGCACGGTTGGGGGGAGATCGTTTCTCCACCAAACCCCACTTCACCTCGGCTCTCGACAGGAGCCAGAAGTTTGCCATGAACACCGCCGTCTGGGGCGGCAAGAGGGCGATTTTTCCCCAGGGCAACTACGACAAGGTGATGCCTCTGGACATAGTTCCCATCGCTCTGCTCAAAGCCATAGCCGTCGGCGATACGGAAAAATCACGCAATCTCGGCGCCCTGGAACTGATTGAAGACGATCTGGCACTGTGCTCCTTCGTCTGTCCCGGCAAAAACGACTTCGGCCCCATGCTCCGCAGGGTGCTCACCGAAATCGAACTGGAAGGCTGACACGAACACCACCATCATTGAAAAACAACGGCGGACGCATGAAAAAACTCGATACCTTTTTCCAAAACCTGGAGCCTCATTTTCGCAAGGGCGGCAAATACGAAAAATACTATCCGCTCTACGAGGCCGTCGACACCATTCTCTTCGGCTCCAGCAGCAAAACCCAGACTGCTCCGCACGTACGCGATGCCATCGACTACAAGCGGATAATGACCACGGTGATCGTCGCCCTTATTCCCTGCACCCTCATGGCCATGTGGAATACCGGCTACCAGGCCAACCTGGTGATCGACTCCATGGGGCTTGCCCCCCCGGACGGCTGGCGCGGAGCGATCATGTCGGCCGTCGGCTGCTCACCGGACAGCCTCTTCTCCAACTTTCTCCACGGCGCCCTCTATTTCCTGCCGGTCTACATCGTCACCGTGGTGGTGGGCGGTTTTTGGGAGGTATTGTTCAATTTCATCCGCCGCCATGAGATATCGGAAGCCTTTCTGGTAACAAGCCTGCTGTTTCCCCTGACCCTGCCGGCAACCATTCCCCTGTGGCAGGTGGCACTCGGCATAAGTTTCGGCGTCATTATCGCCAAGGAGGCCTTCGGCGGCGTCGGCCGCAATTTCATGAATCCGGCGCTGGCCTCCCGCGCCTTTCTCTATTTCGCCTATCCGCTCCAGTCCACCGGTAATAATGTCTGGGTGGCGGTGGATGGAGTCAGCTCCGCCACGCCCATGGCCCAGATCGGCGCAACCGCCTCTGTCGCTGGCCAGGTGGTGGAAAAAATCGATTACAGCTGGACCCAGGCCTTCCTCGGGGTTATCCCCGGATCAATGGGCGAGACCTCGACACTGGCCTGCCTGCTGGGCGCCGCCCTGTTGCTTATAACCGGCGTCGCCTCCTGGCGCATCATGCTGGCGACACTCATCGGCGGCGTCATAGGCGCCAGCTTTTTTTATCTTTTCCCGGACCCGGCCAATCCCATGACCGCCGTAGCGCCGCACTGGCACCTGGTTCTTGGCGGATTCGCCTTCGGTCTGGTATTCATGGCCACGGATCCGGTCTCCGCCGCCCATACCCGTGCGGGAATGTGGATGTTCGGCCTGCTGGTGGGCATACTCGCCATGCTCATCCGGATCGCCAACCCTGCCTATACCGAGGGCATTATGCTGGCAATTCTGCTCGGTAACGTTTTCGCACCGCTGTTTGACTACTTTGTCATCCAGGCCAATGTCAAGAGAAGGATGGTACGTCATGGCTGAAGAATCTCCCTATAAACCGTTCTATTCCGTACTGGTTCTCGCCTTTTTCTGCTCCCTGCTGGTTGCCGGCGCCGCCGTCGGTCTGCGGCCACTGCAGGAGGAGAACAAACTGCAGGACCGGAAAAAGAATATTCTGCAGGCGGCCGGTCTGTGGCAGGAGGACGCCTCCATAGATGCGCTGTTCGCCGATATAGAAACCCGCGTCATCGAGCTTGACAGCGGCCAGTTCGTACCGGAGAGTAGCATTTCACCACCGGAGTACGATCAGCGCAAGGCTGCCATGAACGCGGACATGGGCGAATCGATACCCGACCCCGACGATGTCGCCGGCCTCGGCCGCCGGGAAAAATATTCCCTAGTCTACCTGGTCAGGAAAAACGGCGATATCAATCAGGTCGTCTTGCCGGTTCGCGGCAAGGGTCTGTGGTCGACCATGTACGCATACATCGCTCTCCAGGACGATTTCAAGACCATCAACGGCATCTCCTTCTATGAGCATGGCGAAACCCCCGGTCTCGGCGGTGAAATCGAAAATGACCGCTGGCAGGCCGGCTGGCAGGGAAAGAAGGTTTACGATGAGTCCTCTCAGGAAGCGCTCACCGTCGGCAAGGCCCAGGGTGACACACCGGAAAAGTATCAGGTCGACGGCATCTCCGGAGCAACGCTGACCACGGAAGGGGTGGATAACCTCGTCGACTTCTGGTTCGGCAGCAACGGCTTCAAACCATTTCTTACCCGACTGCAGGAAACCGGAGGAAAATACAATGGCTGAAACCACAGTAGAACTCGTCACCCGATCAATCTTCAGGCGCAACCCCATTGCTCTGCTGGTCCTGGGCATCTGCTCGGCGCTGGCGGTTACCGGCCAAATGGCCACCGCTTTTGTCATGTGCGTCTGCGTGACACTGGTTACCGCTTTTTCCAGTCTCACCATAAGCATCGTCCGTTTCCAGATCCCCAATACCGTGCGTATCGGTATTCAGATCACCGTTATCGCCACCCTGGTTATTCTCGTTGACCAGATTCTCAAGGCCTTCTTCTTCGAATTATCGAAACAGCTCTCCATTTTCGTCGGTCTGATCATCACCAACTGCATCGTCATGGGCCGGGCGGAAGGCTACGCCATGAGCAACCCCCCCATAGCCTCCTTTATGGACGGTATCGGCAACGGCCTGGGTTACAGCTTCATTCTCATGTCTGTTGCCTTCGTGCGTGAGCTGTTCGGCTCCGGGTCGTTGTTCGGCTACGAGATTCTGCCGCTGGCCAGTAACGGCGGCTGGTATCCGCGCAACGGCCTGCTGGTGCTGCCGGCCAGCGCCTTTTTTCTCATCGCCATAATCATCTGGATCCTCCGCACCATCGACCCCGAACAACAGGAGAAAGACTGATGTCTCATTATATCGATATAATACTGCGGTCCATCTTCCTGGAAAACCTGCCGCTTAGCTTTTTCCTGGGAATGTGCACCTTCCTGGCCATTTCCAAACAGGTGAAGACCGCCATCGGCCTGGGCAGTGCGGTATTGGTGCTGCAGATTATCACGGTACCGCTCAACAACCTCATACTCAACCACCTGCTCAAACCGGGCGCCTTTGCCTGGGCTGGTTTTCCCGATGTCGATCTGCAGTTTCTGGGACTGCTCACCTATATCGCCATCATTGCCGCAACCGTACAGATTCTGGAGATGTTCCTCGATCGTTTTGTCCCGGCACTCTACAACACGCTGGGCATCTTTCTGCCGCTGCTCACCGTCAACTGCGCCATCCTCGGCGCTTCTTTATTCATGGTCGAGCGTGATTATACTTTTCCAGAGAGCCTTGCTTACGGCTTTGGTGCCGGCGCCGGCTTCTTCCTGGCCGTCGTCGCCCTGGGAGGCATCAGGGAAAGACTGGAATATGCCAATCCGCCCGCCGGGCTGCGCGGCCTGGGACTCACCTTCATCACGGCGGGACTCATGGCCATGGCCTTTATGGGCCTTGCGGGAATGTAGGCGGAATTCGAGTTTATGACTATTAACGGAGTTGGAAGATGAACGAAATTCTCTTCGCTGTCGGCTGTTTTCTGGTTATTCAGTTCATTCTGGTGAGCTTGATCACCGTTGCCAAGAAAACACTGCTGCCCAGCGGCGAAATCAAGATTGAAATCAACGACGACAAGGAATTGACCACTTCGCCGGGAGGCAAGCTGCTGACCACCCTGGCTGATCAGGAAATATATCTGCCTTCCGCCTGCGGCGGCGGCGGCAGCTGTGCCCAATGCCTGGTCAAAGTTGAATCGGGCGGTGGTTCCATACTGCCCACGGAAAAATCAAAGATCAACAACCGCGATGCCAGAAGCGGCATCCGACTGGCCTGCCAGGTACCGGTCAAACGCGATCTGCAGATCAAGGTGCCGCCTGAAGTACTGGAAACCAGAAAATGGAAGTGCACGGTCCGCTCCAACAACAACGTCGCCACCTTCATCAAGGAGCTGGTCCTGGAGGTTCCGGAAGGCGAATCCGTTGACTTCCAATCCGGCGGCTACATCCAGATCGAGGTGCCTCCGCACGAGGTCTCCTACGCCAACTTCGAAATCGACGACCGCTTTTTGAACGACTGGACCAAATTCAAGATGTTCCAGTTCAAATCACATGTCTACACGCCGGTGACCCGTGCCTACTCGATGGCCAACTATCCCGGAGAAAAAGGCATCATCATGCTCAACGTCCGCATCGCCAGCCCGCCGCCGAACGCTGATGAAGATGAGATACCGCCCGGCCAGGTCTCCTCCTATATCTTCAATCTCAAGGAAGGAGATGAGGTTATCATCTCCGGCCCCTACGGCGAATTCTACCTCGAGGAAAGCGATGCAGAGATGGTCTTCATCGGCGGCGGCGCCGGCATGGCTCCCCTGCGCAGTCACATCTTCCAGCTTTTCAGGGCCGATAAGACCACGCGCAAGGTTTCTTTCTGGTACGGCGGCAGGAGCAAAAAGGAGTTGTTCTACATAGAAGAATTCGAACAACTGGAAAAGGAACATGACAACTTTTCCCTCCACATCGCCCTTTCCGATCCGCAGCCGGAGGATAACTGGCAGGGGGAAACCGGTTTTATCCATCTCGTTCTCTATGAAAAATACCTCAAGGATCATCCGGCGCCCGAGGATATAATGTATTATATGTGCGGCCCGCCGATGATGACCAAATCGGTCCTTGAGATGCTCGACAACCTCGGGGTGGAAAAGGAGAACATCCGCTTCGACGACTTCGGAGGCTGAACCAATCAGTACGATACTATGACTGCTTTCATAACGACCCTGCTCCTCACCTTCCTGCTTATTGGAGGAGCCGCCCTATGCATAAACTTCTGCAAATCCAGACCGCGCAACGGCAAACATCAACTCACCGGCATGTGTCACAAGAACGGCGGGGCCTCCTGCTGCGGCTCGAAATACCTGGTGGACAGCTGCTCGGAAAACCAGCAATGAGTTAATGAGTTCGACGTCAATCGTTGTCACTAGTCTCTGAATGCACGAGGAGGATTGCCGGATGATCATCGGAATACTGAAGGAAATCAAGATTGCCGAACACAGAGTATGCATGACCCCTGCGGGCGTTGAGGTAATGCGGCAGAATGGCCACATGGTGCTTGTTGAAGAAGAAGCAGGCGTCGACAGCGGTTTCGCTAATGAAGCCTACATCCAGGCCGGCGCCGAAATGGTCGAGACAGCCGCCGAGATATATGCACGGGCGGAGATGGTCATGCATGTCAAGGAACCACAGCCATCCGAGTATGCACTGATCCGCACGGACCAGATAATCTTCACCTACCTGCACCTGGCCGCTGAACGTCAGTTGACCGAGGCCCTGATAGAAGCCGGATCGGTTAATATTGCCTATGAAACCATCCAGAAAGCCGACGGTTCGCTGCCCCTGCTGACGCCCATGAGTGAAGTCGCCGGCAGGATGGCCACCCAGGAAGGAGCCAAATATCTTGAGCTGCACCAGGGGGGCAGCGGAATCCTGCTCGGCGGAGTACCGGGCGTGGCCCCCGGCAACGTCGTCATCATCGGCGGCGGCGTCGTCGGCATCAACGCGGCTCGCATTGCCTGCGGCCTCGGCGCCAGGGTATATCTGCTCGACACCAACCTTGATCGGCTGCGCTACCTCAGCGAGGTCATGCCCAGCAACTGTTTTCCGATCATGAGCAGTCGCCCTGTGCTGCGGGAGATGCTGCGGGAGGCCGATCTTGTTATCGGCGCGGTGCTTATTCCAGGCGCCAAGGCGCCGAAGCTGGTGACCCGCGACATGTTGAGCGTGATGAAGCCGGGAACGGTGATGGTCGATGTGGCCATAGACCAGGGAGGGTGTTTTGAAACATCGAGACCGACCACCCATACCCACCCCACCTTCGCCGTCGACGAAATTGTTCATTACTGCGTCGCCAACATGCCCGGCGCAGTGGCCAAAACCTCGACCCAGGCCCTCACCAATGCCACCCTGCCCTATGCCGTGGAGATAGCCGACAAGGGGTGGAAAAAGGCCTGCCATGAAAACAGCGAGATCATCCCCGGAGTCAACGTCGTTGGGGGAAAAATCACCCACAGGGGTGTAGCAGCCGCCTTCGACATGGAGTATGTCAACCTCGATCAGCTGCTCGTATAATGCACCTCGTTTTTTTGCAGACATACCGCAGTTTTTCGGGAGGGCGTACAGGCCACTCCCGGAGAGCACCTTCATCATTGACACCTGCGCATCCTCCAGCACGAGGGATGTTTACAAGGCTATGAACAATCACCGACACAAACCTCCCGAGCAGTATCAGGGATTCGAACAGGGTCCTATCCGGCCGCCGAGCGAGGCCGCCAGCCTGCTTATCCGGGTCACCCGCAACTGTCCCTGGAACCGCTGTACCTTCTGTCCCGTCTACAAGGGGGAGAAATTTTCGCTGCGCGAGGTTGATCATGTCATCAAGGATATCGACACTGTCGCTCACTTTGTCAGCCGGTTACGGCAAGAGAAGACACCCTCACCAAGCGTCGCCGACCTCGGTCCGCAGGGCAATGACCCCGATCATGGCGGGCGCATGGCTCAGAGCGCCGCCATCAACTGGGCCCAGGGAGGTATGCGCTCGATTTTTCTCCAGGATGCCAACAGCCTCATCATCAAACCGGAAAATCTGATACGTATCCTTGAGCACCTCCGTCACCGATTCCCCTGGGTGGAAAGGATAACCTCCTACGCCAGGTCGCATACCGTCTGCAGAATACAGGACAATCAGCTCAAGGCGATGGCCGAACTTGGGCTCAATCGCATCCACATCGGCATGGAATCCGGATCCGACGCCGTACTGAAAATGGTCAAAAAAGGCTCGACCAAGCAGGACCATATAACCGCCGGAGGCAAGATCAAAAATGCCGGCATGGAACTCTCCGAATACATCATGCCGGGACTGGGTGGGAGAGAACTCTCCACCGATCATGCTCTGGAAAGCGCCGATGCGCTCAACGCCATTGATGCCGATTTCATCAGGCTCCGCAGCCTGGCTATTCCGAACCACGTCGAACTGTACAGCCTTTATGAAAAAGGAGAGTTTAAAAAACTCACCGACAGAGAGGTCGCCGAAGAGATCCTAATGTTCCTTGAAACTCTCGACGGCATCACCTCCATTATCAAGAGCGACCATATCCTCAACCTTTTTGAAGAGGTTCAGGGAAAACTGCCGGAAGACAAAGAACGCATGCTGGAGGTGGTCAAAACCTTTCTCGCTCTGCCCGATCATGAACGTATGCTCTACCAGGTAGGCAGGCGCGCCGGCATCTTCTCCAGGCTCTCCCATCTGGAGGATCCGGGGCGGCGCCGGGAGGCCGAATCGATTTGCCACCGGTTCAATATAACCCCGGACAATGTCGACCAGGCGGTGGATGAACTGATGAAGCGCTTCATCTAGCCCGAACATTCCATGATGAATGGACGAAGTGTTCCATATAACTACTACCTACCAACCTGTAAGGTGTTGTATTTGTGTGCCACGTAATTTGTTAAAGCCAATCTCAAAATGATTGTGGATGTAACAGTTTGTACAAAGAAAACAATGCCGGTTATGTCCATTTTCACCCGTCGGGCGAGTCGATATGGCCTGCCAGCCCGAGTTGAAGCTCAATGATATTAAGTATCTTTCGCTGTATACCAGTTCTTCTTTCTATCAGCCTGGCTCCGTCATTCGTCCAGGCATCGCCGTCCGCCCCATCCGCCTGTTTTGAGGCCGCCGTCGACTGGATAGAGGCATTGCCCCACGCTCCCGATCCTCGCACCGAAGAGATCCTGCTGTCGCACGGCAAATCAAGCTGCCGCTTTGCCGACCATTGGCTCATGGATATGGCCAATACAGCGACATCGTCTCAGCAGCGAAGGACCTGTAAAGATCTGGTGCTTATCTGGACGCATAAGGAGTGCATATATTTTCGAGATACGATTTTTGCCCCTGCCTATGAACCCTGTAAACGCTGGAGCCGGCTCATGTACGACAAGTGTATGGCAGGCGAGAACCGGTGGTTCCGGGAAAACGCGAAAAGCGAGATCGACGGCGAGAACAATGTCTCGGAGCCTTATTTTGAGCAATCCGGCCGCTGACAGCTACTCTGTCGAGGTCATCGCCTGCCCAGACAGCGAAGGCTGTAAATACCTCAATTAAAACCCGCTCCCTCTTTGAGGGAGTATGGTCCTTATTGCCAGATCATCAAGGCAAGAGCGAGCGTTTCGACATGCATGCGGAGATTGAGAAAATGCCTGGATCGTCGTCGCCGTCGCCAGACGGTGCAGCACCAGCAGTGACGGCAACGACAGATAATGGATCGCCGCTATCTCTCCCAGAGCAAATAGGCCTTGATAAAATCATCGATGGCACCGTCAAGAACCGCATCGACATTGCCCGTTTCCTGGTTGGTGCGATGATCCTTGACCATGCGGTAGGGCTGAAGGACATAGGATCGGATCTGGCTGCCCCAGGCGATTTCCATCTTATCGCCGTGTATGCCTTCCTGTTCGTCGCTCTGGCGCTGTTTCTCCATTTCGTAGAGCCTGGCCATAAGCATTTTCATGGCCATATCCTTGTTGCGATGCTGGGAGCGCTCATTCTGACACTGGACGACAATGCCGGTGGGCAGATGGGTTATACGGATAGCTGAATCGGTCTTATTGACGTGCTGTCCGCCGGCACCGCTGGCGCGATAGGTGTCGATACGCAGATCCTTGTCGCCGATGTCGACCTTGACGGTATCGTCGAGCTCAGGCATGACCATAACCGAGGCAAAAGAGGTGTGCCTGCGGCCGCTGGCGTCGAAGGGGGAAATGCGCACCAGGCGGTGAATACCAACCTCGGAACGGAGATAGCCGAAGGCGTAGCGGCCCTTGACCATGATGGTCACACTCTTGACGCCTGCCTCGTCACCCGCCAGGTGATCGAGAATATCGGTTTTAAAGCCTTTGTTCTCGGCCCAGCGCAGATACATGCGCATGAGGATCTCCACCCAGTCCTGGGCTTCGGTGCCGCCGGCTCCGGCGTGAATGGCGACGATGGCGTTGGTGGTGTCATGTTCGCCGCTGAACATGCATTCAAGTTCTGCCGTAGCGATAGTGTCTTCGAGATTGACGAGATTGGCCGCTACTTCCCGCTCGGTATCAGCGTCTTTTTCCTCAATAGCCATTTCCAGCAGCAGATCCGTTTCTTCCAGCTCAGACCATTTTTCCTCCCAGGTTTTAATGATATCCTGAAGCATGCCGTGCTCCTTCTGCACTTTCTGGGCAGTATCGGTGTCATTCCAGAAATTAGGTGCCAGAGTCTGCTGCTGCAGCCGCTCGAGTTCTTCCTTTTTGCCCTCTAAGTCAAAGATGCTCCTTCAGGGCCAGCATCCTCCCTTTCAGTTCGTCGATGTGCTGCTTCGATACTGTACTTCCGGTCTCTGTAGACATATTCAAACCTCGAAATTCATTTGGTGTTTGGATTCGTAACTGTTACGGCCTGTGGGCTAAACGCTTTGGACAGGCTGTATATCCCCGTCGCCGCCTCTTTACCACACCTTTAGCCAATACTGTATACTTTTTTTCATCCACTTCACCTCTCGGAATCCCTCAAACCGCTGCCGGGCAATGGCAGGAGAAGAACAGAGACCATTACCAGTGCGGCAAGTGCGCAGAGAGGACCAAAAAGATAGCCGTAGCGGCTGTGGAAGGAAACCGACTCGAACAGCGGCACCTCCGCACTGGCCGCCCAATCGATAAAAAGAGAAGAAGATTTGAGGACATGGCCAAGAGGATCAACGAATCCGGAAATACCGGTATTGGCAGCGCGTACAAGACTTCTGCGGGTCTCCACCGCACGGAAGACGGTCATGGCCATGCTCTGCTGCGGTGCACTGGTTCTACCGTACCAGGCATCATTGGTGAGGTTGATAAGAAGGTTGGCCCCGGTATTCACCCACTCTCTGGCAATACCAGGAAAAATCGACTCAAAACAGATGAGTACTCCAGCTTCGGCCTCACCGGCGCGCAGCGGCGCTTCAATCGTCCCCGGCGAAAAGTCGCCGACGGCCTCGACCAGCGGTGCCAGAAAAAAGAGAAGATCCTTCAATGGTACATATTCGCCAAAAGGGACCAGGTGGGATTTGAAGTACCTGCTTCTCACCTCTCCCTGTTCATCGACGACAAAAGCGGCGTTGTAATAATACACCCCATCCCCGTGCTGTTGCGCCTCAAACCAGGGAGAGCCGGTCAGCACGGCGACGCTCTCCTGCAGCGCCAGGCGCTGCAGCGAATGAATGAGCGGATTACGCTGCGGGAAAAAAGGCAGGGCGGTTTCAGGCCAGACAATCAGCGCCGGTTTACCGCTCCGCCGCAGAAGATCTGCCGATCTGTCGAGATAGATGTCGACGGTGCGCTGCTGCTGGTCCGGCGACCACTTCCTGCTCTGATCGATATTGCCCTGCACCACGCCTATGGTCATGGTCTCGGCCTCGCTGATCCTGGCCTGCAGTCCCGAACCGCGAATATGTCCGTAGACGACGACAAACAGCAGAGAGGCAAGCACCAGCGGCAGATGCAAAAAAGTCAGGCACCTTGCTGGTTTCTGCAAGAAAAGAAACACGAGACAGTTGCAGAGCAACACCAGAAAGGTGAGAAAGTAGTGGCCGAAAAGATCCGCACTCTGAATGAGCAGAGGCGTCTGCCAGAATCCGTAGCCCAGGTCCATCCAGGGAAAACCGCTGAAAAACACCGCCCGACACCAGTCGAGCCCCACCCAGAGGAGGGGAAGCAGCCACAGGACCGTCCCCGGCCTGCAGCGGCGATAGAGGGCCCCGCCCACGGCAACAAACAGGGCTACATAGACGGCCATGTACAGACAGAGCAGCACCAGGGCTGGATAGGAAAAAAACCACTCCAGCCCGCCGTAGCGGCCAAGTACAATGACAATCCAGTATATCTGCAGCATGAAATGGAGAAAACCGGCGGCAAGCCCCCAAAAGAACCTGGTCGAGGCTGAATCGTATTTGAAAATATGCAGCAGCGGCACCAGCGCCACCGGCAGTAGCGGCCACAGACCGCCGCCTCCCGGCAAGCCCAGCCACAGCAACGCCGCAGAGGCCACGGCTGATGCGCTTCCTATCCACGCTCCGGTTTTCATCGCGGTTGTTCAGCACCCAGCCGGCTGATCTCGACAATCTTAATATTTCTACGGGTGGCGCTCTTGATGGTGAATATCAGGTTCCCGAGTTCGAGCGCATCTCCGGTACGGCCGATGCGGCCGAGGCTGTGGGTAAGCAAGCCCCCCACCGACTCGTAGGGTCCTTCGGGCAATGTGGTGTCAAACTGTTCTTCAACCTCTTCAATGTCTATTTTTGCCTGAACCCGGATGACATCATCACTGATGACCTCAAGGTCCTTCTCTTCGATATCGTATTCGTCGTCAATTTCGCCGACGATCTCTTCGAGAATATCCTCCAAAGTGATGAGACCGCGGAGGGTGCCGAATTCATCGGTAACCATGGACATGTGTGTCTTGCGTTTTTGAAACTCCTTGAGCAGGTCGACGATGCGTTTGTTTTCACTTACGAAATCTGCGGACTTGAGAATATCGGCAAGATCGAAGTCTGCCTCTTTCGACGCGGCGCAGGTCTTGAGCAGATCTTTGGCATGCAGAATGCCGATTATATGATCGTGATTTTCCTCATAGATGGGAATTCGTGTAAAGCCTTCGTCAATGACGGTGCAAATGATCTCTTCGATGGTCGTGGAAACATCAAGGCTGACGATCTCGACGGCCGGCGTCATTATCTCCACCGCCCTGGTTTCGCGAAAATCGAAAATTGAGGAGATCATCTTCTCTTCAAGGCTGCTGATCAACCCCTGCTCTTCGCCCTCTTCAAGCAGCTCATGGATCTCGCTTTCCAGCGCCTCCTTGCTGTCGGGCATTCTGCTTAATCGGATCAGTTCAAATACACGCTGGAGTATACCTTTACTCGATGGGGGTTCGGAAGTTTCGGAAGGAATATCGTTGTCTCTGTCTGTCATCGTCTCAATGCGTTATTGGCTGTCTGGGGAAGGCACCTGAACCACTGCTCCTCTCTTTGGCATCCGGCGCTTGCCTGGACCGGCTGTTAAGAGTAGTGTTACAGTAAGAACATTTTTTTTAATTTGCAAGGATTCACCGAATCCTATCACAATAACTGACGTTTACGTAAGTTGCATCCCCTGAGGAAATTTACCCTGAAAAGGCAAATACAACCACCTCCACCATCGTTTTTTCCTTCATTATATGTGTATTTTCCAGGCACTTACAGTATGTATATTTTTTTCTCCTTTAATAATTGCCAGCCTATGACTATAGTAGTGACGTTTTCAGCGCTACCAGCTCTTGGGGAGAAAGAGCCGGTGCAGCACACACAACCGCCTGCACTATCCTAACAAATACAGAAGAGACGAGGAAGGATTTGGAAGACAAGGTTCTTATCGCCAACAGGGGTGAGATTGCCGTCAGGATTATGAATGCCTGCAAAGATCTCGGCCTCGATTATGTAGTCATATATACCGAAGCCGACAAAGACTCGGAGCATGTCTGCCAGAACATCACCAGCGGCAGGGAGCAGAATGCCTGGCGGGTCACCAGCTACACCGAACCCAATGATATTTTCTCCATAGCCGACCACACGGGATGTACGGCAATCCACCCCGGGTACGGTTTTTTTTCCGAGGATTTCCGTTTTGCCCGGCGGGCAAGCACCCGCGACAGGGCGCTCACCTTCATCGGCCCCAGCTGGAAGGTGATCAGGGATCTTGGCGACAAGATCAACACCAAGCGTGTCGCCAATTCTCTGGGCATCCCCACCATTCCCGGGACGGATTCTCCCATCTACAACGAAATGGAAGCCGAGGAAATCGCCCAGCATCTGCTCGACGATCAGGTCTCGCAGGGAACTACCTCTCCTTCAATCCTCATTAAGGCAGCGGCCGGCGGCGGCGGCATGGGCATCGAGGAAGTATCGGAAATTGAGCAGTTCAGAAGAGTCTACCGCCAGCTGCAGAACTACGCCAAACGGCAATTCGGAGACGGCGGCGTCCTCATAGAACAATGCCTCAGAGATTATAACCATCTCGAAGTCCAACTGCTCTGTTCACGCCATGACGAAAGGATGCACTTCAGTTCGCGCAACTGCACCATCCAGTCGACGGGACGCCAAAAACGAGTGGAGGCAGCCCCAGGTTTTCACCGTTCCTGCTTCGATTATGACTTCGACGAGGCTACGCTTTTAGCTCAGATAGAAGATTACTCCCTGAAGCTCGCCGACCATGTGGGATATGACAATGTCGGCACCTGGGAATGGATCATCAGCCGGTCCGGAAAGCCCTATCTCCTTGAAGTCAACACCAGAATTCAGGTAGAAAATGATATCTCCGCCCGTATCAGCTATATCGGCGGGTCCCAGCCCAATCTCATACGCGAGCAGATCCGCCTGGCCCTCGGCGACGGAATCGGCTACAGCCAGGAAGATATCTCTTTCAAGGGTGCGGCTATTGAATTGCGTATCGTCGCCGAAGATACCAGGCGCGGGTTTGCCCCCTGGATAGGTACTATTTCCAAGTTCAAGATCCCCGAATATGAGTGGTCGGCCGTCTATACCCACGTGCCCTTCGACCGCCCCTATACCATCCCCAGCGACTACGATCCCAATCTGGCACTGGCGCTTGTCTGGGGCGACAGCGTCGATGAAGCCAAGAGCCGTGCGGCCAAGCTCCTCAAAGAAACGGTTATTCGCGGCAAGGATTCCAGTGGTGGTAAAATAATAACCAACCTTGCCTATCTCCAAGAAAATCTCAAGCGTCTCTTGACCTTTTAGGCAGCAGATCACAGCCAATACAGCCACAATGAATGAACAACAGAAAAAGCTTCTCAAAATCGAGGAGCGAATCGCATACCTTATTCAGATAAAGGATTTTTCCAACTGGGGCAACCTCGACGGTTTCAAGAAAAACTGCGATACATTGAAAAGCAGCGTCTTTGAAATTTCCGAGGAACAGCTCAGCCTGGAAATCCGTCGTCTCGATGAGTCTATCAGTTTTCTTGAAGAACGGGCCGAAGAGCAGCTCACCCCCATGGAAAGGGTGCGCATCGTCAGAACGCCGCAGCGCTTCAGTCTCAAGGATATTCTCGAAAACGTCTATGAGGACTATACCGAACTCGGCGGCGAGGGCGACGCCAATATCGACCCCGCCATGATCTGCGCCAAGGCCACAATAGCCAGACGCATAAAGAACAAGCCCTACACCGCCTCCGTCATGGTCATCGGCCAGGAAACCGGCCACGGCGACGAGTTTCGCAACGGCGGCTCCTGCAGACCCGAGGGCAACGCCAAGGCGCTCAGATATATGAAAGTCGCCGAGACCGAAGGCATTCCCATCCATTTCTACATTTTCACCCCAGGATCGTACCCGGTGGAGGAGTACCCAGGCGCCGCCCAGCAGATTGCCAGAAATATCTACGCCATGACCAAGCTTCGGGTGCCGATGATCTCCTTCATTTCCGAGGGCGGCTCCGGCGGCGCGGAAGCTGTCGGCCTCTCCGACTATCGTCTTATGGCCAGCCATGGATACTATTCCGTTATTTCACCGGAAGGCGCCGCAGCGATTGAGGGGAAGGTCAGAGAGGGTGAAAAGGTGCCCAAGGAACTGATCGAAGTCTGCGCCGACCGGCTGAAACTAACCGCTGAAGACAACCTCAAACTCGGCACCATCGACAAGATAATCTACGAACCGCAGCTGGGGGCCAGACAGGACGATTTTACTTTCTTTTCCAAGTTGCGCACGGAAATTATCAGTGCCACCGACAAGGTGGTACTTTCCACCAAAAGTTTTCGCACCTTCCGCACCAATGAGATAATGCGGCGAAAATCGGAACCGCAGGAACTGCAGGTCGAAGTTCCCTGGGATTTAAGCCGTGAGGAAATCCGCAAGCTGCTGCGCCTTCGTTCGCTCAAATACCGGCGTATGGCCCTCATGGGCTTCGACGGTCAGCTCAGCTCCTCGGAATATTATTACAACCGTTTCAAGGTGAAAAGCGAAAAAGTCTACTACAACCTCCGCTACGATATCTTCAAAACCCATAAAAAACAGGTACGGCGAACCCTTAAAGAGGTTTCCGGGGAAGGTTCGGTCATGCTCAGGCGGATTGTCGAACCGCTTAATGCCGTCCTCGACTTCTGGGACCGCAAGGAAGATAAACAGCCGCCGCGCCTGCTGACCCAGGCCGACTCCGTATCTAACGGCAGCAGCAGGGTCGATCCCCTGGAGCTGACCGATACCTACACCAGCCCGCTGGCCAATGAGGACAGGACCATCACCTGTCCCAATCATGAAAAATACGGCTGCAAGGATCTCTGGATCCCCGATCTCTATGGCGAATTCGCCGGCGTCTGTGAATCCTGCGGCCATCATTTTCCCCTGGAGCACCAGTGGTACCTGGAAAATGTCTTCGATCCGAACTCGATTCGTTTCTTCAACATAGAGATCACCTCTCACAACCCCTTGAAATATACGGGGTTCTCGGAGAGGCTGGATGCGGCCAAGAAGAAGAACAGGCGTAATTCCGGCAACATGACCTTCACCGCTGAAGTCAACGGCCTGCAAATCGTCACCTCGATGCTCTATTCCGATTTCCGCAACGGCACAGTCGGCTCGGCCGAAGGCGAGAAATTCGTCCAGGCCTGCAAGCTGGCGAAGAGAAAGAAACGCCCCCTGCTGGCCTATATCCACACCTCCGGCGGCATACGGATACAGGAGGGGACCCTGGGGGTCATCCAGATGCCCAAATGCACCATGGCCGTGCGGGAATACATCGACGCCGGCGGACTCTACATCGTCGTCTACGACAACAACTCCTATGCCGGACCGGTGGCCTCCTTTCTCGGCTGCTCTCCCTATCAGTTTGCCATCCGCTCCAGCCGGGTCGGCTTTGCAGGACCCCGGGTTATCCGGGAGACCACGGGGATAGATATTCCGCCGGACTATCATTCGGCGCGCAATGCCCTGAAGCGGGGACACATTCAAGGCATCTGGGACCGGCGTGATTTCCGAAGGAATCTGCACAAGGCGCTCGAGACCATGGGCAGCCCAAGCCTCTACTATAGATAAACGCTTCGCCTCTGCGGCGGGAGTGACCGTTTCCGGACACTCCCGGAGTGGCCTCAAAGACTCTGGAGCCAGCAGACACGGATCAGACCATGATAACCTTATCCATCTGGCGGTCGATTTCCTCCATTTCGTCCTGACGATTTTCCCTCTTCAACTTTTCCCGAAGCTGTTCCAACTCCCGCTGCAACTCCGGCAGCACCTCTTCGCGGATATGGCTGCGGACATCCTCCTGGGCCCGGTTGAATTCGTCGGCAAACCGTCTTATGGATTCTTCCAGACGCTGGACCTCCTGGCTGTCGGGCACCTTTTTCATATCCTCCTTGAAGCTTTGCAAATGCAGGGAAATATCATCAAGGGCCTGCTGCAGCCCCGAACCCAAACGCCATGAGGCCTCTTCCAGCGACTTTTGCAGTTCTTCCAAGGCCCGACGCAGCTCACCTTCGGCGGCACCGGCTTTTTTCTGCAACTCGCCGATGATCTGCTCAAGGTAGCCGCTGCGGACCGATCCCTCGACTATACTGCCCTCCTTCAGCACCTCGCCGCCGGCCTTCTCCTGGACCAGCAGAACGGCTCTGTCTTTCCCATCTACCCCTGCAGGTCGAATGGAGAAGAGAGTATACGCGGTTGCGGCATTGACAAACTCACGGGCAATTGTGATTTCCACTAAATAATTTCCCGTGTCGGTATAGACGATCTTTTCCACCTGTCCTATGTTGCTGCCCTCGAAGACCACGGGATCGTTCTGCTGCAAACCGGCAATTTCAGGGAAACGGACGGTAATGCCAAGGGTGTCGTCACTGCAGGCTGTCACGGTAAACAGCACCAGCAGAAGGGAACAAATGGCTGCAGGTATCATGTACAATTTTTTCATCCTCTTTCCTTCCTTCATCAATTGAGGCGTATGGCCTTTTCCGGGCATATCTCCTGGCAGCAGAAACAGGCAATACAGGTCTCCTCTTCCACCACGGGTACTTCTTCCTTCATACTCAGGGCCTCTACCGGACACTGATCGACGCAGGCCTGGCAGCCAGTGCACAACTCCCTATCGGCCGTGGGCCTCACCTGGGACTTCGCCTGCATCATCTCCTGTATTTGCGCATTGGCGGCGATGGCCTCACCACCCAGCGGCGGCACTTTGAAATCGGGAAGAACCTCCATCTTCCCGACTATTTCTATGGCACCTTCATCAAAATCTCCGAGGCCCAACTCTTTTGCCTTCTGCAGAAATCGCAGTCGCGCCGGCTCAAGCCCCATCATTCGGGCAACCACCGCATCCATGGCCACTCCGTTGTCTGCTGCCAGCAGCAGGCCGATTTCCCGCAGATCCGGAGAGGCCGGTCCATTGCCTTCCATGCCCACCACCGCATCCATGATAAACATATCAGGCACCCGCAGGCGGAAAACTTCAGCGACCAACTCATGGAAGCGCTCCGGAGTGCCGGCAAGCTTGTGCAGCCGGGCTTTCTGGCCCCCGGGAAGAATGCCATAGCTGTTTTTTATGGCGCCGGTCATGACCGTCAGGCCGTGGGTCTTGAATTTTGGCAGACTGATCAGGACATCGGCTTCCATAATCTCCGTGGAGACACCAATCCGTTTCATATACCCGGGGTTGAAGTCCAGATGCTGCGAGGTATCGCCGAAGTTTTTGTAATATCCCTTGGCCGCCTCCATGAGCCCAGTCTGCTCGAAGCTATTTTCGTTGTCACCATAGTTGAACAGCCCCGGATTATCGCCAACGACAATCTCGGCAGGGCCCTGGGTCTCCACCACATCGATGACGGCACGCAGCACGGCCGGATTGGTGACAATGTGCTCATTGGCCTTCGAGGTCCGCAGAACATTGGGCTTGATAACCACCTTTCTGCCGGTTATGTCGGAGGGAAACAGTTCAAAGGCTCTCTCCACCGCCTGCCTGCAGTTTTCGTAGGTCGCCGGGTGAATCATTACACGATGCATATTCTTCTCCTTTTCACACTGGAAACTGGTGATCAGCCTCTGTTACACAGTCGGTACTGCATAAGCGCAATATACGCCCTGCTCCATCTATTGCAAGCAAATCAAAATATGAGTACCTCCCCTCCTCTGCATCGGCACATTTACCAGCAACGAGACACTTTAATTTGACACGCTCTCCCACTAGACTCTAGGCGGCAACAGCCCAGCAGAACAATACGGGATAATATGTATTACAAACTCTGTAAGTGTATGCTATTATAGAATTAACACAAGACCCGGCCAGTAGTCCCAGGCTGCTGCAACAGCACCACAGCGCTCATCCAACCACAGGTAATCACTTTGCATTCTCAGGAACCACCAGAACAGCCACCAGCGAAATACGCAGAGCCCGAACTGCATTTTGTGCGCCGAACACTCAGCTGCGGTGCTGAGGAAACCGAAGAAAAGATCGTCGTCAGCGAGTTTGTCAGGAAGGGTGCTCTGCTGGCCGATTTTCCCGACGCTTCGCAGTTGAAGAAAAAAGGTTTGCTCCCCAGTCCTCTGGAAGCCGGGGAGAATGTAATCCTCGACGGCGAAGCTCTGGTTGCCGAGGTCAGCGGCTATCCAGCGGTACACCCCTTCGACACGAATGGGGTAAGCGGTTTCCGGGTCTCCATAACTCCACTGGTGAAGCTTTCAAACAACAGGATGCAGGCCAGCCTTGTTCTCCATCCCGCCATAGAAGACGCCCCTTCCCTCAAAAATCATGATCTCGATGAACTCATTGCCGAGGCCGGGATCATTGCCGGTATCGACCATGAAGCGTTGGTAAAAGTCCGCTCATCTATCGACGGCCCTCTCAATGATTTCGAGGAAATACCTTTTGCCCAGGGCGATTTTCCCGGTGAGGGTCGAGACGCCGTCCTCCGCTTTGAAGTGGAAATCGGACCGCTGGCGGGACATCTGCAGGAGGACGGCACCATCGACTTCAGGGAGCGCAAGGTCATGGTGGCGGTCAGTGAAGACCAGCATATCGCCACCAAGATACCTGCAGTTGCCGGCAAATCCGGCTACAATGTTGTCGGTGAAACCATAGAATCCAAAAGCGGCAAAGACATCAAGGTCAAGGTCCAGGGCGAGGTCAGGTTTCTGGCCGACGAAAACAAAGTGATCGCCACCAGCGACGGTGCCATGAGCGTCGTCAACAATGACACCATCAAGGTAGCCTCGAAGGTAACTGTCACTGGCGACGTCAACTATACCACCGGCAACGTTGCTTCGGAAAACAACGTCATCATCAAAGGCTCCGTCCAGCCGAGCTTTAAGGTCGAGACCGGTGGCGATCTGGAGATAGGAGGCGCAGTTTCCAATGCCTCGGTGACCAGCAGCAGCAATATCGTCATAAAAGGCGGCATCACCGGAACCTCCTCCACAATAACCGCCGGTGGTGACATCGATCTGCGTTTTATCGAACGCGGCACCCTCAAATCCGGAGGGGTCATCCTCATTCGCAAGCAATGCTACTACAGCAAGGTCGAGGCGGCAGCGGATATCCGCTGCCATCGCAACTGCACCATTCTCGGCGGTATTCTTCTCGCCGGAGGCAACCTCAGCGTCGGCACCGTCGGTGCCGAAAACTGCGAGGCGGCGACGCTTGGCGCCGGCATCGAGCCCGGCAGATATCTTCTCTTCAAACAACTGCAAAAAGAGTTTGCCAAACAGCAGGAGGAGATCATTCAGACCCTGCAGCTGCTCGGCCGCGGCGGCCGGGCCAAAAAGGTGCGCAAAATGGAAGAAATGGCCGATAAGACCAAGCAGAAACTGCTCAAACTCAACCTCATCCCCGGTACCGATCTCTACTCCCGCGTCGGCAAAGGCAAGGAGCGCGACGATCTCGACGAGGAAGACCCGCTCTACCTCAAAGAAGTCGATATCGAAAACATCCGCATCGAAGTTCACGGCACGATGTATGCCGGCACCAGGATCCTGCTCGGCAACCGTTCAGCAACTCTGACCCAAAACGTGAAAAACCGGCGCTATCGACTCAGCAAAAATCTCAAACGCATCATGGCCATTCCGCTCTAAGACGAACCAGAAAAGGGTTCTGGTCTTGAGCTCACTCACCCTTCGGCGACGTCGACATATTTTTCCTGTGAAGATCAGCCTTTCTGCTGTATATAGTGAGCGGTTCCATCACGCCAACCCTAACCGCAACTGCCGAGCTCGCCGATACCGCCGGCAGCTCACACTAAAAACCGCCGAAATCCCTTGAAATATTCACCAGCGACACCATCAGAAAAAGCTTTTCCCACCATGGCCGCCGGACTCTTTGTCTGGAGTTTCGGCGCCCTCCTCTATCTGCTCGGGTTTTTCCACCGGGTGGCACCGGCGGTGATAACCGCCGAGCTGATGCAGGAGTTTTCACTCGGCGCAGCTGCTCTTGGTAATCTCTCCGCCGTCTATTTTTACAGCTACGTCGCCATGCAGATTCCCACCGGAATTCTTGCCGACCGTCTCGGCCCGCGTCTGCTGCTGAGCATGGGTGCTCTGGTGGCAGCCCTTGGCTCGGTTATCTTTGCACTGGCTCCCACCATGGCTGCCGCCGCCTTTGGTAGAACGCTCATTGGCGGCTCCGTTGCCGTCGCTTTCGTCTGTCTGCTCAAGGTGGCGGCAAACTGGTTCACCCCCTCCCGCTTCGCCATGGTATCAGGCCTGGCGTTGTTCTGCGGCGTCGTCGGTGCCGTCTGTGCAGGTACACCTCTGCGCCTTTTGGTCGACCTCTTCGGCTGGCGCAGCGTTATGCTCTTTTCTGCCCTTATCGCCCTGGCAACAGCCTTTGGCAGCTGGATCTTCGTCAGGGATTATCCCCATGACAAAGGTTTTCGTGATTTCACAGGTCTTCGGGAAAAGTCGAACGCACCGCAGAAAACGCGCATCGTCGATATTTTCCAGGTGCTCAGTTATAGAAATACCCTGCTGCTTTTTTTCATACCCGCAGGAATTGTCGGCTGCATTCTTACCTTTTCCGGCCTCTGGGGGGTTCCCTATCTGACGACGGTACATGACCTGTCGCCGGCGCGGGCGGCGGCGCTGACCTCGACCCTGCTGGTGGCCTGGGCTGTAGGCGGACCCGTCTTCGGCTGGCTCTCCGACAGACTGAGAAATCGCAAAACCCTCTATATCGCCGGCTGTGGCACGGCCCTGGCAGGATGGTCAATCATAATCTGCGCTCAAGGGCTGCCGCCCATGCTGCTGGTTCTCATCCTTCTCATCACCGGCTTCGCCTCCGGATCGATGATCCTAAGCTTTGCCTACGCCAAGGAATCGGTACCACTTCGACTTGCCGGCACGGTTTCCGGAGTGGTCAATATGGGCGTCATGACTGGCCCCATGGTGCTGCAGCCCGCCAGCGGCTGGATTCTGGACCACCTTTGGCGCGGCCAGATGGCAGGCGGTGTGCCGATCTACACAGCCGCTTCCTACCGCAGCAGCTTCTTGCTTATGCTTGCCTGGCTCTGCCTCTCTCTGGTGCTGTTGTTTTTCACCCGGGAGACGGGCTGCCGGCAACACCGCGATTGATGGGCGCCGCGAGCGGGAATACATCTACCCAGTGAAACTCCGGGAGCTGATTGGACGATAAAAATCCAGTTTTACACGACACTCTCCGGGATCACCGGAAAGAGGCGAGTATTTCTGTTTAGCGTGTATTCGCAGCAACTCAGCCGGCGGCAGGGGTAATGAGATAGTCATTTCCTGATCCTCCCTGAGGCATGAGTTAGTCATCGGGGAGTATTTCTCCCTGCCACCCCAAATCGTTCAAGATTTTACCCCTCCCACCACGGCCAAAGCTGGCACATCCTTTGCATTACCAGTCGCACATTGTGCGGCGGTCCGGCGGTCAGCCAGTACGAAACCACTATCGATCACCTCAGTATCTTTCGCATCGATCGCCGGCGGTGCTGTTCTCAGCGGTTGATTCTCACTGCATAATTGGCCGGGAAACAGCAAACAAACCACCAGGATGAGAGGAGAACCAATCTATGAAGAAGCCCCCTTACCTGCCAACTATTTTCCTGTTCTGTATAGTGTTTGCGGCCTGTATTCTTCCAGCGTCAAGCCAAGCCGCCAAGCCACCTCCCCAATCTGGCCAAGCCCTTTACAGCCAGGCCTGCGCCGCCTGCCATGGCGCCGATGGCACCGGCGTACCCTCTGAAAAATTGGGCTTCAATGTACCTGTACCTGATTTCAGCGACTGCAACTTCGCCAGCCGCGAGGCCAATCTCGACTGGATGTATGTAGCTGTGGTCGGCGGACCGGCCCGCGGCTTTTCCAGACTCATGCCGTCCTTCGGCGAGGCTCTCAGCAAACAGCAGATAGAAAGGATCCTCGACTATATCCGGAGCTTCTGCAAAAATAAAAACTGGCCCCGGGGGGAGTTGAACCTGCCGCGGCCACTGGTGACGACCAAGGCCTATCCGGAAGACGAGCTGGTACTCTCCACCTCGGTCAACACCGAGGGGCTCGATGTTATCACCAGCGAGATTATCTACGAACAGCGGTTCGGATTCCGCAATCAATTTGAACTTGTGGTGCCTTTCGGCTGGCGTGAAAACGACGAGAACGGCGGCACCGAATGGACTTCGAACCTCGGAGACATAGGACTTGGTGTCAAGAGGGTGGTCTACCACAGTCTGGAAAAAGGTTCCATACTTAGCGTCGGCGGCGAGATTCTCCTGGCCACCGGTGACGAAGAGGAGGGCTTCGGTTCCGGAAGCACCGTTTTCGAACCCTATATCGCCTACGGCCAGATTCTGCCGGCAGGGTTTTTCGCTCAGTTCCAGGTTGGAGCCGGCCTGCCATACGACGATGATGAGGCCAACGAAGAGGCCTTCTGGCGAGCAGCCTTCGGCAAAGCCATCTACGTCGGCGAATATGGACGCAGATGGTCGCCGATGGTGGAAATTCTCGGATCGCGGGAACTGGTTTCCGAGGCCGACACCAACTGGGATATCGTCCCCCAACTCCAGGTAACACTCAATCACAGGCAACATGTCCGGCTCTGCGCCGGTGCCCGTATTCCTCTCAACGACACTGACACCCGTGAAACGGTCTATATGGTCTACCTGTTATGGGACTGGTTCGACGGACCATTTATTGCCGGCTGGTAGGAGGTCACAATGCGATATATACTAGTACTTGTCACATTCACCTTGATACTCTCGAACACTCAAACAGCAGAGTCTGCTCAACCTGCAGCATCGCTGTTCGTTCTCTCCGATAAATGCCTCGCCTGCCATAACGGCCTGATAACGTCCGCCGGCCAAGACGTGTCCATTGGTTCCAATTGGCAGTCGTCAATGATGGCGCATGCAGCCAAGGATCCCTATTGGCAAGCCTCGGTCCGTCGGGAAAGCCTGGACCATCCGCAGGTAAAAAAGCATATCGAAGATGAATGTTCTGCCTGTCATATGCCCATGTCCCGCTACACGGCCAAGACCAGAGGCTCTCTTGGCGAGGTTTTTGCCCATCTGCCGTTGCTGCAGGCCGGCGGACAGACGAGTTTACTGGCCAAAGACGGTGTGTCATGCAGCATGTGCCACCAGATCCAGGCCGACCACCTCGGTTCCGAAGCGAGCTTTACTGCCGGCTTTGTCGTCAATACCACAGGCGCACCCGGCAAGCGACCGGCCTTTGGTCCCTACACGGTCGATGAGGGGCGCACACGGGTCATGCGTTCAGCCACACAACTGGTACCAAACAAGAGTGAGCATGTGCAGGATTCATCCCTGTGCGGCTCCTGTCACACCCTTTATACTCAGGCCCGGGGACCGGACGGTGAGATTACGGGCGAACTGCCGGAACAGGTACCCTATCTGGAATGGCGTCACAGCGCTTTTTATCAGTCCCGGTCCTGTCAGAGCTGTCATATGCCACAGCTTGACCACCCCATGAATATAAGCGCCGTGCTCGGCCAGCCGCGACAAAATTTTTCCAGGCATGTTTTCCGGGGCGGCAACTTCCTCATGCCGCGGATTTTTAATGCCAACCGGGCGGAACTAGGCGTTACGGTTCCTTCCCAGGACCTCATTCTCGCCGCCCAGGAAACCCTGAAAAACCTGACGGACGATGCGGCTGGAGTCGAAATCCATGAGGTCGAACGTACTGAAGAAGGCTTGGTGATTAGAGTAAGAATCACCAATATGGCCGGCCATAAGCTGCCCACGGCTTATCCTTCGCGCAGAACATGGCTGCATCTTGAGGTTACCGACGCCGATGGCGAAGCAATCTTCTCCTCTGGCCTACCGAACAAAGACGGATCCATCCAAGGAAACGACAATGACCGCGACCCCGGGACGTTCGAACCCCATTCCACCACCATATACTC
>CAKZOA010000203.1 GCA_937132035.1 uncultured Desulfobulbaceae bacterium | reverse complement strand
AGGAGCCCTTTTCGCGGTACTTCGAGATTCTTCATGAGCCGGAACACGGCGTTTGAATAGCCGTCGGCCCACCCGCTGACCGCCATAACCGGGCAGGTAATGGCACTGTAGTCCTCACAGATTGAACCGTGCTTCCAGTAGTCGTCGCGATGGGGATGGTTCATCCAGGTTTCCAGCCAGAGCCCGCTCTTTTCGAGGCGCTCCAGCCACATGTCGTACCACTGGCTGCCCACCAGCGCCGGGTCGGGGGGATGGGTGTTCTGATCGAACATCGTCGAGGCCCACGATAGGTTGTCTCCAAGCAGACAGCCGCCCATGTAATGGACATCATCGGCGTAGCGGTCATCAGTGGAGCAGATCGTCACCACTGCCTTCAGCGGCCCGGGCTGAAGGGCGGCGATCTGCAGCCCGTTGAACCCGCCCCAGGAAATGCCGATCATCCCTACCGCACCGGTGCACCACTTCTGCTTCGCCAGCCATTGGATCACCTCCACGCCGTCTTCAAGCTCCCGGGAAAGGTACTCGTCGGTGAGAATATCCTCGGATTCGCCGCTGCCGCGCAGGTCCACACGCACACCCGCGTACCCGAATCCAGCCATGTAGGCGTGGTGTCCTACGTCACGCTCGGCGGTAAGATCCCGCTTTCGGTAAGGGATGTATTCCAAAATCGCCGGGACCGGATCGGTTTCGGCATCCTCCGGCAGCCACATGCGTGCGGCCAGGTTGGTACCGTCGGACAGGGGGATCAGCAGATGTTCGACCTCGACGATTTTTCGGGGGAATTCTTTTCGAATCTTCATTGTGCCTCTGTTTCTCTCTACGCTTCGGAAAGCGGCTCCACTTCAAAGGTCAGTATTTCCTGACAGCGGATGTATTTGTCCATTAGTTCTTTTTGATCTTCCCCACCGATAAACAGATGACAGATGGCATAGCTGTAGCTGTCCTGTTCTAAAAGCTCTGAAAGCCGCATGCCGGGGATCACCTGGGGCCTGATGACGGTATCGGGCATCTCCTTTTCCACCTGGGCGATCTCCTCTTCGGTCGGAACGGCTTTGACGATACCGTCTCCCTCGAAAATGCGCCAGAAGAATTTGGCCGCCCGTGAGAATCGTCCCTTCTGGGAGGGAAATTCCGGATCCCTTCCAAGAGCGACATCGCCGGTGATTGCCTGGTTGGATGCGCCGTCGACCTTTTGGAATACGTCGGAGTGGGACTGGGAAATACGGGTATTGATCTCCAGCAGCCATATTCGATCCTGCTCCCTGTTCCAGTAGTACTCGATATTAAATGACGAATCGTCAAAACCCATGGCGGGGATGATGGCTTCGGTGATCCGGTGCATCCGCTCCTGGATCTTGTAGGGAAGTGTAGACGGGTATTCGTAACGGAAGAAGCTGATGCCGTTTTCGTAGCGGATGGAGTCGACGATCCCTGTCGATTCGACCCGGCCGTTCTGGCTGTAGCCCTCCTGGGTACACAGCCGGCCGCCGATGATACCTTCCGCCATGCAGTGGTTGCCGCCTATAGCCGCGATTTCAGGAGGAAGCTGGGCTTTTTCCAGAATGTAGTTGAACGGATCGCCGATTAAGCTGATCTGCTCACGGATCTGGGGAATCGCAGCGGTAAAATCCTCTTCCTTTTCGATGCGGAAACCGAGAAACGAGCCGGAGGATTTGATCGGCTTGATCCAGAACGGGTAAGGAAGGTCGATCTTTGAAAGCGCTTCTTCGTCAAAAGGGTCGAAAACGGTAAATGCCGGAATATGGTCGGGCACGACCTTTTTCTGTTCGACCCGGCTCCAGTACTTATGCTCGCATTTGAGCAGGCTTTCGAGGCTCGGGGAGCGGGTGCCGAACTCTTTACAGATCAGCGGAAGCATGGTGCTGACCGGGAAGTCCATGTACCCGCATATGGCATCAATCGGTTCGCCGGAAGTCTCCCTGAAGCTGTTGAGCTGATCGATGCTTCGTTGCACCATGTCGGCGACGGGGAAGTCATAGGTCTCCAGAAGCTCGGCAGGGTCGAGCAGACCATGATAGTGGTATTCCCTCGCATGTGGGGTTCTTTCCAGAAGTCCGCGGTTAAAATCGTTTATACCGACAACGAATATGTTCTTCTTGCTCATGACTCCTCCATATGAAAGGCGATTCTCACTGCTGTTGTGGATCACTCTATGGTTCCTGAGCTTCCACGTAAGGATTGTCTGCAGGTGGTCGTTTTTTGTGATAGGACGTAAGTAAGTATATTACATTCGAGTGGTGAGTGCAATGTCGCAGCGTAGGTGTCGAGCGCGCAGAGGCATCACTGTGTTGTACTATTTTTACCAGTCTGGAAGGGTTATATGCGAGTCGTGGGATGAGCGGCTGTAGTACACTATCACAGGTATTCCATAAGATAGGTTAGACTGTATGTATAATAATGATAGGAGAGGGGAAGATCACGATCTCTTGATAAAAAACAGGCTATCGTTTACCAGAAAAATGTACTGGCAATCTGCCTTTAAGAAGGAGTAGTTCCCGGACGTTGCAGTTTTGAGGTGATGTCTGTAAGGTCAAATCAGGACTGCTCCAGATGATCATATTTTTCAGGCCCGGTCGGCCATTTCCTCCTTGATGGCCCTACCTATACGTTCCACCGTGTAGGGCTTTTTCACATATCTACCGGCACCCATCTCCAGTGCAGCTATAATGCGATCTGTTTTGGAGTACCCAGTGACCAGTATTACTTTCTGCTGAGGGTTTAATTCTGATATTTTCCTGTAAGTCTCTAGTCCGTCTATACCCGGGTCCATAATCATGTCGAGAAGTACGAGATCCACCTTCTTTTCAGTGAGAAACTCCACAGCTTCCTGCCCGCTATAGGCGCTGTGGGCTACATAACCAAGTTGTGCTAAGATATGAGCCGCTATTTCGTGCTGATCTTTGATATCATCAACGATCAGCACAGACTCTTGATTACCCTTTAGCTCATGAATAGCTGCTAGTTTTTTGGTTTGTTCCATTTCCTGCAGCGAAGCGGGATACTGTCGTTTGGCGGGAAGGTATATGGACATTGTCGTCCCTTTTCCTGGCGAGCTTTGTATATCTATATGACCGCCATGGTCTTTTACTGTGCCCCATACGACAGTCATTCCCAGACCGGTGCCGCTTCTTCCCATTTCTTTTTTGGTATAAAACGGCTCGAAGATTCGTTCTATGTCCGTTGCTGAGATCCCGGCACCATTGTCTGAAATTGTGAGGAGGATATATTCCCCTTCCGCAATCCCGGGCAGACTTGGCTCATTGGCGTCGATATATACATTTTCGGTTACAATCCGGACTTTTCCACGCTCAGTAATCGATTCAGCGCCATTGGAGACCAGGTTCATAATAATCTTAGACATTTGAACTTCTGAACCTATGCACGTCAACAATTCTTCCTCCAAACATACCTCTATTTCTACTTCTGAGTGGAACGAGAGTAATCGATGATATTCAGGACTAGCAAGATAGTCGCTGATAACCTGATTAAGGTTCACCGGGTTCTTCTCGGTTATGCCTCGTCTGGTAAGGGTAAGTAAATCCTGGACGATGGTTGCTGCCTTCTCTCCTGAACTCTTAATCACTTGGATTGGTTTCTTCAGCGAGCTGTCTTCGGGAAGCTGCATGAGCAACAGATCGGGATAGCTCACGATACCGCTGAGAACATTGTTGAGATCATGCGCCACTCCCCCGGCCAAGGTGCCGACTGCTTCCATCTTTTGAGCATTACGCAGCTGAGATTCAAGCTGGTTTTGCCGTGTGATATCTCCGAGGATAACCAATGTCGATTGAAAGGTATCCTCGGCAACGGGTATAATTTTGAGAAGCACAAGCTTATCGTTTACAACCAGAGGGGTTGTCGATTGAACTGTTGTGTTGCCTGTTTTGGCGGAGGCAAGCAACGTCCCTACCGTATCTTCGTCGGTCTCCTGAAAAAGCTTGATAAATTTGGAATTAAGTATCGACTCTTCGGTCCCGCCAACAATATCGACGGCAGCGGGATTAGCATAGATGATTTTGTCGCCCAAAAGTTCCAGGAAGCCTTCCGAAATGTGGTTAAGGGCGGTTTCGTAATGCTCTTTGGAATTGAGAAGTTCACGTGTTATTTCCCTGGCGTACAGATTTTCTTTACCGAGTACCGTTCCCTGTATACGTTCAATGTCGTCTGTATCAAGTAGTTGAATGATTTGCAGAAGATGGCTGGACATCTCCTTTAATGGTCCTTTGGCCACAAAAGCATCAGCTGCATACTTCGTGTGCGGATCCTGTTCTTCTGCAGCAATGGCGGATAAAATGACGATTAAAACATTTTCATATTCAGGCATGCTCTTTAGAATCCGGCACAGTTTGTCGCCGCTGATGTTCTCCATGATTAAGTCGATAAAGCAGATTTCAGGACTGAAGCTTTCGAGTACTTCAAGAGCTGTTACCCCATCGCTGGCCAAAGCCACCTGGTGTCCGTGTTTTTCAAGGAAATGCTGCATGAATCGCAAAATTACCGGACTATTGTCAACCACTAGAATGCGCCGCCCATTTCCCTTGTTGGATTTAGAAATAGAAGTCTCTAAATTTTCCGATGGCCGCTTTTCGTTCATAATTTCTCTTCTCGGTTTTTTCGTAGAAGGCGATCCGGAGCAAATGGCAGAATACTTTTGTTCCTTATCAAAGGTTTGGAGGCTGTCTCACGGTCCTCTGTTCACTGTGATGACGAATCAGCTATGCAATGTCGACATTGTTCTTTACCGGATAGAGATAAATAATTCAAGAAATGGAAATACGACTGCCAGCTGTTCATCTTTCTCTTTAGGGTACCTAGAATATTACGAATTTCGCTCGCATACAAATCATGCACTGCAAATCATGCACTGCGATTCGCCCTGAAGGCATTCTGTTTAAATCCCACTGTTTAAATTCCATTTAGGACAAGAGTTGTCGTAATATATGAAACGTGCATACGTTGCTTGCGACACTCCAGGCCACTTTTCCGGAGATGCCTCACTGTGCTGAAAAATCCTTCCAGTCAGTCAACACCCCCATAATACCTTGTTTTTCTTTATCCATCGCCTTTGAAAATTATATGGAATTGTAGTGCGTTGTTCGACTAATGCCAGACAAAGAGGCGTGTCGACTTGCCTCTTCTCCTGCCAATTCTCCTTCCTGCAGGTTTCTTCGGCCACCCGTTTTATTGATAAAACGTTGTGACTCAAGCGTGGTCAATAAACTGTATCTTACTGTAACGCAGACAAAATATTTGGTATCTGCTCCTTGAGGAAGCAGGCGTGTGCCACGATGTGGTGCTGTTTTCTTGACGGAGAGGTGTAAATAAATCAGGGTGTCCGAACTTTGAAAGACAAGGCTAATTGTTGTGGTTGTAAGCACTATTTTACCGGGGTCCACATGAATATCTCCGGAGCCGGGGTTACCACGCACGCCGGCAATGCCGAAGGGGCAATCGCCCTGCTCGAATGGCTTTCCGGGGCCGAAGCCCAGGCGGTCTTCGCCTCTCTGAATATGGAATACACGGCCAACCCCGCCGTTGCACCGGCCGCCCTGGTCGCCTCCTGGGGCGAATTCAAGGGTAACCCCATGAACGTCATCTACGGCAAGCTGCAGGGTGACGCAATCAAGCTCATGGACCGTGCCGGCTATAAATAAACATCTCTGATGTCCAAACACCTCCTCAACTCAGGGCACAAGGATCCATGGCAACTCCCGGCCTGGCTCCTTGCTGCCCCGGTTGTCATACCAACGGCAACGCTTTTTGCCTCTTTTTTGTCTCCCGAAAAAGAGATCCTGGAGCACCTCGCCGATAACGTTCTTCCCGGGCTGCTCTCCAACACCCTCAAGCTGATCTTCGGTGTCGGCTTTTTTACACTTGTCGTCGGTGTTTCGCTTGGATGGCTCACCGGCGCCTGTTCTTTTCCGGGCCGTCGCTTCTTCTCCTGGGCACTTGCCCTGCCCATGGCTATAGGGGCATATGTGATGGCCTTTATCTTCCTTGGTCTCACGGATTTTTCCGGGCCCCTATAAAGCTGGATCCGGACCATCGAGGGGTTCGAGAGGTTTATGCTGGAAGTCAGGACCGCACCTTTCGTGGTAATTATATGAGCTCACCGGCGAAGGTGAATGGGAGCGCGCGGCTCTGCCCGGTTTATATCTGGTTGTCGCCGGAATACTCCCTGTCTTTCTGCTTATTCGCAAACTGGAGAAATAAGATGGACGCACATCTTCTTGAGATACGCGGTGTATCCAAATCCTTTGGCAGCGTGCAGGTTGTCCGTGACATATCACTTTCTCTCGGCACAGGGGAAATCGGCTGTCTTCTTGGACCGAGCGGCTGCGGCAAGACCACGCTTTTACGCATAATCGCGGGCTTTGAGACGATTGGAGAAGGATCGGTTGCCATAAACGGCAGCATTGTTACCGATTGTACCAGGGTGCTCCCTCCGGAAAAACGGGGGATCGGCATGGTTTTTCAGGATTACGCTCTCTTTCCCCATCTCTCGGTGGAAGACAATATCGGTTTCGGCGTACCCGCACGGCAGCAGAAGAACAAGGTTGTCCCGTATTTCCTTGAACTGGTGGGACTCGAAGAGGTGCGGCGGGCCTACCCCCATAAGCTCTCCGGCGGTCAACAGCAGCGGGTGGCCCTGGCGCGCGCCCTTGCTCCGGACCCGGCCCTGTTGCTTTTGGACGAACCCTTCTCAAACCTGGACGTCACGTTACGGGAACGACTGACCATGGAGGTCAGGGATATTCTCAAGGAGAGCGGCACAACAGCGTTGATGGTCACCCACAATCAGTTCGAAGCCTTTGCGGTAGCGGACAATATCGGTGTTGTTTTCGAAGGCGGCCTCAAACAGTGGGACAGCGCATACAATATATACCACCGGCCGGCCACTCTTCAAGTTGCCACCTTTGTCGGCGATGGCGCCATTGTCAAGGGTGAGGTCGCAGGCAATGCCACCATCACATGCGGCCTTGGCACACTCAGCGGCAATCTCTCCCTGCCGTGCGAAAACGGCTGCTCCATCAACCTGCTGGTCCGGCCCGAGGATATTCTCCATGATGATCGATCCGCCATCAAGGCCAAGGTGGTTGACAAATCCTTCCGTGGACCGAATATACTCTACACGGTGGAACTGGCCACTGGCGAAGAGTGTCTCTCACTTGTCTCCAGCCATCACAATCACGGTCTCGACGAGTTTATAGGCATCAAGCCGGAAGTGGATAATCTTATTGTTTTCCCGTAAAAAAAGGAGCTGGGCTCAAGCGTTTTGCCAAAACCCTCCCCTTCCAGGTCAATGGACCACTCTGCCGTCGGAGAGTTCCACCGTTCTCTGCGCCTGCCGGGCATACTGGGGTTCGTGCGTGACCATTATTATCGTCATCCCTTCGCGATGCAGTTCAGCCAAAAGGTTCATGATTTCCTCCCCGGTGACCTTGTCGAGGCTGCCCGTCGGCTCATCGGCGAACAGTACTCTGGCCGACTTGACCATGGCTCTGGCGATGGCTACGCGCTGCTGCTCGCCACCGGAGAGATTTCCCGGAAGTCTGTCACATTTGTCCCCCAGGCCGATTCTTTCCAGGGTTTTCTTGGCCTTTGCGACAATTTCGCGGGGTACCGGCCTGAATGAGCGCATGAAGGGAAGCAGCGTGTTCTGCAATACACTCAGGTAGGGCAGCAGGTGGTGAAACTGGAATATGACGGCAAAATCACTTTTGCGCAGGCTGTTCAGACTCGATGACGACGAGGGTGCCGTAAGCAGCTTCTTGCCATAATACACCTCACCCTTATCCGGTTTGACGAGAGTGGAAAGAACATTGAGCAGGGTCGTCTTGCCGGAGCCGGAACGGCCGACAATCGAGAGGAATTCTCCCTGTTCAATATCGATGCTGACATCGCGGAGAACCTGGGTTCTAGTACCGCCCATGTCGAAAAATTTGCCAATATTACGAGCAGATATCATTTTCTCTCCTTACAGCGCCACCAGCGCCTCTGACGGTTCGATAACGGCACCTTTCCAGGCAGGATAGAGTGCCGCCACAATTGTCACTCCTCCAAAAGCAAAGGCCGTAAAGACCATGTTCAATCCACTGAAAACCGGTTGAAAATCCTCTGCCAGGGCAAGCAGTTCAAGCGCCTTGAAACTGGCTCCATAGCCCGCCATGTAGCCGACAAACCCAGAGACAATACCTATGATCCCGGCTTCGACGCAAAAGATGGTGAATACCTGATGTTTGGCGTAACCGAGCGATCTCAGAATGCCGATATCCTTCTTGCGCTCATTAACGGCCGAGAGCATAGACAGCGCCACCATAGTCGCCGCCGTAATGAGGATGATAATGCTGATAAACAACGCCAGGTTCTGAACGAAGTGAATCGACTCCATTCTCTGATTGACGATGTTCTGCAATGCTTTGATTTCAGCACCAGGCAGGTTGACACGTATCTGACCGACGATATCCTCGATTGGACAACCGGAACAGAGCGCGGCAACTTCGACGAAACTGACGCCATCGGGCTTGTTCAGCACGTTTTGCAACATGCCAAGCTCCATGAACACCACCTGGTCGTCATCACCTCCGGTCTCACGGATAATTCCGGTAACCTCATAGCGGTTGCCGGAAACGGTGAGAAAGCTCCCCGTGGTGGCGGAGAGGGTTCTGGCGGCACTGGCCCCAAGGAGGATCTGGTTGTCTTGCTCCGGAATCGTGCCCTCTATGGCCCAGTAGCTCTTTATGCCGAGTTCCTGCTGCCAGCGAACGCCAACCACCGCTACAGGCATATCGTCAATATCGACGGTACCGACCAGCTTGGGGGCGATAACGCTTATCCTCTCAGTGAGATCGATATTGCGAATGGAGCGCACCGTTGCCTCCTCTCTCAAGTCGTCAACATCATAAAGCATATCACCCATGTGGAAACCACCGTAGCTGACGCTGAGCGACTCGGTACGGGGCGATACGATTATGTTTGCTCCATATGCGCTCAACTTCTTCTCCAGGCTTTCACCAACGACAAGCGAGATCTGGTGCAGGGTGACAATGGACATCACCCCAAGAGCAAAAACCAGTACCAGCAGAGAGGTCTTGGTCATCTTTCTTTTAATATTGGCCAGCGGGATTGAAAGGATATTCATTGCTTTCTCCTTTTCGGACTAGAAGTACCTGGCGCCCGTTACTATATCACTGACCTTGAGGACCAGGTATTTTCCCTGCTCGACACGATGCAGAGGCGCCGGATTGCAGCCGCCCTTGACGATGTTGATCCTGCTGGAGTGAAACTTTCTACCACAGTTGTTGCACACCATGAAGTCGCCCTCCTGAGAATAACCTTTTTTCGAATGAAAACAGACATCGCAGGCGTCAAAAGCCGCTCGGATCACACCGTCCTGGCTCCTGACCACAAAGAATTTCACATCCTGGCCGTTATCATTGTAAACAAAATAGTGTGCCGATCCGTCACCTATTTTATCGATAGCCAGCCGGACTACGCCGTCCTCCGCCTCCACCTTCTTATGTTTGGAGAGGAAAAAGCCAAACGATTGCGGAACTGAAAAAGCAAACAGAAAAAGCACGGCAACACTTAGAGAAATCAGTTTGTTCATGATTTGATACCTCGATGGACTTCAGTTAGGTTCTATTGCAGACGACGACAGGAGGTCGCGCTGTTGTCAATAGTTGTCAACACTTAAGAAGAGAGCGGCAGCTCAGACAGCCTGCCGCCGGATCTCAAATGAGAAAGGCGCAGTGAAATATATAGATGGAGGTGAGGCGTTTTGGGGAAAGGAAAAAAGGATCCAGAGAAATGTCGGCAGCCGGGATACCATACGTATTGGCAATCCCGCGGCTGCCGGCCGGAAAAACAGTATCGATCGGCGCCGAGGAGAGGATTGCAACTCCCTCACCCTCTTCCTGCCGGCAAAAGCCGCTGTGAGAGCAGTCACCGTTTTTGGTCGATGTTTCGTGTCCGGCGACGTCACCCATGGTATGGGCGTTCGTGCCCCTGCAGCACTCCGGCAATACCGCCTGGCTATACTCACACGAGCTACAGCCTTTTACAGTATTTTTCACTGTAAGGTTTCCGGCAAAGGCGCAGGAGGGCAGCAGTAGAAAGAGCAGGCCAACAGTTATGGAGCGGACAATTCTGTTCATATGTTCCAGGTTCCGGGGCAGAGTTTCTATATGTGTACCACGATGTGGCACCCTGAGTCAAGGGAGAGTGCTGAGGCGACGGCTGTTTTTCAGGCAAGCTCGCCGAAGTTTGAAGGTCCGGGAGATCGAGGCCACGGTGAGCTTGTGCCTCTGTGCTGCCGCAGACAGCGGCTCAGGCCTGCCGAGTGCCGATGAAATGGCGGTAGCGGAGATTTTCGGCAATCAGCTGCTCGTGGCTGCCACAGGCTACGATGCCGCCGTTTTCCAGAAAACACACCTGATCGACCCGGACCAGGGCCTCGGGGGTGTGGGTAATGAATAGACCGCTTCTCCCACTCAGGTTGGCGAAGATCGTTTCGGTGAAGCGGCGTCTGGTGAGATTGTCAAGTCCTTCGGTGGGTTCGTCGAGGATCCAGATTGGAGCATTTTTGAGCAAGGCACGGGCGAGGATCAGCCGTCTGGCCTCTCCCCCGGAGAGTCGCGATCCACTCTCTCCTGCCCAGGTGTCGAGGCCGTCCGGCAAAGTAGCGACGAACTCGGCCAGCTGGGCACGTTCCAGAGCTTCGTGGAGTTGCGCCAGGTCGGCGTGTGGTGCGGCGATGAGCAGATTGTCGCGCAGGGTGGCGTTGAAGATATGGTCTTTTTGCGACACCATGGTGAGCATGCTCCGCAGTTGCTCTTCGCTGAAACTGCGCAGATCACAGTCGCCGACTGAGATCGAGCCATGATCGGGGTCCCAGAAGCGGGTGAGCAGATGTGCAAGGGTGGTTTTGCCGCTGCCGCTCGGACCAACCAGGGCCATGGTCGACCGAGCAGGAATCATCAGGTCGACTGTCTTGAC